>JACPAX010000020.1 GCA_016180585.1 Candidatus Omnitrophota bacterium | reverse complement strand
GCTACCCCCGCCACAAAGCATCGGTGGGTCCGTCCCGCCCAGGCCGGGCGGAAACTGAGCTACAAACTCTGGACCTGAGCGGGCTCGAACCGCTGGCCTCCTCGTTGCGAACGAGGCGCTCTACCAACTGAGCTACAGGCCCGAAGTTTTTAAGAGAACCTCTTCCCTGCCCTTGCCCGTCTTGAGCGCTTTCTCGCGACGGACAGCTTCTGAACGGGTAGGATAAGTTTCAAAAAATAAAAGCTTAAAGGGCCGAACATAGCGGGTCGCTTTGCTCTGGCCGGTTTGATGTTCCATCAGTCTTTTTTCTAAATTCTGGGTCGAACCGGTATAAAAACGATTGTTCTTCATACTTTTAAGAACGTAAACATAATAATCCACGTACACCGCATCCTTCCGCCGACCTGTCGCCTGCGGCGACCGCTCTACCCCCGCCACAAAGCATCGGCGGGTCCGTCCCGCCCAGGCCGGGCGGAAACTGAGCTACAGGCCCAAAATTTGATTCATCAAATTTTGGTCCGCCGACGCCTGTCTACCGGCAGGCAGGCTTTAGTGGCGGACCGCCTCAGAGGATCCCCCGGCCATCCACGCCTGGTATCCCCCTTCCATCTCCCGGACGTTCGTGAACCCGAGCCCCTTGAGCTCGACAAGGAGCGCCGTCGCGGCGGCGCAGCCGGCGTTGCAGTAAGCGATGATCTTTTTATTTCTCGGGACGCCCTTCATCGCTTCCACAAGCGCCGCGTGCGGATCGGGGGGAACGGCAAGCGCGCCCTTCACAAAAAGCTCCGCTTCTCGGTAATACCCGGGAGACAGCGCCAGGACCGCGCCGTCCACATGCCCCGCGTCAAAAGCGAACTTCCCGCGGGCGTCCAAAATTAAAAAATCTTCGCCGGCCGCCCGCCACTTTTTGATTTCAGCCGCCGGGACAGCGTCCCCCTTCGGCGAGACGCTCCACCGCGGCGGGTCGGTCTCTCCGGCCCGCGCGGACGCAAGCATGAGGACCAGGGTCCCCAAAACCGCCAGGCAAAGACCCGCGGTTCCCGTCTTTATTTCAACGCGCCGGCGAGCCATTTTAAATAAGCCGCGGACCCGCGTTTGACGGGCAGGCTGAGAATTTCGGGCACTTCATAAGGATGATTGGCTTCGATGGCTTTCTTGACTTTGGAGAAATTCTTTTCAGTCGTCTTGATGAAAAGGAGTGTCTCCTTCGCCCTCTCCATCCTGCCTTTCCACCGGTAAAGCGAGATCGCCCCCCCGGCGAAAGAAACGCATCCGGCGAGTTTCCGCTCCACAAGAAGTCGGGCAATCCGCTCCGCGGCGCGCCGGTCCGGAGCGGCGCAGAGAATGACCGCCGCGGGCATTTTAGAAACGAAGGGTGATCTTGTAGTCGTCCCCTTCCTGCTCCATGATCACATGCCCTTCACGCGCCAGCCATCCCAGGCTCATCAACACGACGTTTCTTTCCCTGCCGATCCCCGGGATGATGTCCTTCAGGCAAGAGGCCTTGTGCTCGTCCAGGTAATGCCAGATATCCCCCGCGACAATTCCTATCTCCGTGATCATAAATTTTACCTCCGATGGACAAAAAAACTTGCGCATTTCAACGGACACCCTATGGCAAACGCGACAAGTAACGTACCCCTTGTCATTGCGAGCGAGCGAAGGGAGCGCGGCAATCTCTGTCTGGACGGCATAGATTGCTTCGTCGCTAACGCTCCTCGCAATGACACATGGTTTAATGCGTTTTTATTAGTCTAAAGCATCGACGCGGGATAATCAATAACAACTACAGCAGCCGCTCCTCGGGGGATTTTTTGTTGTAACTTTTGCACTGCGGACACTGCGAGATTTCGTGGTGTCTGGAGTCGACGTACGTATAGGCGCAGATCGAGCATTCCCAGACGTCCGCCTTTTCGCGGACGAATTTCGGGAGCGCCGCTTTTTTCTCGAAAAATATCCACAGCGCGAAGATCGCCAGAAGCGACGAGGTCAGATAAAAGAAAACGGCCGTTGAGACGTCGAGGCGAAACATCCTACTCCTTTTCGGACGGGCCGTCGTCCGGATAGCCTGTCTTTATTTTTGGAAGAAACTCATCGACCGGGGACGCCTTTTCCCCGCTCAGGGCGTTCCGGAGAAAGGCCGAAAGCTTTTTCTCATAGGGCAGGCTGATGACATCGGCCGGAGCCGCGCGGCCGACGGTTTTCGGCGGCGCGCCGGTGACCGGCGTGAAATCGGTCATGTGACGGTAAAACGCCTCGGAGGGCTGGGGCCTGGTCTCCACGAGCGTGCGGAGCAGCGTATCGTCCAGCACCGGCCCGAGAGAGACGATGCGCGGCCTCGGATGTTGGCGCATTTTTTCGGGACTCACCGTGATGGTGATCGCAAAAAACCAGAAAAAATGCCACGCGAGCGAGAGCGCGACTCCCATCGCGAAGGCCCTGTCCCGGAAATGCCAACTCTGATAATCCTTCAACCGGCTGCGCCTCCGGAGTCCTCGCCGGGTCTCTGGTTCGTCGCGATGTTGATCTGCGGGATGCCGATCTCGCGACACAGGTCCCAGATCTCGACAACCCGGCCGAGCGACGCGTTGGTGTCGGCCTTGAGCAGGAGCGTTTTATTCTCATCCGCCGCTTCCTTTAAAGTGGCGGTCAGCTCTCCGATCGTGGCGGGCTTCTCGTTCAAAAAAAGGAGGTCCTGCCCCGTGACCGAGACGATGACGCTCTCGCTGCTCAAGACCTCGCCCGTCAGCGCCTTCGGCAGGCTCACCTTGATCCCCGGCTGAAAGACAAAGTTTGACGTCAACATGAAAAAGATCAGGAGCAAAAAGACGACGTCGACCAGCGGCGCGATATCGAGCTGCCCCTTTTTGATTTCCGTCCTGCGCTTGAGCCGGCTAAACTTCATTTTCTTCCCGCTTTTCGCCGAGGAGATTCAAAAGATCGGTGGCGCTGCGTTCCATGTCGAGCACAAACCCGTCCACGCGGCTCACCAGGTAATTGTACGCGACGTACGTGGGGATCGCGACGCAGAGGCCGAAGACCGTCGTCAGGAGGGCCTCCCAGATCCCGCCCGCGAGGTCCCCGGGATTCACGGGGTTCACGCTCGACGCCTTGCTCTCGATCACCTGAAACGCCGCGACCATGCCGGTGACCGTTCCGAGCAGTCCCAGGAGCGGCGCCACGTGGGCGATGGTGGCCAGCACCGGCAGATTCCTCTCGAGCCGGGGCACCTCGTGGACGCTCGCGTCCTCGACCGCCTCGCGGACCTCCTGGCGCGGCCGGTCGTGCTTCAGGATCCCCGCCTTCAGGATGTTCGCGATCGGGCCGGCCGTGCGCTCGCACAGGTCGATCGCCTCCATGATTTTATTGCGCTTCAGCGATTTGGAGATCTGCTCCATGAAGCTCTTGGTATCGATCTGCTCGCGGCGCAGCCGGATCATCCGCTCGATGACGATCGCGAACGCGAGAATCGAACAGATGAATATCGGCCACATGATCGGCCCGCCCTTTTGCATGAATTCCCACATCGGTCCACCTCCGTTATTTTTGTTTCGCCTTGTGTCGTTTCAAAAGATACTTGATGGCCTTTGCCTTCTCCCGCGCCATGTCCGCGCGGTTGGAAGTGGAATCCGCGATCTCCTCGTAGATTTTGAGCGCCTCGTCCGGCCGGTTCAGGTCTTCGTAAAGCTTCGCCGCGCGAATCCTTGCGCGGTCGAAGTAAATCATGCTCTTCGGAAAATTCCTGGAAAGCTCCCAGAATTCAAGCGCGGCCTTTGCGGTCTCGCCTTCCAGCTCGTACACCTCGGCCAGTTCAAACCGGGCCTCGCAGGCGACGTCCCCCCGCGCCGTTTTCAGCGTCTCGCCGAAGTAGAGCTCGGCCTCCCTCAGATGCCCCTGCGCCTTGAGGATCTCGGCGAGCTTTTTCTGGGCCAGATTCCGATAAGGCTCGGGCGCCGGGGCGTTGATCGCCTTGAGAAGCTCCACCCTCGCGTCGTCGGACTTCCCCTGGGACACGAGAAAATCCGCCGCTCTCAGAAGCCCCCGCGCGGCAAACTCGCTCTTCGGGTACTGCGCGGCCAGCTCCCTGAAACCGTTCACGGACGCCCACAGGTCCCCTTCGCGCTCATAGGCCGAGGCCGCCGAAAACTTCGCGTCGTCGGCTATGGCATGCGCCGGAAATTTTTTCACGACGTCCTCGAAATATTCCCTCGCTTTCGCGTACTGCCCTCGGTTGAAATAATACTCGCCGAGTCCGTGCTCGACGTCGGCGGTGATTTCATTGCGGGGATAGCGCTTCATGAGCTCCTCGAACTCCCGGATCGCCTCCCTCTCCCGCCCCATCCGGAAATAACACCACCCTCTCTGGTATTTGGAGAACCGCGCCAAGTCCGACTCCGGGGCGCGGGACTCCAGGTCCTGAAAAATCGAAAGCGCCTTGTCGAATTCCCCGAGATTGAAATGGCAATTGCCGGCCTGAAAATAGGCCTTTTCCTTCAGATCGCTCTCCGGAAAAACCTGCACGAGTTTTTTGAACTGCTTGGCCGCGTCGAGATAATTCTCTTTCTGAAACAAGGCCGTCCCGAGGCCGTAAAAGGCCTCGTCCCGCAAGTGGCTGGCCGGATAATTGACCAGAAGACTCTGAAAACTCAAGATCGCCGCGTCCGGCCGGCCGAGCTTGAGAAGCGTGGCCGCGGACTGGTACTGCGCATAGTCCGAATAGATGCCCTTGGGATGGTCCTCGAGCGCCCTGCCGTATTCCTCGAGCGCCTCGGAGAGTTTTCCCTGTTCGAGATACGTGTCGGCGATCCGGCAAAGCGCGCCGATCCTCAAGACTTCGTGCTCGCTCTTTTCGGCGGCGATCCGGAAATTCCGCACCGCCTCTTCGGGCCGGTTGAGCCGGAGATAGGCCCAGCCCAGATTGTAATGAATGTCGTCCGCCAGCTCGCTGAAGGAAAACCGCAGCGCCATGTCTTCGTAGAGCGCGGCCGCCTCGTCGTATTTTTCCAACTCATAAAGAGACTCCGCCTTCCAGAAATGGATGTCGCCGGCCAGGTCCGTCTCCGGAAATTTCCGGAGAATCTCGTCGTAGGTTTGCAGCGCCTCTCCGTGCCGGCCAAGCAAGGCCTGAGACCGCGCGCGTCCGAAAAGAAAAGAATCCTCAAGCGGAGAATGCGCGATCTCCTCCTCGAGCGGCGTGAAGCTCTCAAGCGCCTCGGCGGCGCGGCCCAGCCGGAAGTAGGCCCAGCCGATGCCGTGAAGGGCCAGCGCCCGGAATTCCGCCTTCCCCCCCAAATCCACGCTCTTTTTGAACGCCTCCAGCGCCGGGGCGGGTTCGCCGAGCTTCAGGTAACACTGACCGAGCAGCGCCTGCGCGGACGCGGTATTGGGATTGAGCGGATACTCCTGAATGAAAGTTCCGAGGCCGTCGGCGGCGGTCTCATACCGGCCGAGCTCATAATAACACTGGTTGATTTTAAAGCGCGATTCTATCCCCAGGGGATGAGAGGAAAACGCTTCGACGACGCCGCGGAATTCCTGTATCGCGGCTTCGATGTCCCCGCCCTCAAAGAGCGCCCACGCCTTGGAATACCGCGCGTAGACATAAAAACGCGACGTGGGATATTTCGTGATGATCTCGGAGTAAAACTTGACCGCGCCGGCGGTGTCGCCCGCCTTGAAATAGCTTTCCGCCAGCCAGTAAACCGCCTGCTCGTGAAAACTCCCCTGAGTGACGTCCTGCGAAAGCGCCTCAAACGTCCGCGCGGCCTTGGGGTATTCCAGGAGACTCAGGTACGACTGCCCGAGAATGAGCCGCACCTCGTGACGGTGTTTGGACAACGGGTATTTTTCGAGAAAACGCAGCGACTGCTCCGCCGAATCGCCGAAAAGGCCGTCCCGATAGGCCTGCCGGATCGGGGAAAAATCCTGTTCGTCCACCGACGCCGCGGACGCCGTCGCGCAGCACAAGAGAAAGGCCGTGAGAAAAAACAGGGGGCGTCCCGCCGCCATGGCGCTCATTTTAAGACCTCTTTCAAAAACTGCCCCGTGGCGGAGTCCGGATTCCCGGCGACTTCCTCGGGAGAGCCCGTCGCGACAAGCCTCCCTCCCTTGTCCCCGCCCTCGGGGCCGAGGTCAATAATATAATCCGCCGCCTTGATCACATCAAGGTTATGTTCGATCACCAGCACGCTGTTGCCCTGATCAACGAGCGTCTGCAGCACCTTGAGCAACCGGTCGATGTCCGCGAAATGAAGGCCCGTCGTCGGCTCGTCCAGAATATAAAACGTGCGCCCCGTCGCCCGTTTCGAGAGCTCGGTCGAGAGTTTCACGCGCTGGGCCTCTCCGCCCGAGAGCGTCGTGGCCGGCTGGCCGAGCTCGATATAATCCAGCCCGACGTCTCGCAGGGTCTGGAGCCTGGCCTTCACGGCGGGCACGTTGGCAAACACCCCGAGCGCCTCTTCGACGCTCATCCCGAGCGCCTCGGCGATGGATTTGCCCTTGTAGCGCACCTCGAGCGTCTGTTCGTTGAAGCGCCTGCCCTTGCAGACCTCGCAGGTGACATACACGTCCGGCAAAAAATGCATCTCGATGGTCTTCACGCCGTCGCCCTCGCAGGCCTCGCAGCGACCGCCTTTGACGTTGAAGCTGAAACGTCCCGGCCGGTAGCCCCGCACCCGCGCCTCCGGCAGCCTTGAGAAAAGATCGCGGATCGGGCCGAAGAGGCCGGTATAAGTCGCGGGATTCGAACGCGGCGTGCGCCCTATCGGCGACTGGTCGATTTCGATGATTTTATCGATGTGTTCCGTCCCGAGTATCGCGTCGTGCCGGCCGGGAGAGACCTGCGACCGGTAAAGCCGGCGGCACAGGCCCTTATAAAGAATCTCATCGACGAGCGTGCTCTTGCCGGAGCCGGAGACCCCGGTCACGCAGGTGAAGACCCCGAGCGGGATCCCCACGTCGATTCCCTTGAGGTTGTTCTCGCGGGCATTCTTCACGACGATCTTTTTCTTGCCGCGGATTGGACGCCGCTTCGTCGGCGCCTCGATCCGGACGGCGCCGCTCAGGTATCGGCCGGTCAGCGAGTCCGGGTTCTTCATCACCTCCGCGGGCGTGCCCGCGGCCACGATCCTGCCGCCGTGCTTGCCGGCGCCCGGCCCCAGATCCACGAGATAATCGGCGCGCTTCATCGTCGACGCGTCGTGCTCTACGATGATCAGCGTGTTGCCGATGTCCCGGAGCGCCAGGAGCGACTCGAGGAGTTTTTGGTTGTCGCGCTGGTGCAGTCCGATCGACGGCTCGTCGAGCACGTAGAGGACGCCCATGAGCCCCGCGCCGATCTGGGTGGCGAGCCTGATCCGCTGCGCCTCGCCGCCCGAGAGCGTCCCGCTCATGCGGTCAAGCGAGAGGTATCCGAGTCCCACGTTCTTCATGAAACCGACGCGCGCCTTGATCTCCTTGAGAATCTGATGCGCGATCTTTTCGTCTTTTCCGCCCAAGCCCAGCGCGTCAAAAAAACGGGCGGCCTCTTCGATCGAGAAGGCCGAGACCTCCATGATATTCTTCCCCCCGACGAATACCGAGAGCGCCTCGGGCTTGAGCCGTTTGCCCCGGCACTCCTCGCACGGGTTGAGGCTCATGTATTTGTTGATTTCTTCCTTCATGAATTCGGACTCGGTCTCTTTGAACCGCCTCTCAAGATTCGGGATCACCCCCTCGAACGAATGCCAGTCGTCGCCCTTCTCGCCGTACAAAATGATCCCGCGATGGGCCTGGCTCAGGTCTCTAAACGGGGTGTCCAGGCTGAAACCGTGCTTCTCGGCCGCGTGACGCAAGAGCCTCCGGAGATAGAGGATCAGGGACTTCCCCCCGCGCTTCCATGCGGCGATCGCGCCCTCACGGATCGATTTGGACTTGTCCGGGACCACCCGATCCGCGTCGATCTCGAGGCAGTTCCCGAGGCCGTCGCAGGACGGGCATGCGCCGTAGGGACTGTTGAACGAGAAGAGCCTGGGTTCCAGCGGTTGAAAACTGATGCCGCAATGCACGCAGGCGTGAAGCTCGGAAAACATCACTTCCTTCTTTTTCCCGCCCTCGTCCCACCCGATCTTCACGACGCCCTTGCCGGTCTTGAGCGCGGTCTCCCCCGAATCCGTGAGGCGCTTTTTCACCCC
>JACPAX010000019.1 GCA_016180585.1 Candidatus Omnitrophota bacterium | reverse complement strand
TTTACAATTCGTTGACCAAAAAAAAAGAGCCGTTTGTGCCCCTGGAAGCGGGGAAGGTCAAGATGTATGTCTGCGGCCCGACGGTCTACGACGAGCCGCATATCGGCCACCTCCGCTCGGCGTATGTGTTTGAGGTGATCCGCAACTATCTGGAATATTCGGGTTACCAAGTGCGTTTCGTGCGCAACGTGACCGATGTGGACGACAAGATTATAGAAAAGGCCAGGGAGGGCGGCATCCAAGCCGAGGAGGTTTCAGGCAAATATTATCGGAGCTACAAGGATGAGTTGAAGGCCTTCGGGATCCGCGAGCCGGACGAGGAGCCCAGGGCCACGGGGCATATCGGCGAGATGGTTACTCTCATCCAAAGGCTGATCGAGCGGGGCGTGGCTTACCCAAAAGAGGGGGACGTGTATTTTCGGGTCGGCGCCTTCAAAGAATACGGGAAGCTTTCCGGGCAAAAGACGGAATCCATGCTGGAAAACGCGCGGATCGATCCCAATGAGAAAAAAGAGAGCCCGCTTGACTTCGCGCTCTGGAAAAAATCAAAGGAAGGGGAACCCTCCTGGCCGAGCCCGTGGGGCCCGGGCCGTCCGGGCTGGCACATCGAATGTTCCGCGATGAGCATGGGCTGCCTGAAATCCGAGACCATCGACATCCACGGCGGCGGCCGCGACCTTATCTTCCCCCACCACGAGAACGAGATCGCCCAAAGCGAATCCGCCACCGGCAAACCATTCGCGAATTTCTGGATCCACCATGGATTGGTGACGGTAAACGAACAAAAGATGTCAAAGTCCCTTAAGAACTTTATTACGCTTCGATCGTTTCTGGAGAAATATGGGGAAAAAGAGTTGGATGAGTTAAGGATTCTTTTTTTGTCCACACATTACAGTATGCCTCTTAATTATTCCGAAGAAAAAATTACAACAATGACCCATTCAATTTGGAAAAGGTTTCATTATTTTTTTGATGAGGTCAATCAGCTCAAAGAAGGAAGAAAGGAAATAGCGCTGCCTCCGAACGATAAACTCCTGCAGTTTGAAAGTGAATTTAGGAAGGCCATGGATGATGATTTCAACGTTCCTTTGGTTTTTATGTTGATGCATCGAATGATGCATGAGGCCCGCGAGACTCGGGATCCTCAGATGATGTTTGGAGTTGCCGGTAAAATTGAGAAATGGGGTAAAGATATATTTTTATTATTTTCCCATTGGAACGAAGCAGCTTTTTTTAGCACAAGAAGAACAGGCAGAATTATTGGGTCGGAGGATATGGAGCTAGACCGTGATATAGCCGCTCAAATTAGTAAACGTCATGAGTTGAGGGATCGCAAGGCCTTTAAAGAAGCAGATGCCATTCGAAGTGAGCTATCCGAGAAGGGAATTGAGTTGGTGGATTGGAAGAATGGAAGGACGACGTGGAGAAGAAAAATCGACTAGCAGCGGTTTCATCAGTCATCCGGTGGAGAGGGGTAAATGGTAAGAGGAGGTTGGGCCCCTTTGCCACCGAAGGGATAATTCGGACTGCCTGGGTTTTCTCTTATGGGATTTTTGTAAGCCGCCTGATTTAGGCGGACTAAAGTCCGCCCTACCCTCCGTCGTTGGTTTGTAAGCGGGAGTAAGCAGACTTGACTACTAAAAAAAGGGGGCATCACCCAAGAGAAGCCCAAGCTCAAAGTCGGCGCAACCCAGCAAGTTTTGGAAATTGCGGGACGCCATTTAGCAGAAGTCGGCGAACGGGTGACGCCGGAGGGGAGGCCTCCGCGGCGCGGAGTGCAGAATGACACGAGCACCGCGGAGTCCCGCATCCGCCAAACAGCGCGTCGGATCCGTCCACGAAGCGCTGTGCCGGACGGATCCGCCGACGCTTTGTGGCGGAGGCGGCAGGCCCCGTTCGCAGGTCGGAGTAAAAGTCGCGCGAGGGATGATGCTTCGCCAGACAGGACGAATGGAGACATGAAACAAGGCATTCTAATTACGCTCGAAGGCAATGAGGGGTCCGGGAAGTCCACCCAGATCCGGCTGCTTCATTCCTTTTTGAAGAAGAAGGGGGTCAAAGTCTTTTTGACGCGGGAGCCGGGAGGGACGCGGGTCGGCGACGCGATCCGGGGGGTTCTTTTGGATAAGAAGAACAAGAAAATGTCGGCTTTTTGCGAGACGCTGCTTTATATGGCGAGCCGCGCCCAGCTGGTCGAGGAGGTCATCGCGCCCAAGCTTCGGCAGGGGGTTGTGGTGCTCTGCGACCGGTGGCTTGACGCGACGGTGGCTTATCAGGGCTATGGGGGAGGGGTGAATGTCGAGTGGATACGCCGGATCGGCCGCCAGGCGACACTCGGGCTCAAGCCCGCGCTGTCTCTTTATCTGGATTTACCCGTTGAGGCGGGGCTTCGCCGGGCCAGGAAGCGGAAAGCGGCGGACAGGATCGAGAGCAAAAAGAGTCGGTTTCACCAAAAAGTAAGGCAAGGGTATCTGGCGATCGCGCGTCAGGACCGAGGCCGTTTCAAGCGCATCGCCGTCAGCGAGAAAGACTCGATCGCCGCGGTGCACGAGCGCGTGAAGGAGTCGGCGCTTCGTGTCCTCTAAATTGCTTGAGACCCAGCCACGTGTGGGCGAGGCGCTGGCGCGCGCGATCGAGGAGGACCGCTTGCCCCACGCGCTCCTCTTTGGGGGGCCGCCTCGATCGGGACAACGGGAGGCCGCGGTGGAGCTTGCCCGGGCGGTTTTCTGCCGCGATCGGCAGGGGGCCTCTCCCTGCGGCGTCTGCGTGTCGTGCCGCAAGGTGGAGCGGGGGACCCATCCCGACCTTTATTTCGTCGAGCCGGAGGAGGACTCGCGCGTCATCAAGACCGAGGAGATCCGATCGCTCAAGGCCCGCGCCGCGTTGAAACCTTTTGAAGCCGACACCAAGATATTCGTGATCGACCCCGCCGAATGCCTGAATGACGTCGGGCAAAACGCGCTTTTGAAAACGCTCGAGGAGCCGGAAGGCCGCACGATTTTTATTCTCATCTCCTCGAGCCCCGAGCGCCTGCTTCCCACGATCCACTCGAGGACCCGGCGCTTGAATTTTTCGCCGGCCGCGCCGGCCCCGGCAGAGGACCCCCGGATTCAAGAGCTCCGCGGCCGGGTCCTCGACCGTCTCCTCGCGCTGGCCTCCGCCCGGCAGGCGGCCGAGACCGATTTCGCGGGCCCGGACCGCGAGGCCCTCATCCGGGTGATGGACTCGCTGATTCTTTTTTTCCGCGACGCGCTGGTTTTGCGCGCGGGGGCGCCCGGGGCGCTCGGGCTTCCCGAAGACCAGTTTGAGAAGGAGCGGCTGGCCGGGTTGATGGATGAGGAGTCGCTCTGCCGCCGGATCGAGCTTTTGTCCGAGGCCAAGGAATGGCTCTCGGAAAACGTGAACGTGAAGCTTGCGATGAACGTCCTGTGGGACCGATGGAAAAATATTACCTGACCACGCCGCTCTATTACGTGAACTCGAAGCCGCATATCGGCCACGCGTATACCGAGATCGCCGCCGATACGCTCGCCCGCTACCACCGGATCGCCGGCCGCGAAGTGCTTTTTCTCACCGGCACCGATGAGCATGGGCAGAAGGTGGCCAAGGCCGCCGCCGACGCGGGGCTGGCGCCCGGGGAATTCACCGACAAGATCTCGGGGACCTTCAAAGACCTCTGGCGCGCGCTCGACATCTCCTACGACGATTTTATCCGCACCACCGAGCCGAGGCATATCGCGGCCGTCCGGGCCGTCTGGCAAAAACTCGAGAAGGCGGGGGAAGTTTACAAGGCGGTGTATTCCGGCTGGTATTGCACGCCTTGCGAGACCTTTTGGACCGAGGGCCAGGTCCTGCCCGAAGGGGGCCGCACGCTTTGCCCCGATTGCAAGCGTCCGATCGAGAGGCTGGAGGAGGAGAATTATTTTTTCAAAATTTCCGGACACCGGCAGTGGCTGATCGACGAGATACGCCGCGCCGAAAATTTCAGGATCCTGCCGGACACCCGGCGGAACGAGGTGCTGGGTTTTCTCGAACACAACGCGTTGCAGGACCTTTGCATTTCCCGGCCCAAGAGCCGCATGCCGTGGGGCATCCCCTCCCCTTTGAGCGATTCGCACGTGACGTACGTGTGGTTTGACGCGCTCATCAACTACATCTCGGCGGTGGGGTTCGGCGCCGATGAAAAAAAACTCGCGCGGTGGTGGCCGGCCGACGCGCATCTTATCGGCAAGGATATCCTGAGGCATCACGCGGTGTACTGGACGATCCTCCTGCGCGCGCTGGGCCTGAAACTCCCGCGCCTGATTTTCGCCCATGGCTGGTGGGTGCAGGGCGGAGAAAAAATGTCGAAGTCGAGAGGAAATGTCATCGATCCCGTCGAGATTGCGAAAACCTACGGCGTTGACGCGTTCCGGTACTTTCTCCTCCGGGAGACGGCGTTCGGCCAGGACGGGGTCTTCAGCGAGGAGGCCTTCATCCTCCGCTACAACACGGACCTGGCCAACGACCTCGGAAATCTGCTGCACCGGACGCTTACGATGTGCGAGAAATACTTTGATGGAAGCGTGCCGGCCGGGGTCTCGTCGAGGTGCGCGGGCGAATTAAAAGAGGGCGTGGACCTGCTGGAGTCCAAGCTGAGCCGCTCTCTCGAAAAGCTGGCGTTTTCGGACGCGCTCGCCGAAATCTGGGCGCTGGTCGGCCAGGCGAATAAATTCATTGAATCCTCGGCTCCTTGGACGCTGGCAAGGGAAAAAAAGACGGGGGAATTGAAAGTGGTGATCGTCTCGCTTGCCGAGGCGATCAAAGCGGTGGCGCAGGCCTTGTGGCCTTTTATGCCGTCGACCGCCGAAGGGATTTGGAGGCAGCTCGGGATCGCCGAACCGGTTGCGAAGGCGTCATTCAAAAAAAATCTCTGGGGTTATTTCGAAAAAGGAGGCCAGGTCGCCAAGGGCGCCCCGCTCTTCCCCAGGATCGAGACAAAGCGGGAAGGTTTGCGGTAATCCTTCCGGTTGCCATCTCATCCGCCGCCGAGGTAGCGCACGTTTCAACGTGCGCAAATTTCGTTGCTAACACACGGCCCGAACCGGGGGAAAAAAATTAATATGGAAGCCTACCTCGACTACAACGCCACGACCCCGCTGGATCCCCGCGTGCTGGAGGAGATGAGGCCCTACTTGGAGGGGCGGTACGGCAACGCCTCCAGTTTCCACCGCAAGGGGCAGGAATCCCGCCACGCGGTGGAGCTGGCCAGAGAGCGCGTCGCCGCCAGACTCGGCGTCGAGCCCGGCGATATTTTGTTTACCTCCGGCGGGACCGAGGCGGACAACCTCGCCGTGCGCGGCACGGTGATGGCGCGGCTTCTGCAGCGCCGGCATCTTGCGGTGTCGGCCGTCGAGCACCAGGCCGTCTTGCACACGGCCGCTCATTTGGAGAAACGCGGTTGCCGCGTCAGCTACGTCCCCGTTGACTCGCAGGGCATCGTGAGGCTCGACGAG
The DNA here is from genome assembly GCA_016180585.1 of Candidatus Omnitrophota bacterium. GTDB lineage: Bacteria > Omnitrophota > Gorgyraeia > 2-02-FULL-51-18 > 2-02-FULL-51-18 > JACPAX01. The sequence goes on along the minus strand of JACPAX010000019.1, from coordinate 8,842 downwards.
CTCACGAAGGCCGTGAGTGAGGAGACGGCGGTGGTGAGCCTCATGCACGCGAACAACGAGACGGGCGCCATCCAGCCGGTCGGGGAAGCGGCGCGGATCGCGCACGCCAAAGGCGCTTTGCTTCACGTCGACGCGGTGCAGTCTTTCGGCAAATTGCCGGTCGACCCGGAAGCGATCGGAGCGGATTTCGTGGCGGTCTCCGCGCACAAGATCTGCGGGCCGAAAGGGGCCGGGGCGCTCTATATCCGGAAAGGGGTGAAGCTAGAGTCGCTTCTGCACGGGGGACACCAGGAAAAAAATATACGGCCGGGCACCGAAAACGTGGCGGGGATCGTGGGCCTCGGAAAAGCGGCGGAGCTTCTCGGGGAACCCGAGCGGGAGGAAGAAAGGACGCGGGTGCTCCGTCTGCGGGAGAGGCTTGAAGAGGGGATCCGAAAGGCCGTCCCCGACGTCCGGCTCAACGGCCCCGTCTCGGGCCGCGCGCGCAACACGCTGAACCTCGCGTTCCCGGGGCTCGACGGCGAGACGCTTCTGATGAATCTTGATTTTAAAAATATCTACGTCTCCACCGGATCCGCCTGCACGGCGGGGTCCGTCGAGCCCTCGCACGTGCTCCTCGCGATGGGATTGTCCGAGAAACTGGCGCGCGCCGCGATCCGTTTCTCGCTGGGGCGTTTCACGACGGAGGAAGAGATTGAGTATGCGCTGCGTGAAATTCCGCCGATCATAGAAAGGCTTCGCAAGGCGGCGACGGAAGATAAAAAGTAAGGGTGAAAATGGGGGTGGGTTGTGAGTGATGAGTCGGGAATGGGGGTGAGGGTGGGGATGCTGATCGACACTCATTGTCACCTTCATTTTGACGCGTTCGACGCCGACCGCGAGGCGGTGATCGCGCGGGCGAGGGAATTCGGCGTCCGCTACATGGTCTGCGTGGGCACGGATCCCGTGACCAACGAGCAGGCGTATCGATTGTCCCGCGCGCACGATTTTATTTTTCATACGGCCGGGCTCCACCCCCACCATTCGCATGAAGTCCCGATGGAGGGAATCCGGAAGTTTGTCGGTGAAACAAAACCCCGCGCGATCGGGGAGATCGGCCTGGATTATTTCAAAAGCGAAGCGGACCCCGCGGCGCAAAAGAAGGCGTTCGCCGGAATGCTGCGCCTGGCGCTGGAGCGGGATCTGCCGGTGATTGTCCACTCCCGGAACGCTTTTGAAGACACGCTGGCGCTTCTGCGGTCCGAGGGCGGCGGGCGTCTCAGGGCCGTGATGCACTGTTTTTCGTATGACGCCGGCGCGCTTAAAAAACTCCTGGATTCGGGGTTTCTCGTGTCGTTCACCTGTAACCTGACTTTCAAGAACGCCGGCTCGCTCCTGGACGTGGCCGCCTCGGCGCCGCTGGACCGCTTGATGCTGGAGACGGATTCCCCGTACCTAGCCCCGCAGGTCTATCGCGGCAGGCGCAACGAACCGGCCTGCCTTGTCCATCTGTCCGAATTTCTGGCGAAGAAAAAGGGGATTGGGGAGGAGACGCTTCGAAAGGCGACGTCGGAGAACGCCGTTCGGTTTTTCGGATTGCCCGCCTCCGGGGGCTGACCGATGCATTCCTGGAAAACCTACCTCAGAGACCGTCCCCGGACGGCGTGGATGCTGTTTTTTGTGCTGGCGTTTTATGCGTTGGCCTTGTGGGCGGAGGTGTTGTCGGAGGACGGGGGATCCTCAGCCCGTCAGGACGGCCGCCTGTCGACGGCCGAACTCCGCCAGAGAGAGGCGGTCTTCGCTCAAAATCTCCAAAAAAATCCGGGACTCGTCCGCGCGTTTTCGCTGTCTTTTCTTTTTCTTCTCGGCGCGGGCCTCGCGCTGGATCTGCATGCGCTGACCGCGAAGCGGGCCGGACGGCCTTTTTGGGGATCCCGCCCGGGGGAGGCCGGGGCGCCGTGGGGGCTGGGCGGGGTGTTTGAGTTTTTTGTGCTTTTGTTTTTCATCGAGACCGCGCTGACGGGGACCGAAATCGTCGCGGGTGTTTTTATCCGTTGGGACGGGCCCCAAAAGGATTTTCTTCTGGTGGCCAACAGCTTCGTCCGGGACGTCCTCGTCGCCGTTTTGGTGATCTTTGCCGTGAAGAAAAAATTTTGTCTGCCGCTCTCCCGGCTGGGGCTCACGGCCAAAGACTGGGGGCTCAACATCTTCCGGGGGCTTGCCGGATATCTGGCGGTCATCCCGTGGCTTGTCCTGATTCTGGCGGCGAGCGCCGCGGCGGCGCGATTTTTTTCCTATGAACCCGAGCCCCAGGAGATTGTCCAGATTTATCTGGCGGAATCCGCCCGGAGATATTTTCTTTTTTTCACGCTGTTTGTGACGGTCGTCGGCCCCGTCGCGGAGGAGATATTCTTCAGGGGATTTGTTTACGGGGCGTTTCGGAAAAAATTCGGGACCGTCGCCGGGGCCCTCGCGGCGGCGTCTCTTTTCTCGGCGATGCACATGAGCCTCGTCGCATTCCTCCCGATTTTATGTCTCGGGCTCTTTTTGATTTACCTGTACGAGAAAACGGGATCGCTTGTGCCCTCGATCACCGCGCACATCGCGCACAACCTGGCGATGGTCGCTTTTACGATGAGCTTCAAGTGGCTTTCGGTTTAGGCATGGGATTAACAGTCTGATGAAAAAGCCCAATCTGCTTCGTCTCCGCTCTCTGCCCCCGCCTCCCCCACCCTCGTCCCTCCGCTGAGCTTTTACAGACACGGGCATAAGCGCGAAGAAAAGCTTCCAGTCGCCTCCGGGGGCTTGGGGGACTGCGGGACGCGAGCCAAAAAGCCCGGGCTTAAAGTCGGCGCAACCCGGCAAGCTTTGTCCTCAACCGGCGGCTATCGAGTCCGATTTTCCTCGGAGGGGAAAATCGGACGTCCGGGTGAGGATAAAGCTTGGCGGGTTGCGCGGGATGAAGCGGGAGAGAGAGGGTTTGGAGGGACTAAAACCGGGACTGATGGCATGGAGAGATATCTTGAGTAATAGAGGTACGACGCTGAAAGAGATCGGCGAGTTTGGGCTGATCGCCAGGATCGGAAAGTGGGCGCGGTGCGACCGTTCGGTGCTTTGCGGGATAGGGGACGACGCGGCGGTGCTCCGCGGCGATTTGAAGCAGGACCTGCTCCTGGCGGCGGATATGCTGATCGAAGACAGGCATTTCCGGATCGGCGAGGCGACGCCTTTTGAGATCGGATGGAAGGCCGTGGCGGTGAATATCAGCGATATCGCGGCGATGGGGGGAGTCCCGAGACATCTGGTCGTTTCCGTGGGGCTTCCCGACTCGCTGAGCCTGGATTTCATCGGGCGGATGTACCGGGGGATGCGCGCCGTCTCCAGGCTTTACGGGGTAAATCTTGTCGGCGGCGACACCAATCGCGCGGACAGGCTTGTCGTCTCCGTCGCGATCCTGGGGGAGGTCCCGAGGGGCCGGGCGGTGCTTCGCTCCGGGGCGCGCGCGGGCGACGTGATTTTCGTGACGGGCGGTCTCGGCGGCTCTTACCGATCGGGGAAACATCTGCGCTTCAGGCCCCGCCTGAAAGAATCCCGGTTTCTCGTCCGAAGATTCGGCCCGCACGCGATGATCGACGTCTCCGACGGCGTGGCCTCGGATCTGCGGCGGATCTGTGAGGCCAGCCACGTGGGCGCGGTCCTTTCGCATGAGGCGATCCCGCTGAATCCGGGGGTCCCGAGTGTCGAGCGCGCGCTGGGCGACGGGGAGGACTTTGAGCTTTTATTTTGCCTGCCGCCGGGGAAGGCGGCTCGGCTTGCGGCGCATCCCCCCAAGGGGCTCGGTCCTTTTCATCCGATAGGAAAAATAGTTCCGAAGAGCCTCGGCGTCAAAATCCTGCGGGAGGGGCGCGTCCCTCGGGACCTGGGAGAGGGTTTTGACCATTTTAAATAATAAAAAGATCCTGAGAAGCCGCTCATCGGCCCAAACCCGGCGAATCGGCGCCGGGATCGGCGCCCGGCTTCGGCCCGGCGATGTCGTGGCGCTGCGCGGCGAGCTGGGGAGCGGCAAGACGACGCTCGTCAAGGGAATCGCCGGCGCTCTGGGCGTCAACGAACGGGAAGTCTCGAGCCCCACTTTTGCGCTTGTCCATGAGTACCGGGGGAAGAGTAAAATCTATCATATCGACTGGTACCGTCTCGGCCGCGTGAGCGGCGCCGACGCCTCGTTGGCGGAGGAGTGTTTCGGCTCGGACGCCATTACGCTGGTCGAGTGGGCGGAGCGCGGCCGGGCGTTGCTTCCGCCAAACCGAATCGAGATCCACCTCAAGCACGCCGGCGGGAATAGAAGGATCATTACACTCTACCCATGGAGTCCAAAGCATGAAAAATTGTTTCGTGATATAACATGAGATCAAACGTCTTGGTAAGCGAGCGACGGGTGACGCCGGAGGGGAGGCCTCCACGGCGCGGAGTGAAAAATTACACGAGCACCGTGGAGTCCCGCAGGCGGCAGGCCCTGTCGCCCCACGGCTAAGCGTTTCATAGGATTAATGTGAACTTACTGGCTTTTGACACTTCTTCGGAAACGCTTTCGGTCGCGGCCGCGCGCGAGGGGAAAATCCTTGCGGAAGGAAATTTCTCGGCGGACACGCGGCATTCGGAGCATTTGGTCGCCACGCTTGAATCGATCGTGAAAAAAGCGGGATGGAGACCAAAGGACATCGATTGCATCGCGGTCGGGGTGGGGCCGGGGTCGTTTACGGGACTCCGGGTCGGGGTGATGACGGCCAAAGTGCTGGCCTACGCGCTGGGTAAAAAACTCGTCGGCGTCTCAAGTTTTGAGGCCGTCGCGCGCGCGGCGGATTTCCGGGGACGGATGGCGGTTCTGTTGGACGCCAAACGGGGAAACGTTTACGCGGGCGTGTACGAAAAGAAGGGGGCGTTCTTTAAAACGCTTGAAAAACCCCGTCTCGCGACGAAAGACGAGGTTTTAAAGCGATCGCCCCGAGTGTTGGTCGTAGGAGGGGCCGTGTTTCCCAGGGCCTCTTTTATCGCCGAGGCCGCTTGGCCGCTGATTCAGAAAAAAAAATTTAACGATCCGTTCACACTCGAACCTTTGTACCTTCGTCCGCGAGACTGCAATGTCCACGTTTAAAAGTCCTTCTAAAAAGTTTCTGACGGTTTGGGCGGAGGTGGATCTGGGTCAACTTCGCCGCAACGCGCGCGCGATCCGCTCGCATCTGGGTCGCGACGGGGCCCGGATCCTGGCGATCGTGAAGGCCGACGCCTACGGGCATGGCATGAAGGCGGTCGCCGCCGCGCTCGAGTCCGAAGGCGTGAATTTCTTCGGCGTGGCCAATATTGACGAGGCGGCGGAGCTTCGGGGCGTCTGCCCCGGCGCGCGGATCCTCGTGCTCGGCAGTTTTCACAAAAGCCAGGTCCCGGCCTATCTGGAGCATCGCGTGATCCCCACGATTTCTTCTCTCGAGGACGCCGATGTGCTCGAAAGGATTCTGGGCCGGAGGAAGCGGTCGGGCCGTTTTCCGGTGCATGTCAAATTTGACACGGGGATGGGCCGTCTCGGGATCTGGCATGAGGAGGCGGACCATTTCCTGGCCGGTCTCGCCGGGAGAAAGGGCCTGGCCGTCGAGGGGGCTTACACGCATTTTGCCAATGCCGACCGCCGCGATAAAATGCCCACCACCCGCCAGATCCTCTTTTTTAACGCCGCCGTGAAAAAACTGGCCTCCTTCGGTTTTTCCCCGAGTGATCTGCATTCGGCCAATAGCCTCGGGCTCGCCCGTTTCAGAACCGCGCACTTCAATCTCGTGAGGCCCGGCATTCTTTTGTATGGGATCAATCCGATCGGCTCCGGAAAAATGCCGATCACGGGCCTCGAGCCCATTCTCTCCCTGAAGACGAGGATTTCTTTCCTGCGCGACGTCGAAAAGGGAAGGGCGATCAGCTATGGCTCCACCTACAGGACCTCGAAGAAAACGCGGATCGCGACGCTCCCGGTGGGCTACAGCCACGGCTATCGCGTCGGGTTTTCCAACAGGGCCTTTGCGTTGGTCCGCGGAATCCGTTGCCGGGTGGTCGGCCGGGTGACCATGGACCATACGCTGATAGACGTCGGGGCCGTGCCGTCCGCGCGGCGCTGGGATGAGGTGACGCTCATCGGCGCCGAAGGAAAGGAGCGAGTTTCCTCCGAAGAGCTGGCCGCCCTCATCGGCACGGTGCCTTACGAAATCCCCTGCGCGATTCACAGCCGCATTCCGAGAGTCTATTTGAATTCAAATCCGCTTAAAAACGCCGGCTATCGCTGAATATTCTTTGCAAAAAGCGTAAACGCCTCCAAATTTTCGATATTTTTCCTATTTTTCCGTTGAATCCACAGGAGGCGGGAGGTACAATTCCCCCATGGTTTCCCTTCCAAGGCTCTCCATGGATGAATAAGAAGATAAAATTATCCGCCGCTTCGGCGTTTTTTATTTTCTTGGCGGCCGCATCCTGGGCCGGGACGGCCGAGCGCCGCGCGTGGGATGAGGTTTCTCTCGCCAAGTATTTCCGCCCTTATGATTTCGCGTCTATCGACCGCCTCTTTCTCGACGGTGGTTATCGGATAAGCCCTTCTTCCGCCGCGTCGAACGGGGTTTGGCGGATAAATTCCTCCGTGGTCCGTCCGTTTAACCGCGCCGTCCATACGGCCGATGTTGTGGCCGATAAAATCGAAGCGACGTTTTACAATCGTAATTACAGGGATTTCCGGGGTCCGAAAGATCTGGCGTCGGAGATCCGGCAGGAAATAAAAACCGATGAATGGGGCGTCGCCAATCTCCGCGAATATGTCGAGGTCAGCGCCACAAAAGCCTGGCGCGAGGCGGAACGGGACTTGCGTTCTCTGGAGTCCGACGGAGAGATGCGCCGCTTCGTGTCGGATGTTTCGAACCATGTCAACCGCCCTTACCCTAATTTCAATTTCAGCCTGAAGAATTATCCCGACGCGATGCGCCTGGCCAAGTCGCTTGACCCCCTCCAGGACTGGAAATCGGTCGGCGCGAGCGGTTCACAAAACCGGTCGGGGGAGGTTGAGCTTAAAGCGTCCGGCGGCGGCGCCCGTTACAACGCCTATGATTTCCGAGGTGCCAGCGCCGCATGGAAGTCTTCCGGGCTTGATCTGAATTTTCAATTTGATTTCGGCGCCGCGACGGCCAAAGAATCGTTTCGGGGGTCGGCGAAGTCTTCGGGGCACGAGCTTTTTCTTCGCTACGAAGGGGGTAGGCCGGACGGCATGAGCGTGGGATCGTTTGCGTTGCAAGGCAAACACGACGGATCCGGCGATTTTGCCTCGAGCGGCAAGCGCACGACGCTGACGCTGGCGGTCGAGGGAAACAAACTCACGCTTGACCATCAGCGGGACTCGCGCCGCTATCGGGGGGACATCTCGTTTCGTAAGGCCAAGGGCTCTTCGCCGTTCGGGACCTCGGTCCTTTGGGCGCATTACGGGAAGACCGAAGATGCTTTTTTGGCCGAGGTCTATCTTGAGGACTACCATCTGAATTACTCACAGTGGGCGGGACAGGATATCGGCGACCTGGTGATCGAAGATCGCGACAACGTCCGTCTGACTCTCGACCGCGACCGTTTGGCGGCGATCCTCCGCGGCGGCGACGTCGCCGACATCGTTTCCTATTTCAAACTGGATTGGAATCAAAAGCTCGCGGGGGTTTTCACGCTGCCGGATGGGCGGCCGGTCCATTTGGATTTCGATTGGAATTCGCGGATTTTATCCGGAAATTTCGACGGCTACGGCCTTTCGATGCGGCTGGCGACCGACGGGTTTTTCAAGTTGGATACGGCCGACCGGCGGCTGCGGCTGGATATCGGGTTTCCCGAACGCACGTCGGCCGGCTGGACCGTTCCTTTGAGAGCGGCCAGTTACCATGTTCAAAACATGCGCGTGGATTTTAGCGGCACGCATTTGGACCTGGACCTCGGCAAAAATATCCTTGGTCTTTACGGGGACCGGTATATTCTCGAGGCCGATCTTTTTGCCCCCGCCGAGATGGAGGCGAGACTCAAGGCCGGCTTTCAGGATTGGGATGATCTCTCGTTTGGCAAGGAGGGCCGGGAGAAATTGATTCGCTCGACCCTGAAGGACGTCCGGGTCAACATGCGTGAATTGAGGAAGCATGTGTATCTCGGCGACCCGCAGTGGGACGACGTGATGGCGCTGGTGGCCTTCGACGTGGGGGAGTTCAGCATGAGTTCCGATCAAATCGTCGACATCGTGAACGCCGACAAGCCCGGCCGGCAGCTTTATACTTTTCTCCAGGCGGTCTCCAGGGGGTCGGCGGACCGGACCGTCAACAACGCGGAAAAAAACGCGATCTTCGGTCTGGGAAACTCCATCATGAAGAAGAGGAAGACCTTTCCTTCCCGCGCTTCGCTTCGATGAACCGCCGCCGTTTTGAGAACTCCGCCGCGCTGATTCCCTTCGCGGCCGCCGTCTGCGGCTGGGTCTTGGGGCCGACTTCCGCTTTCGCTGCCCTGGCCCTGGATGAGGCATCCCTCGGCATTCCCGTCTCTTTGGCGCAAACCCGGGAAATTTCTCCGTCCGCCGTGTACACGCCTTCTCCCTCGCCGGCCGAGGACGTCCCCTCGAGCGAGGCGGCGGGCGATCCGGGGCCGGAGGAACAATTTGACAGCGTGATGAGTGTCTTTGCCGGCAGCCAGTCCTTTATCTTCGGAGTGGATTATGGCCGCCTCAGAATGAGCGTGCCGGTGCTGGACCGGTACAGCCGCCTGTACGCGGGTCTTGACGCGGAAGCGAGCCGGACCTACATGTGGTGGCAAAAACCGATTT
>JACPAX010000018.1 GCA_016180585.1 Candidatus Omnitrophota bacterium | reverse complement strand
GGAGAAACTCCATCGCGAAATGGATGCCCTGGAGATTTCTCCCCTCAATCGGAAGGTCCCGCGGCTTCGTGGCGCCGCCGCAGAGAACGACCCCGTCAAAGTCCTTGAGAAGTTTCTGGGCCGGGTAGTTTTTCCCCACCTCGGTGTTGACGACAAATTTCACGCCCTCGGCCGCCAGGAGGTCCGCGCGACGCTGGACGATTTTTTTATCAAGCTTCGGATTGGGGATGCCGTATAGGAGAAGCCCTCCGACGCGGTCGGCGCGCTCAAACACCGTGACCGTGTGACCCGCCCGGTTGAGCTGGGCCGCGGCGGCCAGTCCGGCGGGGCCCGAACCCACGATCGCCGCTTTTTTTCCCGTGCGCGCCGCGGGAGGCTGGGCGGTCACCCACCCCTCCTCAAAACCCCTGTCGATAATAGCCGCTTCGATGTTTTTAATAGTCACCGGCGGCTCGCTGATCCCCAGCACACACGAGCCTTCGCACGGCGCGGGGCAGACCCTGCCGGTAAACTCCGGAAAATTATTGGTCTTGTGCAGGCGGTCCAGCGACTCGCGCCAAAGGCCCCGATAGACGAGGTCGTTCCATTCGGGGATGAGGTTATTGATCGGACACCCCGATGCCATGCCGGCCAGAAGTGTCCCGGTGTGGCAAAAAGGAACCCCGCAGTCCATGCAGCGCGCGCCCTGCTCCCGGAGCTTCTCCTCGGGCATGCGCTCATGAAACTCGTTCCAGTCCTGGAGACGCGCTTTGGGATCGCGGTCGCCGGGAAGCTGGCGAGGAATTTCCTTAAATCCCGTCGGTTTTCCCATGGGCCGGCCTTAATTCCCGCCCACGCGCGAGAGGTCGCGCGCATTTTCTTCGAAGGCGGCCATGATGGCCTCCTCGCCGCTTTTTCCTTGGCTCTTGACCCGCTCCAGCGCCCCGAGCACGCGCTTGTAATCCTTGGGAATGATTTTCACGAAGCGGGGCAGCATCTCGCCCCACAGATTCAGGACGTCTTCGGCCCGGCGGCTCGCGGTGTGGCGCGCGTGGCGCTCAATCATGCCGCGGACCTCCAGGGCCTCTTCGCTTGCGGTGATTTTCTCAAGCTCGACCATCTGCCTGTTGCAGCGCGACGCGAAATCTCCCGCCGGGTCGAGCACGTACGCGACGCCTCCCGACATGCCGGCCGCGAAATTCCGCCCCGTCGCGCCGAGCACGACCACGCGGCCGCCGGTCATGTATTCGCAGCCGTGGTCTCCCACCGATTCGACCACCGCGCGGATGCCGCTGTTCCGCACGCAGAAGCGTTCGCCGGCCATGCCGTGAATATACGCCTCGCCGCCCGTCGCGCCGTAAAAGGCGACGTTGCCGATCAGGATATTTTCCTCGGGCTTAAACGTCGATTGCCTGGGCGGATAAACGATGATCTTTCCGCCGGAGAGGCCTTTGCCGACGTAGTCGTTGGCGTCGCCTTCGAGCTCCAGCGTGATGCCCCGCGGGACGAAGGCGCCGAAGCTCTGGCCTGCCGATCCGGTAAATTTGAGATGGATCGTGTCCTCCGGCAGGCCTTCGGCGCCGTAGCGGCGCGTGAGTTCGCTGCCGAGAATGGTCGCGACGACACGATTCGTATTTTTGATCGGGAGCTCCGCCCTCACGCGCTCGCGACGGAGAAGCGCGGGCTCGCAGAGCCCCAGAAGCGTCGTGTTGTCCAGCGCCTTGTCCAGGCCATGGTCCTGGGGGATCTGGCAGTACCGCCCCACGCCGGCGGCGACTTCCGGCCGGTAAAGAATCTTTGAAAAATCGAGGCCCTTCGCCTTCCAGTGGTCGACGGCTTTTTTCGGGTTGAGCCTGTCCGCGCGTCCGATCATCTCGTTCATCGTCCGGAAACCGAGCCCGCTCATCAGCTCACGGACCTCTTCGGCGATGAACGTCATGAAATTCACCACATGGGCCGGGTCGCCGGTAAATTTTTTGCGAAGCTCGGGGTCCTGCGTCGCGACCCCGACGGGGCAGGTATTCAGATGGCACACGCGCATCATGAGGCAGCCCAGCGTCACCAGGGGCGACGTCGAGAAGCCGAATTCCTCGGCCCCCAAAAGGGCCGCGATCACCACATCGCGTCCGGTTTTGAGCTGTCCGTCCGTCTCCACGGCGATGCGGCTGCGCAGATTGTTGAGCACGAGCGTCTGATGCGTCTCGGCGAGACCGAGCTCCCAGGGAATCCCCGCGTGCTTGATGCTCGACTGCGGCGAGGCGCCCGTGCCCCCGTCGTAGCCGCTGATGAGCACGACATCCGCGTGCGCCTTGGCGACGCCGGCGGCGATGGTCCCGACGCCGACTTCGGCGACGAGCTTCACGCTGATCCGCGCCAGATGGTTCGCGTTCTTGAGGTCGTGGATAAGCTCGGCCAAGTCCTCGATGGAATAAATGTCGTGATGCGGCGGAGGGGAAATAAGCCCCACGCCGGGGGTGGAGAGCCGAACTTTGGCGATCCACGGATACACCTTGGCGCCGGGAAGCTGTCCGCCCTCGCCGGGCTTGGCCCCCTGGGCCATTTTGATCTGAAGCTCCCTTGCCTTCACCAAATACAGGCTCGTGACGCCGAAGCGCCCCGAAGCCACCTGTTTGATCGCGCTGTTGCGGGAGTCGCCGTTCGGGTCCGGCGTGTAGCGCGCCGGGTCCTCTCCCCCTTCGCCGGTGTTGCTTTTGCCGCCGAGGCGGTTCATCGCGATCGCGAGGCTTTCGTGCGCCTCCTTGCTGATCGACCCGTAGGACATGGCCCCCGTCTTGAAACGCTTCACGATCGCCTCGACAGGCTCCACCGCTTCGAGCGGGACGGGTGTCCCGGCGAATTTGAAATCCAGGAGCCCCCGCAGCGTGCAGTAATGCGCGGATTGGTCGTTGACGGCCGCGGAATATTCTTTGAAAATTTTGTAGTTTTTCGTGCGCGTGGAGAGCTGCAGTTTGTGAATCGTCTCGGGATTGAAAAGATGGTATTCGCCGTCTCTCCTCCACTGGTACTGCCCGCCGGGATCGAGCGCCAGGCCGTCGACCGCGCGGTCGGGGAAAGCGCGGCGGTGCCTTTTCTCGACCTCGGCCGCGAGCGTCTCAAGGCCCATGCCCTCGACGCGCGAGGCCGTCCAAGTGAAATACCGGTCCACGACGGACCGGTTGAGCCCGATCGCCTCAAAGATCTGCGCGCCGCGGTAGCTTTGAATCGTCGAGATCCCCATTTTGGACATCGTCTTCACGACGCCTTTGGCCACCGCTTTCGAAAAATTTTTCACCGCCGTCTTGTGATCGATGTTTCTCAAGATTCCCTGGCGGAGCATGTCGTCCAGCGTCTCGAAGGCAAGATACGGATTGACGGCGCCGGCGCCGTAGCCGACCAGCAACGCAAAGTGATGCACCTCGCGCGGTTCTCCGGACTCGAGCACGAGCCCCGCTTTCGTGCGCGTGCTCTCGCGGATCAGATGATGGTGCAGGCCCGACACCGCCAGGAGCGCCGGGATCGCCGCGTGGTCATGATCGACGCCGCGGTCGGAGATCATCAGGATATTGGCGCCGCCTTGGATGGCCTGGCTCGCGTTTCGATACAGCGTCTCGAGCGCCTCGGTGAGCGCGCGGCCGCCGCCGGAGACCTTGTACAGGATGGGAAGCGTCACGGACTTGAAATCGGGATGGTCCACGTGGCGCAGTTTCTCGAATTCCTCATTGGTGAGGATCGGGCTCTTGAGTTTGATCTGCCGGCAGCTGGCCGGCTCGGGCGACAGGAGATTTCGCTCCGCGCCTATCGTCGTCTCCGTGGAGGTGACGATCTCCTCCCGGATGCAGTCAATCGGAGGGTTGGTGACCTGGGCGAAAAGTTGTTTGAAATAATTGTAGAGAAGCTGGGGTTTGTTGGACAGCACCGCCAGCGGCGTGTCGGTGCCCATGGACCCCACCGCCTCGACGCCGTCCTGGCCCATCGGCGCCATGAGAATCCTCAGGTCCTCGTAGGTATAGCCGAATGCCTGTTGGCGCAAGAGCACCGTCTGGTGGTCCGGCTCATGCGCGTGGGGGGCCTCCGGCAGTTTTTCGAGCCAGACGAGGTTGTCATTCAACCATTGCCGGTACGGGCGTTCTTTGGCGATGCCTTCCTTTATTTCCTCATCGGCCACGATGCGGCCTTCCGCGGTGTCTATCAGAAACAGGCGCCCCGGCTGCAGGCGGCCTTTTTGCAAAATATTTTCGGGCGGCACGTCGAGCACGCCGACCTCCGAGGCCATGATCACCAGGTCGTCCTTGGTCACGTAATACCGCGAGGGCCGAAGCCCGTTGCGGTCGAGCACCGCGCCGATGCGCACCCCGTCGGTGAACGCGATGGAGGCCGGACCGTCCCACGGCTCCATGAGACAGCTGTGGTACTCATAAAACGCCTTTTTGGCGTCGCTCATGCTCTCGTGATTGGACCACGGCTCCGGGATCATCATCATCACCGCGTGCGGCAGCGAGCGCCCCGCCAGCACCAGAAACTCCAGGCAGTTGTCGAACATCGCCGAGTCGCTCCCGTCCTCGCGGATCACCGGCAGGATTTTTTTGATGTCATCGCCGAAAAGACCGGACTCGCACATCGCCTGCCGCGCGTGCATCCAGTTGACGTTGCCGCGCAGCGTGTTGATCTCTCCGTTGTGGGCCACGTAGCGGTAGGGATGCGCGCGGTCCCAACTCGGGAAGGTGTTGGTGCTGAACCGCGAATGCACGAGCGCCAGCGCGCTCTCCACCGACGGGTCAAGAAGCTCCGGGAAAAATGCCTCGACCTGCTCGGACATCAGCATGCCCTTGTAAACCATGGTCTTGCAGGAAAGGCTTGAGACGTAAAAATATCCGCCGCAAAGCGCGGCGGAGCCTTGACCCGCCTGCCATGTGGCGGGGGGGTAGCGGATCGCATTCTCGGCGCGGCGGCGGATCACGTAGAGTTTCCTCTCGAAATCCATTTCGTTTTTGATCTTGGAATCGCGGGCGATGAAAGCCTGGCGGATCACGGGCTCGGCCGACCTGGCGGTAGGCCCGAGAGAAGCGTCGTCGGTGACCACCGTGCGCCAACCCAAAAATTTCTGGCCTTCTTCGCGCGCGATGTCCTCGAAAATTTTTTCGCAGCGTTTCCGCGCGGCGGCATCGGGCGGAAGATACACCATGCCCACGCCGTACTCTTTCTCGGAAGGAAGCGCGATCCCGGCCTTCACGCAGGCGTTCTTCAGGAACGCGTGCGGGATCTGGATCAGGATACCCGCGCCGTCGCCGGTATTGGCCTCACAGCCGCAGGCGCCGCGGTGGCGCAAGTTCAAAAGGACGGTGAGCGCCTGTCGGATGATCTGGTGGGATTTTTCGCCCTTGATGTTGACGACAAAACCCACCCCGCAGCCGTCTTTCTCATACGCCGGGTCATAAAGTCCCTGTCGGGGAGGATATCCTGGAACGCCCATTTCTCTCCTTGCCCGCTTTTTTCCGCGTCAACGATTTATTTTTTGGTCAACTTTTTATTGTATAACAAAGAATTAAATCTTGGCAAGAAAAGGTTCAGGGTTTTAAAACGATTTTTCCGAAATGCTGGCGGCTTTCCATCCGGCAATGCGCCGCGGCCGCCTCTTTGAGGGCGAATACCTGGTCGATCACGGGCGTCAGCGCCCCTTTTTCGGCCAGCCTCAGCGTCTTGCAAAGCTCGGCGAAACTTCCCATGTACGATCCGAGAATGCTGAGCTGTTTCGAGAAAAAAGGCCGCAGGTCCATTTCAACCTTGGGGCCGGACGTCGCCCCGCAGGTCACCAGCCGCCCGCCGCGGGCAAGGCACAACAGGCTCTTCTGCCAGGTCTCGGGGCCGATGTGCTCCAAAACGACGTCCACCCCCCTTTTATCCGTAAGCCTTCGGACTTCTTCCGCGAAATCCTTGGTCTTATAGAGGATCACCTCATCGGCGCCCAGCTTCTTGGCGCGGGCCACTTTCTTGTAGTCCCCGGCCGTCGCGACCACGGTGGCGCCCAGAAATTTCGCGATCTGCACCGCGAAACTGCCCACTCCGGACCCCGCCGCGTGGATCAGCGCCGTCTCCCCCGCCCTCAGCCCGGCGCGCGTGACCAGCATGTGGTAGGCCGTGAGCGCCGCCAGCGGGAACGACGCCCATTCTTCAAAGGTGTAACGGTCGGACACCGGAATCACAAAGCGTTCGTTGACCGCGACCCTCTCGGCGTATCCCCCCTGGATCTGGAGGCCGAGAATCTGAAAATCCGGAGAGTAGCTGTCCCGGGCCTCGAATCCTTCGGAAGCAAAAAGCGGGGCCTGGCCCGGAGAAATAACGACGCGGTCCCCTTTTTTGAACCGCCTGGCGCCTTTGCCCGTTTCGAGGACGACGCCGGCCACGTCACAGCCGAGAATATGCGGAAGCGGGATGGAAACGCCCGGCAGGCCCTCGCGCGCCCAGATGTCGAGATGGTTCAGGGCGCAGGCCTTGATTCCGATGACGACCTCGTTGGGTCCGGGGGCAGGGTCTTTGAAATCGCCGTAAGTCAGAACTTCGGGGCCGCCGTGCCTTTCAAAATAGACAGCCTGCATTAAAGCACCTTTAAACTATGTTAAACCCGAAATTCGAAGCACGAAATACGAAACAAATACGAAATCCAAATAACAAAAATTCAAAACAGCTATTATTTCTGTCACTAGGATTTAGAATTTCGAATTTGTTTCGTATTTCGATATTCGGATTTCGAATTTAACTTTCCGCATAGCTCTTCACGAGCTCGACAAAGAGGCGCACGCCGACGCCGGTGGCGCCGATCGGGGAAAGCGGTTTGGGTCCGCTCTCATTCCAGGCGGTGCCCGCGATATCCAGATGCGCCCAGGACTTGGTGTGATCGGCGAACTCCTTCAAAAACATGCCCGCGGTGATGGTCCCGGCGTATTTCTTGCTGATGTTTTGAATGTCCGCGTAAGTCGCCCGGATCAGATCCGCGTACTCTTCCCAAAGCGGCAGCTCCCAGCACCGCTCGCCGGTATATTCTCCCGCCCGCTCAATGCGACGCACCAGGTCCTCGTCGGTCCCCATCACGCCGGTAGCCAGGTCCGCAAAGGTCGCGGCGCATGCGCCGGTCAGCGTGGCGATGTCCACCACCGCGCGGGGCTTGTATCGTCCGGCATAAGCCAGCGCGTCGGCGAGAATCAGTCTGCCCTCGGCATCGGTGTTGAGCACCTCCACCGTTTTGCCGTTCATACAGCGGACGATGTCTCCGGGCCTCTGCGCAGCTCCGCCCGGCATGTTTTCGCAGATCGGCGTCAGACCCACGACGGGAAACGGAAGCTTCAGGGCCGCGATCGCCCTCATCGCCCCGATCACCGCCGCCGCGCCGCACATGTCGAATTTCATCTTGTCCATGTCATTGGAGGGCTTGATCGAAATTCCGCCGGTGTCAAACGTGATCCCCTTTCCGACAAGGACGATAGGCCTTGATGCGGCGGTCAACCGGTGCTCGAGAATCACAAACTGCGGCGGGTTGGCGCTGCCCTGGGATACCCCGAGAATGCCGCCCATGCCCAGCCTTTGCATCTGGGTCCTGCCCAATACGCGGCATTTGAGCCCGTGCCCGGCGGCCATCTTTTTCGCGGCCCGCGCGAGCGCCGCGGGCGTCATCACGTTCGCGGGCTCATTCGCGAGGTCCCGCGCGAGCGCCACGCCTTCGCAAATGATCTCGCTTTTCCTTATCGCATCCTTGATCTTGGCCGGATTGCCGGAGCCCGCGACGATTTCAAAAGTGGAAACCCGGCGGACCGGAGACGGTTTTGATTTGTATTTGCCGAAGCGGTAGTCCGAAAGACGCGCCCCCTCGACCGCGGCCGAGACGAGACCCTCCGCCGGAAATTTTCCCCCGAAACCTTCAAGCTCAAGGCGCGCCCGGTCCAGGCGCAGTCTCTTGGCCTCGCAAACGGTTCTCGCGGCGGCCCTCCGCGCGGCCTCCAACGTGAATTTTTCTTTTTTGCCCAGCCCCAGAAGCAGGACCGCGGAACCCGCGGCGGAGGGAATAAGAAACGCCTCGTCTTTCTTCGCGGTGAATTTTTCCGCATGAAATTTCTTTTGGGTTTTTTGAAGGTCCTCTTCGAAACAGCCGGTCCCGGTGACGCCCGGAACCTTCGCCGCGCCGGCGGAAACGAGGCCGGTAATTTTCATGTTCACGAGGCGCCCTCGCACTGGACGCGCACGCGCAGCGATCCGTTCCTCGGCTTGGGCATGTTTTCGACGAGCATCAACGCCTTGTCACGCGAGATATCGCGCGGAAAATCCAGCTTGATGGACACTTCGTGGGAAA
>JACPAX010000017.1 GCA_016180585.1 Candidatus Omnitrophota bacterium | reverse complement strand
GTAAAGGGATAAAATAGGTGCCAGGCGGGTCTGACCCCTCTGGCACCGGGGGGGGCGCCACCGGGGTCTGTTTTTCCTCTATATATGGTATTAGGGTTTGACCACACAACCAATTTGTAGTATAGTGTGAGTGCGTAAGCACTTGGATTCGTATAAAGTTGTTAAAATTTGGTGAGGGCTTGGGGTGAGTTATTACAGAGTGCTTGGGCTTCAAAAAGAGCCTTTTACGACAAGCCCGGACCCTTCTTTTCTCTATCTCTCCGCGGAGCATCGCGCCGCGCTTTACCGCCTGCGGATCTCCGTGAAGCTCCGCCGCGGTCTGGGCCTCATCCTCGGGGACGTCGGCGTCGGCAAGACGACGCTGAGCCGCCGTTTTGTCCAGCTCGTCAAAGACGAGCCGAGGGTCACGGTCCACATGGTGCTCAATCCCATCTTCAGGGACGAGAGGGATTTCCTCGAGGACCTCTGCATCCGCTTCGGCATTCCGGCGGAGAGGTCGCAGGGCGCCGCCTACTATTTTAATGAGATGGAGAATTACCTTTTTCGAAAGGGCGTGAGCGAGGGCCAGACGATCGTCCTTCTCATCGACGAGGCGCAGAAGCTCAATGACGAGTGTCTCGAGGCGCTGCGGGGCCTCTTGAATTACGAAACCAACGAGTTCAAGATCCTGCAGGTGATTTTATTTTCCCAAAACGAGCTGGTGCCGCGGCTTCTACGGGTGCGGAATTTTTGGGACCGGATCTCCCTGAAACACGTGCTCCCGCCGCTGGATTTCTCCGAAATGCGACAGATGATCGCGTTTCGTCTCGAGACGGCCGGCTATCGTTCGCCGATACGGCTTTTCAGCGAGGAGGCCTTTGAGGTGATTTACCGCGCCACCGGCGGATCTCCCCGGCAGGTCACGCAGCTCTGCCATGACTGTCTCGAGTATCTGGTGATGCAAAACCAAAGCTATGTGGACAAGGCCCTCGTCGAGAATTTGGTGACGAGGGACAGCCGTTTGTTTTCCGAATCCGAATTAAAAGGAAACGGTCCCGCTTATGCCGGAACCCGCGAAACCGCCCAGAGATTTGACGCCCGAAGAGCGGTTGTTTAAGATTATTCAGGAAGCCGAAAAATCCGAGTCGGGGGACGACACGCTCGTCGTTTCCTCGCCGCCGAAACCCGAACCGGTGAAGGCCGCGCCTCTTGTTGCGTCGGGGTCTCCTCAGGAAGGATTCTCGGACCGGGACATCAACGTCAAGAAGGCCCGCCGCGCGATGACCTCCGGCGCGGCCGCCGCGGAGTCCCTTTTGCAGGACACCCTCCGCCACTTTTTCTCGATTCATACGGTCAACCGTTTGTTGGGACTGGCGCTGGCGGGGTTCGTCGCCTATTTCGCCTCGAGCCAGTTTTTTTTGAGGGAGGACCCGGCCGACGTTTTCATGAAAAAAGCGTCCGCGATGAACGCCGCGGCCCTCGAGCTTCCGCCGGATTTGTTTTCCGTGCCGGACAAGGACCTTGGCGGAGTCGTCCAGCGGAATATTTTCCGTCCCTGGAAGGCGGCCCCCCCGCCCTCCGCCCAACCATCCGCCGAACCGAGCAATTCTTTGGTGGCCATCGCCTCGACGCTGAAGCTGAGCGGGATTTTTCTCGGAGACATCCCCGAGGCCCTGATTGAAGTCACGGATGAAAAGAAAACGTATGTGGTCTCCAAAGGGATGACGATCAAAGGGGCGCAGGTCAAGGAGGTGGGGCCCGATGCCGTGATCCTGACCGACGGCCAGTCGGAGGTCCCGATTCGATGAAGCCGATCCGGCGCGCCGCTTCCGTAGCCCTTGTCGCCGCGCTTTTTCTTTGGGCGCCCGTCCCCGCGTTTTCACGGCAGGACACGGATTTTCTGAAGGACCGGGACAAAAAAGTCTCCATCGATCTGCGCGACAGCGACGTGCTGGACGTGCTCAAGTTTTTGGCCCAGCGCGGGAAATTCAATATTTTCATCAGTCCCGGGATCCAGGGACGGGTCACGCTTTTTCTGGAAGACGTGAGGATCTCGGACATCCTCGACATCATTCTTCTCTCCAACGGCCTCGCCTACCGCGTCAAAGACTCGATCGTGTACATCATGCCTCAGGAAGAATACAAGGCGCGCTACGGGGAGGAATACGACGATGCGAGGGAAGCGCAGATCATCAAATTGAAGTACGCGTCGCCCGCGCAGGTGTTCAAAATGCTCGAGCCGACTAAAAGCGCCATCGGCACGATTGTGATCGACGAGGAGACCGGCACGGTCATTTTGATGGAGACCTCCGAAAAGATGAAGCTGATGACCAAGATCATCGACGAGGTCGACCAGCCGCTCGAGACGAAGGTGTTCGATCTGGGATACGCGAAGGCGGAGGATGTCCTGACTCTTTTGCAGGCGAAAATAGAGGACCAGGCGGTGGGGTCGATTCACGCCGACACCCGGACAAACCAGATTGTCGTGACGGCCCTCGCCAACCGCATGAAGGAGATCGAAGGGCTGGTGGGGCACCTGGACCGAAAGACCAGGGAAGTGGTGATCGACGCGAAGATCGTGAAGGTCGAGCTCAGCAACGACAACCGAAGGGGAATCAACTGGGAGGCCGTGTTTCTCAAAGGTCCCTGGGAACCTTTGGATGCGACCGTCGCGCTGCCCAACTCCAATATCACGTCCACGACTCTCGGCAGCCTCCAATACAATGTCCTTGCCGCGGACGGGATGAACTTTCTCCTGAAAGTGCTCGGGAAGTACGGGGAAACAAAGATCCTTGCCAGTCCCAGCGTTACGGTGGTGGAGGGCGAGGAGGCCAAGGTGCTCGTCGGCTCAAGACAGCCCTACGTGACCTCCACCACGACGACGGGCACCGGCGGGAACGCGGTCTCGGAGAGCATCTCCTTCATCGACGTGGGCACTTCGCTTACCGTGTCCGCGTTGATCAACCAATATGGTTATGTGACGATGAAGATCAGGCCGGAGATCAGCAGCACGTCCGATACGCCGCTGACCACGGGCGAGGGCAACAAGATCCCGATCGTGGATACGACGACGGCGGAGACGCGCGTGATGGTGAAGGACGGCACGACGATCGTGATCGGCGGTCTTTTGAAGGACGAGAAGAAGCATACGAGCGATCGCATCCCGATTTTGCACAAGATCCCCGTCGTGGGATATTTATTCAAGCAGAACAACACCGAACTCGACCAGTCGGAGATCGTGGTCTTTCTTACGCCCCGCATCATTGAGGGCGATACCAATATGATGTCTCCGACGAAACCGTCGGGCTTGGGCGCGAAGGGTCTGCAGGCCTATTCGACGGGGCAGGCGTCGGGCGGCGGGGGCCAGGGGCCGGAAGGCGCGGAGTCTCCGGGGAGCGTGACGATGCCCGAGAGCGGAGTGCTCGAGGTGAAGGCCATGCAGGCCTACCCCAAGGCGATGCCTGAGCGGTGAGAATGGAAAATAAAATGCGGAAAATAGCGTGCGCGGGTCTTTCTGTCGTTTTTCTCGCCGCGGCGTGGACGGCGGAGGCCGTGGCCAAAAGCCGGGACAGCGACGAAGACGCGGGGTTCAGCTTCGAGAGGGAGCTTTTTGAAACGCGCGATTCTTTGAACAACAAAGTCGCCGAACTCGAGGAGGGCCAGGACGTCCTGATCGAGAAATTGCGCGCCCAGATCGAGGCCAACCAGATTCTCGAGGCGGAGAAAGAGGAGCTCGAGGACCTGCTGAAGGAGTATCGCGTCAAAAAGCATTCGACCGTCGAAAAAGACGCGGGTCCCAAGCTCAAGGAGCTGAGCGGCGAGCTCGCTAAAACGCATGAGAAATACCGCAAAGACGTGGATAAGCTCTCCGGCCATCTCAAAGAATTGACCAAGCTTAACCAGAAGTACCAGAAAGAGCTTCGGTCGACGGAAAAGGCCTTCAGCGCCAAAGACCGGAAAATCGGCGACGCTGAAAATCAAGTGGCGCAAGCCAGAGTGGAGTTTGCCAAGCTTACCGCCAAAAACCAGGCGTTAAACAGCGAGCTCGATCAATTCAAGGCCGACCGCGCGAAGTCCCCAAGCCAGCTGGATGCCCAGATCCGGGAGGACTTCGCGAAGCTCGGGGCCGAGAACCAGACGCTCAAGGCCGAGCTGGAGCGCCTAAAAGCCGAAAGCTTGAAATCCCAGGACGGTCTCAATGCCGGCCTGGACCGGAAGCTCAAAGCGCTTCAGGACCTCAACCGGGAGCACGAAGCCCGGATCCGGTCGTTTACGGCCACACTCGCCGACAAGGACAAGAAGACTTCCGATGTCGAGGCGGAACTAGCGGCGACCACGGCGCAGTTTGAGAAATTTTCCGCCGAGAACCAGACGCTCAAGGCCGAGCTTGACGGGCTCAAGGCCGGGAGCGTCCGATCACAAACGGACGTCGAAGCGGATTTGAGCCAAAAGATTAAGACGCTCGAAGATCTGGACCGGAAAAACCGGCAGGAGATCCAGTCGCTGACCGATGGCTTGGGCCGGGCCCAGGCGGAAGCGGCGCGTCTGGCCGACGAGAATTTCAATCTACAATCGGTCCCGGCCTCCGCTGCGCCTGCGTCGGCCGCCGTCTCCACCGCCCCGGCAGCCGGAGACACCGCCGCGCTTCTGAAAAAGACGGTGGCCGAAGCGGAAGCCCGGAGCGCGGTGCTTGCCAGGGAGCTTGCCAAGCTCAAGGCGTCCGAGTCCGATTATCTCTTGCGTCTGGAGCGCCTCGAGAACGAGGGGGCCGCCAAGGATGAGGCGATCATCAAACTCCGCCGGCAGACGAAAGAAGGAAAAACAACGGAGTCTTCCAAAGAGGAGTTTGAGAGGCGCATCCGGGAGACCAAGGCCGCCGAGAAAAACCTCGCCCAGAAGGTCCTGGAGCTTGAGCGGCTCAACCAGAAATACACGGATGAGGTCAAATCGCTTTCGGAGGCTTTGGCCGCCGCAGACAAAAGCATCGCCATCGCGGATTCCGCCGCGACGCGCGCCAAATCCGAGACCGCCAGGCTTGCCGGCGAAAATGAGGCGTTTAAGTCCCAGACCCGGAAACTAAAAGAAAGCTATGACATCCTTCTCTCCGAGATGGACCAACTCCGGACGGCCAACGCCAAAAGCGCCGAGGCGCTGCGCCGGGCGCAGGAAGAGGCCAAGCGGAACGGCGACCAGAAGTCCCATCTGCAGAAGACTCTCAAGTCCGCCGTTCAGGACAACAGCGCGCTGAAGAAAAAACTCGATCAGATGCAGAAAAACATCCGCGATCTCGCGTCGAGGGAATCGCAAAAAGAGATCCGAAAGAGCGTGGTCAGCATGGGAGAAGTCGTCCGCCGGATGCAGCATCTTTCCGACGAAGCGGCCATCACGCATTACAACCTGGGCGTGCTTTTTATGAAACAGGGCCGGCATACGGAGGCGGTCAACGAATTTGAACGCACGATACGCCTCAACCCCTCGCATGCCTACGCGCACTATAACCTGGCGGTGCTCCACGACGCCTATCTGCAAAATTTTGACAAGGCCATCGGCTATTATCAGGACTATATCCGCCTTCTGCCCAAAGCCAGCGACGCCAAGAAAGTCGAGTACCGCCTCTTTCAGCTTAATCTGAGCAAAGAAGCCGGTCTTGGGAAAGACCTCAGGGAAAGATAGGAGTATTTATTATATAAGTTATTTGAATTAAATAACTTATGAGTTTTTAGTTTTCAAAAAAATGAATAGACAGGGCTGCTAAGTTGCGGTATACTTCAAACGAGGGGTGGGTTTAGCCTCGTTTTTTATTTGATCTTTAATCGGACAATTTTAGTCCGAATAAAGGTCAGATCATGGGGAGCAAGAATGATTCAGTTGACTGAGAAGGCGCAGGAAGAAGTTCATAAACTTTTGGCCCTGCAAAACAAGCCCGGCTTGTTTTTGAGGCTGGGGGTCAAGGGCGGGGGTTGCTCGGGGATGACTTATGACGTCAAAATCGACGACCGGCTGAGCGAATCGGACCGGTCATTCGAGATGGGCGATCTGAAGGTGGTCTGTGATGTCAAGAGTCTTTTGTATTTGGACCGGATGACCGTGGATTATTCCACCGATCTTGTTGGCGGGGGATTCCGGTTCATCAACCCGAACGCGACGGGGAGCTGTGGGTGTGGGACGTCTTTTTCTGTATAAAAATGCAAAGAGAGGGCCTCGCCACGGGTGACGCCGAAGGGGAGTCCTCTTCCGCTCGCAGCCCGCAGAATGACGGGCGAGAACGGAAGAGTCCCGCAGGCGGCAGGACCCGTGGCCCGGGGCAGTGGTGAGCTTATGAGGTTTACGACGCGGACGGAGTATGGTCTCTTGTGCATGATTTATATGGCGAGGAATCCCGACGCCGAGTGGGTCACGATCAGAGAGATGGCCGCCAAGGAGAACTATCCCCTGCCGTACGTCGAAAAAATTCTGCAGGGCTTGAGGCAGGCCGGCCTGGTCGTGTCTCACCAGGGCAACCAGGGCGGGTACAGCCTTGCCAGGAGGGCGTCCGAGATCACCGTGAGGCAGGTGATCGACGCGCTCGAGGGCGGGACTTTCGAGGTTTTTTGCGCGCCGGACGTGCGCGAAGACATCGTCTGCACGCATTTTTGCCTGTGCGGGGTGAAACCCATTTGGCGGAAGACCAAGGATCTCCTCGACCGGTTCTACGATTCGCTTACCCTGGAAACGCTTACGAAAAATGAACTTGAAATGAACATGTCCTTGCGGGCGAACGAAGTGAGCGAAGCGATCTATGGCGACGCAAAGATCGCTTCGTCGTCCCGCGCCAAGCTCGGGATTCTCCGCGATGACAAGGGAGAACTTCATGGTCAATAAAGCCATTCAGACCCTCGCGTCCCAAGAGTACAAGTACGGCTTCCAAACGCCGCTCGAGGTCGACACCCTGCCCAGAGGTTTGAACGAGGACATCATCCGGGAAATCTCCAGCCGGAAAAACGAGCCGCCGTTCATGCTGGAGTTCCGGCTCAAGGCCTACCGCCATTGGCTCAAGATGACCGAGCCGCGCTGGGCGAATATCCACTACCCGCCGATCGACTATCAAAACATTATCTATTATTCGGCCCCGAAGAAAGCGGCCGAAAACCTCAAAAACCTCGACGAGGTGGATCCGGAGCTTCGCCGGACTTTCGAGAAGCTGGGGGTCCCGATCCTCGAGCAGAAGCGTCTTGCCGGCGTGGCGGTCGACGCGATTTTTGACAGTGTCTCGGTCGCCACAAGCTACAAGGCGAAACTTTTGGAGGCCGGGGTGGTCTTCTGCTCGTTTTCGGAGGCGGTCACCACCTATCCGGATCTTGTCAAAAAATACATGGGCTCGGTGGTCCCTTATACCGACAATTTTTTCGCGGCGCTCAATTCCGCCGTTTTTTCGGACGGATCGTTCGTGTACGTCCCGAAGGGCGTCCGGTGTCCGATGGAGCTGTCGAGCTATTTTCGGATCAACACCGAAGGGTCGGGCCAGTTTGAGCGGACGCTGATTATCGCCGAAGAGGGCGCATCCGTGAGCTATCTTGAAGGTTGCACGGCCCCCAAGTTTGACACCAACCAGCTCCACGCGGCGGTGGTGGAGCTGGTGGCGCTTGACGACGCCGAGATCAAGTACTCCACGGTGCAGAACTGGTACGCCGGCGATCCGAAGACCGGCAAGGGCGGCGTCTACAATTTTGTCACCAAACGCGGCAAATGCCTCGGCAAAAATTCGAAGATCTCCTGGACCCAGATCGAAACGGGGTCGGCCATCACCTGGAAGTACCCGAGCTGTATCCTGGTCGGAGACGGATCCGTCGGGGAGTTTTATTCGGTGGCGCTCACCAACCACTTCCAACAGGCCGACACCGGCACCAAGATGATCCATATCGGAAAGAACACCAAGAGCACGATTATTTCCAAGGGGATCTCGGCCGGCCGCGCCAACAACAACTATCGCGGCGCCGTCGAGATCAAAAAATCCGCGGCGGGCGCACGAAACTTCACGCAGTGCGATTCGCTTCTCATCGGCCCCGAATGCGGCGCGAACACCTTTCCTACTATCCGCGTCCAAAATCCGACGGCCCGGGCCGAGCATGAGGCGACCACCTCCAAGATCAGCGACGACCAGCTTTTTTACCTTCGCCAGCGCGGCGTGCGGGCCGAGGACGCGATGGGGGCGATCATCAACGGATTTTGCAAGGACGTCTTCCGCGAGCTTCCGGGCGAGTTCGCGGTCGAAGCGACCCAGCTTTTGGGACTCAAACTGGAAGGAAGTGTGGGATGAAATCAAAACCCGAAGCACGAATATCGAAATTCGAAACAAATCCGAAGTTCGAATCACCAAAATTCAAAACAATGTTTGAATCATTTGAATTTGGAATTTTGAATTTGTTTCGGATTTCGTGCTTCGAATTTCGAATTTAAGCGAGAATCCTATGTTGAGCATTCGTCATTTACATGTTTCAATTAACGGTAAAGAAATTCTGAAGGATTTTAATCTTGAAGTGAAGGCGGGCGAGGTCCACGCGATCATGGGGC
>JACPAX010000093.1 GCA_016180585.1 Candidatus Omnitrophota bacterium | reverse complement strand
CGCAATCTCGTACACATTGCCTTCCACGCTGTCGTGCTTTGAAATCTTAATTTCACCATAAGAGACGTCGTCGGACAAGTTGTCCCAAAGTGCAGTGGCAAGTTTATTCAGCGTAACCGGTTTGGCCTCGAAGACCACTCGCGATTTGGAGTTTTGAGGGCTGAGTGCTTTTTTGACGATCACGCGGACCGTCGCGTCGGCAAGAGTCCGTTCGGAAGACATCCGGTGAAGCGTTTCTTCGATGATCCCCGCTTTGGAAAGACCCCGCACGACTCGTTCGCTGACGCGAAGCTCCAAAAGCCCCTGTTCTTGGCTAAGATCCGCGACACGCTGTACGTTGTCTCTCGGATCCTCCTCATATTGTTTCCTGAGAAGCGCAAGCTCCGCCAGAACATTCGCAATGCGATCATTTAAATCCGACCGTTGTTCGAAAGAGTCCTCCGGCCTTTCTTCTTCCTTTTGTTCAAAACGCTCCAGTCGCTTGTTGAGCGCCAAGACCTCCTGCTCTTTGGTTTCTATTTGCGTAAGTAAGTCTGTTTTGCCTTGTTCTTTGTACTCCCCGTAGACTGAGTGCTTCATGCGTTTTTCGTCGATGCCTCTGGGCTGTAGATAATAAACGGCCCCCTGCCCCAATGTCGCCAGCGCGTTCAGCATCGAAGACACTTGGTCCACATTCGTGCCTTCGCGAGGCTTGCCTTCTATGAAAACACCCATCTTCTGCCGGAAATCCGTTGAAAGAAAAGTACCTACACTGCCTATGCCGGTCATACGGACGTTTACCGCGCCCAGCACCCGTTCAAAATTGGCACGATCCTTCAGCGCCTCGGAAGTCAGATTTTCTTCCGTAATCCCCGTATCCCTGAACAAGAAATCAACCAGTCCCCCCAAGGCCACCACCGCGTGGTTGGAGTTGAAACCCAGATAACGGTCTTTTTGCTCCGCGATCTTTTTAACGGTTTCGCTGGAGGTTAAAAACCCTTCGATAATCTGCAAGAGTTTGACCGGCTGGCCATTGATCTTGTAAGTGATATACCCCAGAAATCCGCCTTTCTCACCCTGCAGAGGCACCTGCTGGAAAGCGACAAAAGGCATGGGGCCTTTGGCTTCTCCGGTTTCTTGCGCGGCCTGTTTTCTGAGCTTGTGGAAATGGCCGATCATTTTCGCCGAAGGCACGGACATGGGCACGTTCATGTTGAAGGTTGCCAAGTACACGTTGTCGCGGCGCCGGTTCTCGGCCTTGGCTTTAACCAGCGCGTTTCCCACGACACCCGAAAAAAGCGGCTGCAAGACCAAATCCAGATGAGACGCGACGCCCAGCCCGTCGGGGCTGTAGGGCATATACGTTTTTCCATTGGCGGACTCAATAATAGGGGTCACCGTCGAACGGACGGTCTCGACTTCTTTGAACACGCCGGTATTTGTGCGAAGATCCGCGAACATCTTTTTTATTTTGTGGTGGTTGAAATAACTCTCGACGATGACCAAAGAGGCACGGTAAAAACGTTTGGCTCCGTACGCCAACTGGGCCAAGCGCAGGTCCCCAAGCCGGAGCCACCCGAGAATCTTGGACCAGAAATTCAAATCAGCGAATACCCCGCCACGGATCGAAAGACCTCCCATTCCCGGAACCATGACCACATCAACTTCTTCGCGGGCCACCCGTTCAGCGTCTTTGACGCCTAAAGAAGAGACCAGTTTGTCCCCCACAAAATTTTTAACAGTCTCCGGATCGTCAAAAAACGGCAGAAACTTTCGGGCAATACAAGTTTGGGGCTGGCGTTGGAATCCCTGCGGGCTTTGTTGTTCTGCGCCACGCGAACGGCCCTGGCGTTCGCGGCGTCCCATTCGCGGGTCCGCTCCAGAGAAATCCGGATCGAAAGACCCAGGTTTCTCATGAGGTTGTTGTACTCCCCAAAATACCCCTTCGGCACATAAGCCCTGTAATCCTTGAGAAGCTCCCAGACGGCGCCGTATTCTCTTTCTTTAAAATACGCTTCTATCTTTTGAGAAAATTCGTTTCGGACTTGTTGGGGCACCTGATTGCCATTTTCGGTGGAAATTCTGCCGATCAACGCTTTCATCTGGTTGATCTGGTTCCTCATGTAGAAAGGCACTTGAGAATCCCCGATCTTTAGAGCCATGTGCTTGAAAATAGCTTCCTCGAGTTTTTTTCTCCCTTTGCCGTCGGAATAAGGCTTGTGATTCCTGTCTCGGAAGAAAAGATCCATGCGTTCAAGGGCGTTGACGTATTGTCTTTCGTTCAACTCCTGTCGTATAGCTTCTATCCAATTCTCCACCTCATGCTTTCTGTCCAGAGTCGGCGCATCAAAAAGTTCTTTCTCAAGCTGATCAAACGCCTCTTGAATAGGGGCGGGAACAGACAATTCATCGGCCAGTTGTGTCGTTTCTTCGGAATCTTCAGCAGCCCGCGCGCCGCCCCAGGTTTGTCCAACAAGCTCTTTCTCCGCCTTGTCTACTGTGCCGGGCCGATCCGACAAGCGGACAGCGTACCGGTTCATGTCCGCCCCCGCCTCTGCGGAGCCGGCCGCCGCGGAGCGGGTGCCGGAAATAGTCAGTATTCCGGTCTTGGGATCCCACGTCGCTTTGTCGGGGACCGGAATAGTTGCTCCCACTTTTTTTAAGATGGCACTGTTTTGGATGGTGCTGTTGAAAGGGTATCCTACGAAGACCAGAGTAAATCTCCATTTGGATCGGGATGGGCCTAGTCGACCGCTCACCACCAAAGCAGGAAACCGAGCAGACGCTCCCGAAGACGGGATCCCCACCTCATCAAGCGCGAGGTCCTTGAGATCTGCATCAAACGCGAGGTCCTTGGGATCTGCACCAAACGTGAAGCGTTTGAGATCTGGTCCATTGAGCACGTCCCTCGTCAACCACTGGAGGAGACCGTTCGGCGGAGGGGTCTTGTCGCTCACCGAAAACCGCTCGTAATCACCGGCGAAGGAATCGTGGGCTAATCTGCGGGATGCTTTGATGGTCCGGATCTCCCAGGTCTGACCCCTTGTTGGAGCTGAAGAACCGACCGCCGACCGGGCGCCGCCCTTAAGACCTGCCTGATTTTGCGGTTGGGGTGGAGTGGGCGGCGGAATAATCCGGCCGCCGGGGCCGGGGCCGCGGCCAAAAGCGCCGCCGGGGCCGGGGCCCATGCCGCCGTCGCGGCCCTCTTGAAGCGCTTTTTCAAGGGCTTGCCGATCTTCCGGATTTAAATGAGTCCGCAGCAGGCGTCCGTACTCGTCGAAGAAAGGGTTTTCCCCGCCGAGTTTAGACGCCACCCCATTCATCAACGCTCTCAACGTGCCGGTCCGCGGCGTGAGCGGGGCCTTAGGCGCGAGAAGGGGCGCTTGATTCAAAATGGTTTTTTCGTAGAGCTTGCGGTTGGTCTCCGCCAGCACCTGCGGGGTGAGCGCGACAAACGAAATATTTTTCTCTTTGAGGAGACTCTTG
>JACPAX010000010.1 GCA_016180585.1 Candidatus Omnitrophota bacterium | reverse complement strand
TTCGATGTATTCGTAGGTCGTGAACCGTTTTTTGCATTTGCTGCATTCCCGCCGGCGCCTGACGCTCTTGTCTTCGTTGGACGAGCGGGAATCAATGACCTTGTCTTCGATATGGCCGCAGAAAGGACACTTCATCAGACACCCCTTTCTTGAAAATTCGAAATTCGAATATCGAAACTCGAAACAAATCCTAAATCTAAAATTCGAAAAAACCAAACACGGTTTGAAATTTTGGTCATTTGAATTTCGAGTTTGTTTCGGATTTCGGATTTCGGATTTCGGATTTCATCAGTTCCGGATACAACGGGAACCGTTCCGTAAGACGCTTCACTTTTTCGCGCACTTGGCTGATTTTTTCCTCCGACCCGGGATCGGAGAGCACCTCGTCAATGCAGGCGGCGATCTCGGTCATCTCTTTTTCCCCCATCCCCCGCGTCGTCACGGCGGGCGTGCCCAGGCGCACGCCGCCTGCCTTGAACGGGCTTTGCGTGTCGAAGGGGATCGCGTTTTTGTTGACGGTGATCGCGGCGCGATCGAGCGCCTCGGCCGCGTCCTTGCCGGTCAGGCCTTTCTGATGCACGTCGAGAAGCATCAGGTGGTTGTCGGTCCCGCCGGAGACCAGGCGCCGTCCCCTGTCCATGAGCCCGGCCGCCAGGGACCTGGCGTTTTTTACGATCCGGGCCTGATACTCCTTGAACGCGGGCTCGAGCGCCTCCTTGAGCGCGACGGCCTTGCCCGCGATCACATGCATCAGCGGCCCTCCCTGAAGACTCGGGAAAACCTCGGAATCGATTTTTTTGGCGAACTCTTTCCTGCAGAACACCAGGCCGCCGCGCGGGCCGCGGAGCGTTTTATGCGTCGTGGTCGTCACGAACTCCGCGTAAGGCACGGGGTTCGGATGAAGGCCCGCGGCGACCAGGCCCGCGATGTGCGCCATATCGACGAAAAAAATCGCGCCCACCCTGTCGCAGATTTTCCGGAAACGTTCGAAATCGATCACCCGGGGATAGGCCGAGGCGCCGGCCAGAATCATTTTGGGCCTGTGCTCGAGCGCCAGCGACTCGACCTCGGCGTAATCGATGCGCTCGTCCTTCGGGCTCACGCCGTAGGGCACGATCTTGAAAAACTTGCCCGAGAAATTCATCGGGTGGCCGTGGGTCAGGTGGCCGCCGTGCGACAGGTTCATCGCCAGCACCGTGTCCCCCGGCGTGAGCATCGAGAAATAAACGGCCGCGTTGGCCTGCGATCCGGAATGCGGCTGGACGTTCACGTGCTCGGCGCCGAAAAGCTTTTTGGCGCGTTCCTGGGCGAGGGTCTCGGCGATGTCGACATATTCGCAGCCGCCGTACCAGCGCTTCTCGGGATACCCTTCGGCGTATTTGTTGGTCAGCACCGACCCGACCGCTTCCATCACCGCCAGGCTCGTGAAATTTTCGCTCGCGATGAGTTCGAGGTTGTCGTTTTGGCGGTGGGTCTCTCTCAGAATGGCGTCATAGATCTCGGGGTCCGTCTTTTTCAAAAAACTCATTTTTTATTTTTTCCTTTCCGCGCCGGGCCCATTTTTTTTTCAATGCCCGCGATTTGATTCACGCGCCGCTTGTGCCGGCCGCCTTCAAACGGCGCGCCCAGCCACACGCTCACGATGTCCTCGGGATCGTCGAGGAGATGCTCGGAGCCCAGCACCAGAATATTCGCGTTGTTGTGCCGGCGGGAAAGCGCGGCCACGTCCTTGTCAAAGCAGATCGCGGCGCGGACGTTCGGAAGCTTGTTGGCGACGATCGCCATCCCGTTCCCGCTCTTGCAGATGAGTATTCCCCGATCCGCGCGGCCGTCGGAGACGGCCTTGGCTACCTTGTATGCGTAGAGCGGATAGTCGCAGGGCTCGGCGGAATTCGTCCCGAAGTCGACGGCCCCGTAGCCCTTTGAAGACACGAATTCCTTGATTTCCGATTTCAACGTAAATCCCCCATGGTCGGCCCCAAACGCGATTTTCATAGTCGCTCCACCAGTTTTGTCATGCAGTCGCGGATCACCGCGAGCACATTCCGGTAAAAATCCTCCGACATCCGGATCGGGTCCGGAATGTCCCGGAGATCGGGCGCATTTCCTCCGGCCGGCGCAAACTGGCCGAGGAGGAAAACTTTCGGCCCCGCCTGCGGCGCCAGACGCAACACCGCTCGCCGGTGTATCTCCTCCATCACGTAAATCTTGTCCGCCACGCAAATCATGTCCGCCGTGAGCCGCCGGCTGCGATGGTCCGAGACGTCCACCCCCTCCCGCTCCATCGCCTCAATCGTCGCCGGCGTCGGCGCAAAACCATCCACCGCGCTGATGCCGGCGGAGCCGACCGTGAATTCGCCCGGCCGATCGGCGGTCATCTTGCGAAATAACCCCTCGGCCATCACCGAACGGCAGCTATTGCCGGTGCAGACGAAAAGAATGTTTTTCATTAAAACCCTTGTTCTTTCAAATCCGAAATCCGAATATCGAAATTCGAAACAAATTCGAAATTCTAAATCCTAATGACAGAAACAATAACCGTTTCGAATTTTTGTCATTTGAATTTGTTTCGGATTTCGTGCTTCGGATTTAACGCATTCATCTTATAATTTTATTTTCTTTCCCAGTATCTTTTCCTTAGTTTCTTTCTTGTATTTCTCCAGCGCCTTTCCAAGCTTCGTGTCTCCGAGAGCCAATATCCTCGCCGCCAGGAACGCGGCGTTTTTCACGCCGGCCGGGCCGACGGCCACCGTCGCGACGGGGGTCCCGGCCGGCATCTGAGCCGTGGAAAGAAGAGAATCGATCCCTTTGAACGACGGGGTCTCGACCGGGATCCCGATCACGGGGAGCGGGGTGTGCGCGGCGGCGACTCCCGCCAGGTGGGCCGCCCCGCCGGCGGCGGCGATAATCACCTTGAAACCCCTCGCCTTCGCCGATTTGACAAACGCGACCGTCTCATCCGGCGTGCGGTGCGCGGAGAGCACCTTCGCGACGAAGGGGATGCCGAGCCCGCGCAGGGTATCGCCGCAGGGCTTGAGCGAGGGCGCGTCCGAATCGCTCCCCATGAGAACGGCGACCGTAGGTTTCAAATGGTTCTCCTTTTGGTTAGAGCACCAGGGACCAAGGCACCAGAGACCGGGGACCGGGGCACCAGAGCACCAGAACACCAGAAAATCCTATTTGACTGGTCCCTGGTGCTCTGGTCTCTGGTGCTCTTTCAAGTGCTCTGGTCCCTGGTGCTCTTCAAGTACTCTGGTGCTCTGGTGCCCTGGTCCCTGGTGCTCTTCTACTCACACTGGCCGCTTTATAGCCGATGTCCTTTCGGTAATACATCTTATCAAAAAACAGCTTGTCCACCGCATGATAAGTTTTGGAAAGCGCTTCAAAGATCCCGCGCCCGGAGCCGACGACGTTGAGCACCCGTCCGCCCGCGGTGACCAGGTGGCCGTCCTTCTGTTTGGTGCCGGCGTGAAACACCTGAATATCGGGATTTTCCCTGGCGGTGGAGACCCCGGCGATCTTTTTCCCGGTCTCGTATTCTTCGGGGTAGCCCTGGGAAGCGATGACGACGCAGACGCAGTCCTCGTCTTTCCACTCGAGCTTCACCTCCGACAAGCGCCCGCCGGCGGCGGCCAGAAGCACCTCGAGCAAATCGTTTTTCAGGCGCGGCAGCAAAACCTGGGTCTCGGGGTCTCCGAGCCGCACGTTGAATTCGAGCACCCGGACTCCCTGGGGAGTGACCATGATCCCCGCGTAGAGAAAACCTTTAAACGGATGTCCCAGCTCCCTGAATTCACGCGCGATCGGCATAAACACTTTTTCCAGGATTTCTTTCTCGATCTCCGGCGTGACGACGGGCGCCGGCGAATAGGCCCCCATGCCCCCCGTGTTCGGGCCATGGTCGCCCTCGAATATCCTTTTGTGGTCCTGGCTCGAGGCGAACAGGCGGACGGTCGTCCCGTCCGTGATCCCGATGACCGACGCCTCTTCCCCCTCCAGGCATTCCTCGACCACCACTTTTTCCCCGGCCTTCCCGAATACTTTTTTCACCATATCCAGATGGATCGCCTCCATCGCCTTGGGCAGCGAATGCGCGACGACGACCCCCTTGCCCCCGGCGAGCCCGTCCACCTTGACCACGATCGGGATTCCTTTTTTGGCGACATAATCCATCGCCTTTTCCGCGGAGGTGAAGACCTCGAATTCACCGGTCGGGATGGAAAGCTTTTTCATCATGGTTTTAGCGAAGACCTTGGAGCCTTCCAACTGGGCCGCGAACTTCGTCGGGCCGAAGATCGTCAAGCCCTCCTTCTCGAAACGGTCGACAATCCCCTCCGTGAGCGGCGCCTCGGGACCGACGAGCACGAGGTCCACCGACTCTTTTTTGCAAAATTTCAGAAGACCCGCCTGGTCCTTCGCCGCGATGTCGACGAGCTGGGCGACCTCCGCGATCCCGGCGTTCCCCGGGGCGGCATAAAGTTTTTCAAGCCTCGGACTTTGAGAGAGCTTCCAGGCGATCGCGTGCTCGCGGCCGCCGCTGCCGATCACCAGGACCTTCACTGGATGGACACTCCTTCCCCCTTCACGATCTCCCCGACCACCCAGGCGCGTTCGCCGTGCCTGGTCAGATGGGAAATGACTTTCAGGGCGTTTTCCTTCGGGGTCACCAACACCATCCCCAGCCCCATGTTGAAGGTCCGGTACATCTCTTTGGACTGCGCTTTCCCGTTTTGCTCGATCCAACGGAAAACCCGCGGGACGGGCCAGCTGCCCATGTGGATCTTCGCCCCGCAATCTTTGGGCAACACCCTCGGGATGTTGTCGAAAAATCCCCCGCCGGTGATGTGGGCCATCGCGAATACCGGCTCTTTGCGGAGGAGGGGCAGCACCGATTTCACGTAAATCTTCGTCGGCGCGAGGATCTCGCCGGCGTGCGCCAATACAAATTCCTCCTTGAATACCTTCCGGACGAAGGAGAAACCGTTGGAGTGGATGCCGCTCGAGGCGATGCCGACGATCGCCTGGCCGGGTCCGACCTTGCGGCCGTCGATGACTTCGCCTTCTTCGACGACGCCGACGCAAAATCCGGCGAGGTCAAAATCACCGCGCAGATAAAGACCCGGCATCTCGGCGGTCTCGCCTCCGATCAACGCGCAGCCGGCGTCCTGGCAGCCTTTAGCCACCCCCCGGAGCACCTCCTCCATCATCCGCGTGTCGATCTTGCCGACCGCGAAGTAGTCGAGAAAAAAAAGCGGCTCGGCGCCGAGCGTGAGGATGTCGTTCACGTTCATCGCGACCAGATCGATGCCTATCCCCTCAAAACGCCCCGCCAGCTTGGCGAGCTTGAGTTTTGTGCCGACGCCGTCGGTGGAGCTGACGAGGATCGGATGCTTGTAGCCTTTGGGGATGCGGCAGAGCGCGCCAAAGCCGCCGATGCCGGCGACCACCTCGGGCCGGTCCGTCTTTCTTGCCAGCGGCTTGATCGCGCCGACAAACCCATTGGCCTTGTCGATGTCGACGCCGCTCTTCTTATAAGTGAAACTCTTACTAGACATAAAATCCTTTGGAACAAAATCCGAATATCGACATACGAAACAAATCCGAAATTCGAAGCACGAAATTCTAAACAAATCCGAAATCCAAATGACAGAAATTCAAAACAGTATTTTGGTTATTTGAATTTAGAATGTTGGATTTGTTTCGCCTGCCTGCCGGACAGGCGGGGATTTCGATATTCGAATTTCGAATTTGTTTCGAATTTCGTGCTTCGGATTTCGGATTTAGCATTTCGTCGCCGCCTTGCGGTCCTTCTCCGCGTGAAATTTGTCATTGCCCTCGAACGGGACGGGATATTTTCCGCTCCAGCAGGCCGTGCAGTAGTTTTCCTTCGGAAGATTGAGACAGCCGAGCATCCCCTCCAGCGAAAGGTAACCGACCGAGTCGCAGTCAAAATACTTTTTGATTTCGTCGGGAGAATATTTATTGGCGATCAGCTCCTCGCGCGTGGGAAAGTCGATGCCGTAGGCGCAGGCGTACTTGTGCGGCGGGCAGCTGATTCGCAGGTGCACCTCTTTGGCCCCGGCCTGTCTTAAGCCTTTTACGCGGATCTTCGACGTCGTGCCGCGCACGATCGAATCGTCGACGATGACGACGCGTTTGCCGGCGAGCACTTCTTTCACGAAGTTGAATTTCACGCGGACCTTGAAATCGCGCACCCCCTGGCTCGGCTGGATGAAGGTCCTCCCGACGTAGTGGTTGCGGATGATCCCCGCTTCCATCGGGATCCCCGATTCCTGGGAGAAACCCAGCGCCGCCGAATTTCCCGAATCGGGCACCGGGATCACGATGTCGGCCTTTACCGGCCGCTCCTTGGCGAGCTGGCGGCCGAAACGCTCGCGGGCCAGATGCACCGTCTCGCCGAAAATTTTCGAATCGGGCCTGGCGAAATAGACGTGCTCGAAGACGCAATGCGCCGGGCGCGCGTCTTTCGAGGGGATCCGCTGGGACCGTATCCCCGAGGCCGAGATAAACACCACCTCGCCGGGCTCGATCTCGCGGACCGGCTCCGCCTCCATGATGTCAAACGCGCAGGTCTCGGAAGAAACGACGTGGGCCCCGCCGACTTTGCCCAGCCAAAGCGGACGGAACCCCTGGGGGTCCCGCGCGGCGATGAGGGTGTTGTGCGTGAGAAACACCAGCGAATAGGCGCCCTTCACGCGGCCGAGCGCGTCGACGACGCCCTCCTCGATGTTCCGCAGCGAGGGTTTGGCCATGAGATGAATGATAATCTCGCTGTCGGTGGTCGTCTGAAAAATCGAACCGTAGGCCTCGAGCTCCGAACGCAGGATATCGGCGTTCACGAGGTTTCCGTTGTGGCCGATCGCGATCTCGCCGTGGGAATAATCCACGAGGATCGGCTGGGCGTTTTTTAGATTGCTCGAACCCGTCGTCGAGTAACGCACGTGCCCGATCGCGCGGTCGCCTTTAAGGACTTCCAGACGGTTTCCCTCAAAGACCTCCTGCACGTGTCCCATCCCGCGATGCGCGGACATGGTCTTTCCGTCCGAGACGATGATCCCCGCCGACTCCTCGCCCCGGTGCTGGAGCGCATAAAGCCCCAGGTACGCCAGATACGCGGCGTCCTTATGGCCGAAGACTCCAAACACGCCGCATTTATCTTTTAGTTCAGACATTAGAGGGACCAGAGCAACAGGGACCAGGGACCAGAGCAACAGGGACCAGGGACCAGTTAAATAGAATTTTCAAGTTTTTCCTTCCAGTATCCCGCATGCCTCGACATCCCCTCCCGCCCGGCGGGCTCGCTGAAAATGACGTCCAATTTGCTTTCCCACACGGCAAGCTCCGCGTCCAACGTTTTCAGGAGCGCGTCTTTGGCGTTCTTTAGCCCCGCGCGGGCGGCCCCGATGGCCAGGCGCGTCTTGGCCGCGTCGGACTCCCGGGCCCCGCGCCCGATGGCCTCCAGACTTCCGATCACCGTCAAACGCCCATCCTCCGCCCGATCGCGTTTCGCCACGCGTGCGACAGGACCCTGAGGGGCGCGTCGATGAGGTCGCCCGGTCCCGCCGACAGGCTGATTTTCAGGCGATCGCCGCCGACACGGCCGATCACTTCGAAGGGATATGATTCTATCATCCTTTGGGCCTTTTTTAAATTTTCCTCGGCGACGGAGAGGACGACGCGCGACTGGGTCTCGCCGAAAAGAAGCGCCTCGGAAGACAAAGCGCCCTTCGGCATTTTCACGGACGCGCCGATTTCCCCGCGCCGGCCCAATAGGCAGGACTCGGCCAGCGCCACCGCCAGCCCCCCCTCCGCGCAGTCGTGCGCCGATTTGAGAATCCCCGCGCGCGAAAGCCCGAGGAGGAGATTCACCAACCGCCCGGCCTCGCCCAGATCCAGGCGTGGCGGCAGGCCGGCCTTGACGTTAAAAATCGTTTTCAAAAATTCGGAGCCGCCGAGCTCCTCCCGCGTGGTTCCGAGGAGAAGAATCACGTCCCCTTCTTCCTTGAAGAAAGAGGTTACGGGTTCCCGGCCCTCGATCAGGCCGACCATCCCGATCGTCGGCGTCGGGTCGATGGCGCCTTTGGGGCTCTGATTGTAGAGGGAGACGTTTCCGCCCGAGACCGGCGTCCCAAACGCGTCGCACGCGTCCCGCATCCCCTCGACGCATTTTTTGAGCTGCCAAAAGATCTCGGGATTGTAGGGATTGCCGAAGTTAAGGCAGTTGGTGACCGAGAGCGGCTCGGCGCCGGAGCAGGCGACGTTGCGGGCGGACTCGGCGACCGCGATCTTCCCCCCCTCGTAGGGGTCCAGATAACAGTAGGTCGAATTGCAGTCGAGCGAGATCGCGATGCTTTTTCCCGTGCCTTTGACCCGGATCACCGACGCGTCGGAGCCGGGCAGGACGACCGTGTTGGTGCGCACCATGTGGTCGTACTGCCGGTAGACCCATTCTTTGCTGGCGATCGTCGGGGAATCCAGGAGCTTCAGGAGGACCGCGTTGAGGTCTCCCGGGTCTCCCAGGGATTTCGGGTCAAAGGCCCGGACTTTCCTTAAATAGGCGGGCTCTTTTTCTTCGCGCGCGTACACCGGCGCGTCATCGGCGAGACTGCGCGCCGGGATCTCGGCGGCCAGGACGCCGTTGTCTTTCACGCGCATCAGCGAATCGCCGGTCACCCTCCCGATCGCTTCGGCGTGGAGGTCCCATTTGTCAAAAATCCTTTTGGCCTCGGCCTCGCGCCCCTTCTTGAGGATCACGAGCATCCGCTCCTGGGATTCGGAGAGCATGATCTCGTAGGGGACCATCCCCGTTTCCCTCTGGGGGACTTTCGCGACGTCGATCTCGATGCCGGTCGAGCCCCGCGAGGCGGTCTCGCAGGTCGAGCAGGTCAGCCCGGCCGCGCCCATGTCCTGAATGCCGACGACGCAGCCGCTTTTGAGGAGCTCGAGCACCGCTTCGAGAAGCAATTTTTCGAGAAAAGGGTCGCCGACCTGCACGGCGGGCCTGTCCTTCTCGGACTCTTCGGTGAGGTCGCGCGACGCAAAACTGGCGCCCCCCATGCCGTCGCGGCCCGTCGCCGCGCCGAGATAAAAAACGGGGTTGCCGACCCCCTCCGCCTTGGCCCTCACGATCTCCTCGCGCCTGGCCAATCCCAGCGCGAACGCGTTGACGAGCGGATTGCCCTCGTAGCTTTCGTCAAAATACACTTCGCCGCCGATCGTGGGGACGCCGATGCAGTTGCCGTAATGCGCGATGCCGGCCACAACGCCCGACAGGAGCCGCTTCGTCGTCGCGACATCGCCGGAGTCCAGTTTCCCGAAGCGGAGCGAATTCATCGAGGCGATCGGCCGCGCCCCCATCGTGAAGATGTCCCGTAAAATCCCGCCGACGCCGGTCGCGGCCCCCTGAAAGGGCTCCACCGCCGAAGGGTGGTTGTGCGATTCGATTTTAAAAGCGATCACCCAGCCGTCGCCGATGTCGACGACGCCCGCGTTTTCCTCGCCGGCCTTGACCAGGATCCGGCTCCCCTCTTTCGGCAGGAGCTTGAGGACCTGCTTCGAATTTTTATAGGAGCAGTGTTCGCTCCACATCACGCTGAAGATGCCGAGCTCGGTGATATTCGGCTCGCGGCCGAGGATCTCCCGGATCCGATCGTACTCCTCGGAAGTCAAGTTGTGTCGTTGGATGATTTCGGGTGTTATCTCAACTGTTTGCATTGTAAACCCTTCGTGCCTTGCATTCGCAGGGCCTGCCGCCTGCGGGACTCCGACGTGCTCGTGTCAATTTGCACTCCGCGCGTCGGAGGCCTCCCCTTCGGCGTCACCCGCGAATGCCTACTTAGTTCATTTCTAAAATTGACTTAAAAATTTTGATCCCGTCCACTGAGCCCAGTTCCCGCTCCGAGGCGCGCTCGGGGTGGGGCATGAGGCCGAAGACGTTGCGCCTTTTGTTGCAAATCCCGGCGATGCTCTCAAGCGACCCGTTCGGGTTCGACTCGGGGGTCAAAAGGCCCCGGCGGTCGGTGTAGCGGACGAGAATCTGGTCGTTTTTTTTAAGCTCCGCGAGCGTGTCGTCGTCGGCGAAGTAGCTGCCTTCCCCGTGCGCAATCGGGATCTCAAGCACTTCGCTCTTGGAGGTCTTGCGGGTAAACGGCGAGTCGGTGTTTTCGACGCGGACGTGGACAAAGCGGCAGACAAACTGAAGCGACGCGTTGCGGAGAAGCGCGCCCGGCAGAAGGCCGGACTCGGTCAAAATCTGGAAGCCGTTGCAGATCCCGATCACGAGCTTCCCGCGCTCGGCGTGCTTTTGGACCGCCTCCATCACCGGCGAGAAGCGCGCGATGGCCCCCGTCCTCAGATAATCGCCGTAGCTGAATCCGCCCGGGAGAACCACGCAGTCAAATTTTGAGATCTCCCGTTCTTTATGCCAGACAAATTCCGTGGGCTGTCCCAGCACATGCTTGAGCACGTGGTAACAGTCATGGTCGCAATTCGAACCGGGAAAAACAACAACGCTGAAACGCATCATTTTTAATCAAACTCCGCATAAATTCGAAACTCGAAATCCGAAACAAATTCAAAATTCCAAATACAAAATTCTAAACTCCCGCTTCAAACTTTTTCAAAATAGCTCCAAAGATATTCATTAATTCCTGCGATTCCTGCGTCAGGAGACCTCTTTGTTTCTCAATCGAATCATTACCATCAACGTTTATAAGACTTAACCAATAACGACTTTCTTTAGCTTCTTTTCTGGAAATCTTAATTCTCATTACAAAATCTTTTTTGCTCAAAGACTCGTTGGCTTCGATGTAATTGGCGCCTACCGATCCCGACGATCTCACTAACTGTTTAGTGTCTTCAATAATCGCTACTGTTTTGGGTAATCGTTTGACAAAGCTTCTAACTTCCAGAGCGAATTTAAGCGTCCGGTTTTCTAAATCATACTTTTTACCGTTTTGAATTTCTGTCATTAGAATTTCGAATTTGTTTCGGATTTCGTAATTCGGATTTCGGATTTAGCATGAATTATTTATTTCAAATCTATATTCTTCAATGACCGTGTTTGCCAGAAGCTTCTCGCACATTGTCTTGATCTTTTGCTCGGCCTTGGATTTGTCGACGGCGCCGAGGTCCACCTCGATGTATTTGCCGACGCGCACACCCTGGACTTCGTTGAATCCGAGCGCGGCCAGCGCGTGCTGGACCGCCTTGCCCTGCGGATCGAGCACCGATTGCTTCAAGGTCACGTAAACTTTGGCTTTCATGCTTCCTGCCCCAGGACTCTTTTAAAAATCGTTTTCACGTGCCTCAGGCAATGCCCGAGGTCGAAGAGCCCCTCGATTTCTTTCTTGGACAACTTCGACGAGACCTCCGCGTCGCGCGACAAAAGGTCTCCCAGGCTTGATTTCCTGTCTTTCCACACCCGCATCGCGCTCCGCTGGACGGCCCGGTACGCGGCGTCGCGGGAGAGGCCTTTGTCGATCAAGGCGAGTAAGACGCGCTGGGAAAATACGAGACCGCGCGTCCTCCCGATGTTTTCGCGCATGTTCTCGGGGTAGACCTGAAGGCCGCCGAGGATCGCGGTCATCTCGCGAATCATGAAATGCGCGACGATGAAAGAATCCGGGACGATCACGCGCTCGACCGACGAGTGGGTGATGTCGCGCTCGTGCCAGAGCGCGATGTTCTCGAGCGCCGCGACGGCGTTGCCCCGCAGCACGCGCGCCAGGCCCGCGACGCGTTCGCAGTTGGTGGGGTTTCTTTTGTGCGGCATGGCGCTCGACCCCGTCTGCCCCTCGGCGAACGGCTCTTCGACCTCGAGCGTCTCGGTCTTCTGGAGATGGCGGATCTCGGTCGCGAGCTTCTCCAGCGACCCGCCGAGGATCGCGAGCACCGCGATCACCTGCGCGTGCCGGTCGCGCTGAAGAATTTGCGTGGAGACCGGCGCCGTCGCGAGCTTTAAAATTTTAAGCGTCTTTTTCTCCACGCGGGGGTCGAGATTCGCGTAGGTCCCGACCGCTCCCGAGAGCTTCCCCACCGCGATCGCGTCGTGGGCTCGGCGGAGCCTGGCGAGATTCCGGCGAAACTCGTCGTAAAAAAGAAGGAACTTGAGCCCCAGCGTCGTGGGCTCGGCGTGCACCCCGTGCGTGCGGCCCATCATCGGGGTATTTTGATATTTCAAGGCCTGTTTTTTGAGAAGGAAAATAAGCGCTTCGGCGCAGGAAATGAGGAGGTCCAGCCCCTCGCGCATCTGGAGGCTGAGGGCCGTATCCAGGACGTCGCTCGAGGTGAGCCCCTTGTGGATAAAGCGGGCTTCGGGTCCGACGGAATCGCCGACGCTCTTTAAAAAAGCCGTGACGTCGTGCTTTGTAACTTGCTCGTATTTATTGATTTGCGAGATATCGAACCCGGCTTTTCGGCGGATTTTGCGGGCGGCTTCTTTGGGGATCAGGTTAAGGGCCGCCATCGCCTCGCACGCGGCGACCTCCACGTCGAGCATCGTCTTGAACCGGTTCTCCTCGGTCCAAATCTTGCCCATCTCGGGCAGGGTGTATCGGCTAATCAACGATGAAAAACTCTCCCAAAGGAAAGGCAATTATATCATATTGCGTTCCGGGGACACGATGTTTTTATCGCTCGCATGGGGTTGGCGCCGATCCGGCGGTCATTCGCCGGGACTAAAGGTATAACACTCCGGGAAGGCCCTTGAAATCGGCGTCGCTGGTGATGAGCTTGGCCTGAACTCACGCTGGGGAGGAATGGGCACGCCCCTCCTTACGAAGGAGGGGAACGGGGAGGTTAAACGCGATGTTATACCGAGCTGAGGACGGCCTTGCGGGAAAGGGCGGTGAAGAAAAGGTCCGCTTCGGAGATGGGTATGGGCATGAAAACGGGGATGCTGATCTGTTTGCCGGCGACGGTAAAGACGAGGGTAGTTTGGAGATATTTCCTGAGCTCAAACGGCAGGCTCTGAACATCGGGGTTGGACCACAGCGCCAAGCCGATAAGAAGCGGCATGGCCGAGAGGGTCTCCCCCGGCCGCGCGGAAGACTTCATCTGCACGTAGGAGATGCCGGGCCTGAGGGCCAGCTCCCCGGCGTTTTTCTCGGCGTAAATCACGGACATCAGCTTGGGGTCGTGGACGCCCGGAGAGACTTGCGCTTTTTCAATGGCCTCGGTGAGGCCGACCCCCGGCTCGAGGGCCCCGGCGAAGCTTAAGGTAAAATTCCCGCCGAAGAGACGGCCTATTCCCTGAAGTTTTCTTTCAATCGCCTGCGGATGGGGGTGCTCGCCGTAGAAGAGAACGCGGATGTTTCTTTCCTTCAAACGCTCAAACGCGAGCGAGCTGTTGAGCCTCTGCAGGATTCCGGAAAAGTCCGAGGCCCGGAGATCGCCGTTTGAATCAAAGAAAGCGTTCACGTCAATGGCGACCACGCCTGTTTCTCCTGCCCCGAGTCGGGCGACCGATTCCCGGATGTCGGAGATAAATCCCGAGCCTTCGCCTTTACCAACCTCGTAGGTTGGTATTGGCAGAGGCGTTGCCTTCCGCCTTTCGTGTCTGACCTCCTCAAGCATTTGACTCTTGTTCAAAGGTCCTTCCTTGAAAAACTCCGGCCCCGGCCGATCCGCTTCGAAATC
This sequence comes from Candidatus Omnitrophota bacterium, assembly GCA_016180585.1. Classification (GTDB taxonomy): domain Bacteria; phylum Omnitrophota; class Gorgyraeia; order 2-02-FULL-51-18; family 2-02-FULL-51-18; genus JACPAX01. Next base: position 22,264 of record JACPAX010000010.1, on the reverse strand, counting down.
AAACACGCTCGCGCTGCGGTACAACGCGCCGTCCGGAGTCACCCTAAACGAATTAGCAATTACCGTCGGTGGCGACACGCCCGGCGCGGTCAACGTCCCAAGAGAAGTCGGGACCACAATCACCGACCCCCATGAACCCCGGGAGTTCATTGGTACCAATGAACTCCCGGGGTTCATTGCCAGGTTGACCGCCATAAGCCTGTTCTGCGCGTTGACAGCTTTCACTTGGTCCAAGCTCAAGCTCGTCTCCGATTCTGGGGACAACGCCGACCGCCAGCCAGCCAACCGATTCAGAGCGTTTACAATGGCTTCGGCGTCACTAGCAAATACTTCGGCTGTCTCATCTTGATTCTGAAACGAAAGGGTGGCGCCTTGGTAAGCGCCTTTGTTGGTTTGTTCTGTGACCTTAAAAGTCAACCCCGCCGGTAAGAGACCGCTCTTTGACCATAACAGTAATTCTTGAAGGATTTCTCGTGAGGAGACAACGATAATACCCTTTCTTCCGTTCGTTCTAGACGTATAAATCTTTTCACCTGGATGCTTTCTCAAATAAAAATATGCGCCCATATTGTTTTGACCATGCAAAAACTTTTTATTTGGTTTAGTGCCAAATTCCGTCTGTATAGCATGCAAAATATCCGCCGGAGTAATCCGAAAAAAACCGGTCAAAGTTTCAATATCGTCGCGGCTGGTAATATCAAAACTTTCCACTCTCAATCCTGAATAATTGTCTATCAATAAGTCAACAAAGCGTCCTTTTGAAGCAATAGCTTTTACTATCTCGCTTCGATAAACCTGACTTCTCTGAACAAATTCAAGATACAACGCCACAGCGGCTGCTTGATCCTCGGGAGAGGCTGGCTGCATGCCAACCTCGGAGGCCGGTTTGGCTGTGGGACCGGAAACAGCCGATTGGGGGATGATCCCCAACCGCGACCCCAATGAACCCCGGGAGTTCATTGGTACCAATGAACTCCCGGGGTTCATTGCTAGGTTGACCGCAATAAGCCTGTTCTGCGCTAGGCTCGTCGCAAACCGCCCGCCGGACGGCTCAAAATTCTCACTCGCCCAATCCGAAAACTTGGCCGACTGCTTCGCGTAGGTCGTCTCTTTTGAACCGTTCACCTCATGGTAGGCCGCCGACAAAATGCGGTAGTTCCCCGCCAGCTCACCGGCAACCGCGGCGATCCCTTCCAAAACCGGCTTTGCCGTGTGAAGCTGGTTTTGGGACGCGTTTGGTAGCGCCTGCCGAAGAAGCCTCATGGCTCTCGACAGCGAAGCCGCTTGTTTATTCAACAAATCTTCCATCGTCGACAAAGAGGAATCGGAGGTAAGCCTTGACAAATCCTCCGAGACCCTTCGCGCTTGCACCATCAGGAGTCCCGCCTCCCGAATTTGATCTTCGGCCAGGGGATGGAGTGTTTTGAGGGGCAAGGCCCCCGTTTTTCGGTTCACCGACAAGGAATGGATGGGACCGCCGTTGTGACTACCGCCGGAAAAACGCGGCGCCGGCCTGGAATCCGGGCCTCCCTCCGGGGGCCGGCGATGGGTGATCTGATTTCTCTCCATCTCTTCTTGCAGACTCCCCGCACTCCCTGCTCCGAACTCCTCAACTGCCGCCCGGCCGCCGGCGGGGTTTTCCGGCCTGCCGGCGACTCCGGCGGGAGCATTTTTTGGAGAGGGGCGGGCTTGTCCCAGCGAACGCCCGAAGAGTTTGGCGGCCACATCTATGATAACGCCCATAGAATAATCTAAAGGGATCGTTTTCGGCACTTCGATCACGTTCCTGGATGAGGCCAAGGACCGGTTGGCTACCACAAGATTTTCATCCGGCCCGATCAAAACTCTTTCTCCGCTGGTAAGAATAAAAGGGACATGGGACCCCGACTCCCGGATCTTTTCTAACAATTTCTTCCCGCTCATCTTGGGCATCCCGTTGTCGGAAATAATCAGCCCCACCCGACTCCGATGGGCTGACCAATAATCCAGGGCTTTTTGGCCATTCTCCAGAATGACGACCTTGAGGTTTGGCGGCAATGCAAGCGACGACCATTCTTTCCATGTTTGGCGCGTAAACGGCCTATCTTCGGCGATGACGATCTCCCGGAATGCCGCGTCTTCGGCTAGACTCAGGAGCTCCGAAAGACTTTCCGCGGCCCGCCCGCCGGAGAGACCGGGGCGGGAAGAACGGCGAGCCAAGCCAAATAGATCCGTATTGTTTTTCCAGGCCGTCCCCTTTCCGGCCTCGGAATTTCTTCTCGAGGACCTTTTCTGCCCCAGGATGTCTCGGAGCCCGTTGTCGAGGATGGCCCGGCGCAAGCGAATGATGGGCGAAAGATTTTCCTGCGCCGGAACAAGCTCATCCAAATCCACGCCGTTTCTTGACGCAGCCGTCGACGCCGCCGAGACAAGAGACCCGTTGGAGCGCTTCCCCGCAAAAGTTTTGGCCGCGGATTCGTTTCTTGAGGTCAGCTGAAAAAGGAAATTCACCAGCCGGCTATCGCGCACATAAGAAAGCGATTCCAGCCAGGCCCTCAGCCTGCCGGCCTGCGCCTCGTCCGGCGCCTCAAACCCGGCGAGTCGAACTCCATTCCCCGTGGACTGCAAACCTCCGCCGGTGGATTCTTTTGCGCGGTAATCGGCGAGTAAATCGGCGATAAGCTTCCGGGCCTCTTGAATATCGCTATAGGAGGCCTCCGGAAAATGGGAAGCGCCGCTGGAGTATCTGGAGATGAAATCGTCAAGCCATCGGAGGGCCGCCGGCAAGGCCGGCGGAGAAAGCTTTGTCCTGAAACTTTGATCGCCTTCTACGTTTGCCGGTTTTGCGATGAATTTTTCAAGGTCATTAGTAGCGGAGCTCGTCCAACCCCAAGAATTGGAATCCGCCGCTCTTAGCTTCTGAATGGCCCCGTTCAACAAATCTTCCGCCTGCCAGGCCGTCCTCAAGTGTTTCCCGGCTTGCCGCACAAGCGCTTCTGTTGTTCTTACCCCGTTCGGTTTAAAGCCGGACCTGACAAACCTCAGCGTCTCCCGAAGTTCTTCCTCAAACGGTTGTCCCCTACGAACCAGCCAGTCCCTATCCTTGCCCTCGGGCAGCTCGACCTTCTGATCCGGGGATTCGACTCTAATGGCAGCAGGGGGAGACCCATTTTCGCGCGGGGCGCCGGGCCCGGGAATGCGGACGATCGGCGCCGGATTCGAGCGCGCGAGAGGCGACGCGGGCAGCGCCGCGGACTCTTCGGTTCCGAGCACCCCGGCGGCAAAATCAATCTTGCCCAGCGCTTCACTTTGTTCCGGAGAAAGTCCATCCAGCAAAGCGTTCGCCGCTTTCAGGAGGATCTCTTGCGATCCGTCAAGGTCCACTCTTCCCGAAGCGTCCGCGATCGCAAGACGTACCTTATCAGGATTCTGCTCTTGAATTAAAACCTCGAGACGATCTTTTACTATTTGAGCGATTTGGTCTTGAGCTGTTTCGTCATTAGGGTCGGCGCCCGCTGGCACAGGCAGCGAAGTGACGGAAAGATCCTCCTTCAAATACCCTTTGCCATGCGGGTGCAAAAAAATGGTGACCGTGCCTACCGCCCGCTCGATTCCACCCAGCGCGGACCGGCCGCCGCCCCCTCTCGTTCCGGGGTCCCACAGGGCTTCCAGCCTCCCTGCGGTTTCTCCCGCCGCTTGGGAGAGAGTGTCGAAATCGGCCTGGCTGTATAGACTCCTCATCATTCGGTAAGCATCGGCCAGAAAAGGCCCCCGGTCTTTTTTGTTGTCATTGCCCTTCAAAAACGAGCTGAATTCCCCCGACTCGTAAAAACCTCTGGCCTGATCCAAAAGCCCGCCGAGCCGCTCAAGGAGCGGCGCCCGCATCAAGACACCCATCTCCTCAAAAAACAGCAAGGAAACGCCGGGGGCCTTGGCGCAGGCTACCAGAAAGAAAAACGCCTCCAGCTGTATGTTGGTCGATTCGTGCCGCTTCAACATTTCTCCGGCAATCTTCAGGTAGGCCAAAGCCCTGTCCAAATCCGGCAGGCTCCGGACATCCCTTGCCCGGTCAAGATGCTTGGCCGCAAGCCGGTTGGCGCGACCGATCACGTTTTTGATCTCGTGGTGAAGGTCTTCAAGTGCGCCCGCCGAGGGAGAGCGAAGCAAGCGATCAAGCGCGGACTCCAACTCCCGGAAATCATCTTCCGCGCCCTCCAAATTCCCTGCATTGATCTTTTCGGTGACACGGCCGCCCCATACTCTGACCTCCTCCCGCAGGCGAATAAGCTCCCCGCCTTCAGCCGCCTGCCCTCCGCCCTCCGCCCTCCGCCCTCCGCCTTCGGTCACCGCCCGCGTGCCGGGTCCCGCGGCCAGATCCGACCGCAGGCGCGCGGGGCTCACCAGGCCCGGGTTGTCGCCCTCAAGGACCCAGCCCTGCATCAGGCCGCTTGCCGGCTTAACAGCGGAAGAATTGATAAGAAAAATAAAATGTGGTATAGTCCCGCTTGGAGACCGGAACGATGATAAAAAGCGAGTTGTCTTTAAAAACGATTGAAGAGGCGATCTCGAATGCGGATCTTGCCGAACAGCGGAAGCTTCTGCGTGATTTGCCTCATCTTCTGAAAATCTCCAGGGCTGATTTGGGACTTTTAAAGTCCGCGGAGAAGTCCTTTGACTTCTGGAATAATCCCGACGACTTGGTGTATGACCGGTTTTAGACAAGCCGACGTCGTTCTTATCCCGTTTCCTTTCACTGATTTCTCCACGTTTAAACGGCGCCCAGCTCTCGTTATTTCCTCCGACAGATTCAATGGCGTCCATCAGGATGTGATTGTCGCCGCGATCACTTCGCACATTCCCTCGAAGCTCTCTTTGAGCGATGTTCGATTGAGCGCCGGAGATATTCGACATGCCGGCCTTCCAAAAGCGTCCATCGTTAAGCTCGGGAAAATAGTCACGATTGATAAGCGCCTTGTTCACAGAAAACTCGGTGCCCTCTCCGGCGATACGATGTCCTTGATTCTCCAAAAGCTGCGCGACACTTTCAGCGGGTAATGGAGCCAATCCCGCCGGCCGGACACTAGTCTTGGGTTTGGTCAACCGCACACCCGCACCAACCGTCAGATCCGACTGCAAACGATCGACGTTTGCGACTTGCTCGGCGACCCAACGCGGCATCAAACCATCTGTCTGTCCGGCGGTAACGGCTTTCGGTATGGTCGAAAAACGGGGTTTGTCTTTTAAGCCACCGAGAAGGATTTCCTCGTAGCGCTTGAGGTTGGTCTCCTGCGTGACGTTGGGCGTGACGACGACGTAGGAGACGCCTTCTTGTTTGAGAAGCTCCTTGAGGTGGTCGGTGTGATAACCGCCGGCCAGAAGCGCCGCGGCCGGGATGTCTTTTGCCTCCATCCGGGCGAGCGCGCGCCGGACAAAGACCTCGTCTCTTTCGCGCGCGGTGCGGTAGAAATCCTCGACTTCTTTTTCGTGGTCGCTCACCAGCGGCAGGTAATGAATCACGTCCGAGACGTTTCCGTATTCCATGAGCTTCTGATTGAGGAAAGCCAGGCACACCACCGTCTTGAAGCGCAGATCGTCCTTGCGCGCGGCGTATTTTTCGAAATGACCGCTTGAGATCCGGAGCGAGAAAAGGCCCTTCAGGTTTTCGGTGTGGTCGGCGATTTGGCGGAGATAGACCGCGTCGGGGTCGGTGAGCGCCGCGCGGTAAATCATCTCCGTGAGAAGATCCGTCTCTTCGAGAAGGTCTTCGGCCTGGACGCCGGAGTAAATTTTCAGGTATTCGGCGTAGCGCTCAAGATTGGGAAATCCGGAGAGGTCGATCCCCGCGGATTTGGCCGTGTCCATCAGGGTCCGGTAGAAACCGTAGGGGTTGTAGGTCCGGGACTTCACCCGATCGACCGGCCCGGCGAGATTCCGGATTTCCTCGGCCCGGACCGCGCCGGAGGAGACGAGGAGACGGATCAGGCGGTCCTGCTCCTCGTTCGCGCGGGGGAAATCAATCGTCGCTTCCCGGGCTTTTAAATTGCGAAGCGAGAGAAAATTGGGGAAACCCAAAAGACTCACGCGATAACGGGCCGCGCCTTCCTCGAGCCGCCCGGCGTACTCCGTGAAATCCTCCTCGCCCGCCCTGAACCGCTCCAGAAAATCGTCGAACGCCACGATCGCCTCGGGATAGAGCCGGCGCTTCACGATGGAAATTCTTTCGGCGATCTCGTCCAGATACGCGAGGACGCCTTCTCTTTTTTTGACGATCGCGGCGTAGCTCTTTAAATTTTTCTCATAAAGGGCGGGGTCCTCCACCCCCTCGATCGCCAATTCCTCGTCCGAGGCGAGACTGAAATACTCGGCGCCGTTCATCCGGCCGCGGAGGAGATACTTCTTGGCGACGCGCTCGCGGGCGTCTTTTCCGGCGAGCGGCCTTAAGAACGCCAGCGACTCGTTGCGGCTGCCGCCTTCGGCGAAAAGCGTTTTGACCCGGTAGCGGCGGATGAGCGCTTTGAGGACCTCCGCCAGATTTTCCTGGGCGCTGAGGTTGGTATGCGCGTCCTGGATATGGATGAGAAGCCGGCCGCGGGGACCCTTGTGCCATTCGCGCGTGCCGGCAACCGAAGGGGAAAACTTCACGAGCGCCGGATCGGTCGCCGGCGGGTTCGCCCACAGCGTCGTTTCAAGCGCCGCCGCGGCGGAGAGGTCTTGAATCAGAAGGCTCGCCGATAAAAAAAGCGCGACGGCCCTTCCTAAAAGACGAAATTTTCCGGGCATTTTTCTTTTTGGGATGTTTGTTTGAATACCGGTTAATTAAACGTTTTAATAGACCCTAACCGCTTGCTTCATCAAGGTTTGTGGATTGGTTAGAGTGTACATTCTGAGAGGGAAATATTCAAGAGTCAATCGAAAATTTCTTGCTAAAAATTATTAAAATTTATTAACAATTCTAACTATTTCTTTCAAGTGCCAGAGGGGTCAGACCCCCCTGGCACCTATTTTATCCCTTTACCCCCATCCGCACCCCCTAAACATCCAGTGCCAGAACATCCGGTGCCAGGGGGGTCTGACCCCTCTGGCACCTAATACCTCTGGTGTCCACAGAACGTCAACAGAGCTCTAGGCGGGTTCCTGCTGAGTAATACAGTGGATGGCGCCGAGGCCGAAAACGAGCGAGGTGCATTCGATTCCGACGACCCGGCGGCCGGGAAAAGCCCGGCGGAGGATGCTCAGGGCAATCCGGTCGTTGGGGTGGCTGTAGACCGGGACGAGGACAAGACCGTTGGCGGCATAAAAATTGGCGTAGCTGGCGGGAAGTCTGCGCTTGCGAGCCCCGATGACACGTCCGGGCATCGGAAGCTCAATGACTCTTAGGCGTTTTCCTTGACAGTCCCGCGAGGCGCGCAAAATCTCAAGATTTTTCTTCAGAACGGCATGGTTCGAATCGGCGCGGTCCTCTTCCGCGGCGGCCACGACGGTATTCGACCCGACAAAACGCGCGATGTCGTCCACATGCCCGTCCGTATCGTCCCCTTCTATCCCCTCGCCCAGCCAGATCACCTTTTTTATTCCAAGATACCGCCCAAGCCGACGCTCAATATCACGTCGCGAGAGCTTGGGGTTGCGAGTCGAGATCAGGAGACACTGCTCAGTCGTGAGACAAGTCCCCCGTCCATTCACGTCAATAGACCCGCCTTCTAGCACCATTCCGGCATTCAGTCGTCGATACTTTTTGAGAAATGGAATTTGGTCCACAACGCCGTTGTCGCGCGCGAGGTCCCGGTATTTGCCTCCCCAAGCGTTAAAAGTCCACTTGGTGAACCCCACTTGGCCAGGGGTCAGAGGGGTCTGACCCCTTAATCTTCCCGTAACAAATATAGGCCCGTAGTCGCGGATCCAGGCGTCCCCGGCGCGGACACAGTGAAAAACAAGGCGGGAAGTCTCCGCGCGAGCCAACAGCGCGGCTTTCAACACCGATTCGGCCGTCGCCTCGTCCTTGACGAGAAGATGGACCTTCTCGCCCTTAAGAAGTTCGAAGATCATCCGGAGATAAACGGACCGCACTTCGGCCAGAAGCCTACCCGGCCAGGTCACGGCATTTTCCGGCCAAGCGAGCCAAGTCGCTTCGTGCGGCTCCCACTCTGCTGGCATTCTATAGTTGGGAGTTTGGAGTTCGGAGTTCGGAGACAGCAAAGAAAGTTTAGAGCGGGGAGGGGGAGTAAAAGAAGAAGGGGGCATCAATCCAAGGAACCAAGCAGACCACTCAACATTTTGGATATCTCAGCGCACCGCTCTCTTGACGTCGCCTCTTCCTGGCTCGTCATGAATTCTCTTCTTCTGGCGATGGCCGTGCACACAACGCATTCTCTGACGGATCTTCTCGCTATTCTTAAAAATTGTTTAAATTCTGTCTTACTGCCTCCGCTGCCCTCGCCAATGTTCAAGGCTATGGATTGGGCGGCACGTTGGAACTGCGACGCCAAACCAAATCTTTCTTCCGAGGGGAATTTGGAGCTTACCTGATAAACGAAATCCACATAATCAAGTGACTTCCGATAAACCATCAAGTCTTCAAACTGAAATTTCACGTCTCCCAATTTCCGTCTCCTATTTCTCCGAACTCACCAACTCTTAACTGTCTCCGAACTCTGAACTCCCTACTCCGAACTGCGGGACAATATTCCCTTGTACGCATCCACACGCCTGTCTCGCAAGAAAGGCCATTCGCGGCGGATTTTTTCGACCTGTGAAAGGTCGCAGTCGACGACGAGCGCTTCTTCTTTGACGGCGCTGGCCCGGCGGATGATTTTGCCGAACGGGTCCGCGACAAAAGAGCTCCCCCAATATTCGAAGCCGCCTTCGCGCCCGACCCGGTTGGCGGCGGCGACAAAAACGCCGCTGGCGATCGCATGCCCCCGCTGGACGGTCTCCCACGCGTCGCGGTAGCTCTCCGCTTCCCGGCGGCGGCCCGTTTTCCAGCCGATCGCCGTGGGATAAAAAAGGATCTCCGCGCCCGAAAGAGCGGACAGGCGCGCCGCCTCGGGGAACCACTGGTCCCAGCAGATCAAAACGCCGATCTCGGCGTACCGCGTCTTGAAAGACTTGAAACCCAGATCGCCCGGCACAAAATAAAATTTCTCATAAAACCCGGGATCGTCCGGGATGTGCATCTTGCGGTACTTGCCGAGGACTTTCCCGTCGGCGTCGATCACGACCGCGGTGTTGTGGTAAATCCCTTTGGCGCGCTTCTCAAAAAGCGGCGCCACGAGAACGATTCGTCCGGATTTCGCGAGCCGGCAGAAAAAATCCGTGCTCGGCCCTGGAATGGGTTCGGCGAGGTCAAAGTTCCGCGGGTCCTCGGTCTTGCAGAAATACTCGGTGCGGTAGAGCTCCTGAAGCAAGACGATCCTGGCGCCTTTGGCCGCCGCCTGCCCGACCAGCGACGCCGCCCGGGTCAGGTTCGCCTTTGGACTGGGCCCGCAGGCCATTTGAATAAGACCGATTTTCATTTTTCCCTTTTTGTTTTGATTCTATCATAAAGCGAGCCTTATGCGCTCAAATCCACCGCCTCGGACGCGCGGGCCCAGCGGCTGATTTCCTGAAGGAGGATTTTGAAAGTGAAGAGGAAACGCTTCGATCGTTCAAGGAAAGAGAGCGTGATGGTCTTGAGCGTCGCAGCCTCGTTGACGTAGTTTTCCGCTTCCGTTCTTGAGCAATGGGTAATCCCCGCCAGATGCGAGGCAATCTGCGGATGGAGCTTGCTTCCCGGATCATGGCCAAGCGCCAAAGACTGCATGTTCACGATCACAGCCAACCGTGAGGTCAGGCGATGCCTGGCCAATTCGATCCGACCACCGTCTTTCGAGGCGGCCGGGTACATCACCGCGGACCGATCAGGACCCAAAACATAGCCGGCCCCCACGAAGCTGGGAATCACAACGGTGGTTTTCATGCCGTCCGCCGGTTCGGAAAAACCGGACTTCTGGGCGTACTTGAGTAACACGTTGTTTTTCGCGGGATCCAAAACTTCCACGGAAAAATGCCCGCCCAAGCCGTCGACAAAGCGCTCAATCTCCTTCAGTCTCAGCAATGCCCCGCGGAATTCAGGGGTCACGCGAGACGGTTCGGCGCTAAGCCCATCGAGCGCCCATACCACCTGCCCGACGGAAGCGCCTTCCTTCACCTCCGCCCGGATCCGGCGATCCAAAGACAAAATCCCCTGGACTCCGATGAGACCCGCCCCTTCTCTCTCCCTCAAAACGGTAGAAACCGTTGCCTTTCTCCGTTCGGAGGCTTTTTGCCTTGCGTCTTGAGCTTGCGCTTCCGTCAGTTTAATTTTTTTCTCCGCTTCGTTTTCCGCGCCTCGAAAATAAATTTCGTTGGAGTCTTTGGGGGAAACCCGCACAAACCCCCAACCCTTTTCAAAAAGAAACGAATAGGATTCGTCTTCTTTCAGAGCCCTCTCAACTCCCATAAACCGGATCATCTCTAAATCCGAAGAACTCAGGTCCGCTGAGCCGCCAAAAGGCACGTCCACAGACTTTGCCAGTCGTCCGCCGCTTTGATTTTTCTTGGGGTGAGGCTTTATTGGCTTTGCGGTCGATAAATAGGCGGCAAGCGCCTGCGCGTCGCTCGGTTGGGCTTCACGAAATTGGTCTTTGTATTGCTCTACCAGCGTCCACAGCAGAAGCCGCAGGGTCCGGTAGTTCGAATCCGGGTCTTCAAAATTTCGTTCGAGTGCTTCACGATAAAAGCTGTCATACATGCCTTGGGCGAATTGTCTGTCGGGTTCAAATTCGCCAGTGCCGACTTCAGGAACCGGTGCATTTAAAAGATAGAGAAAAGCCGTCCCGAGCCCTTTAAATTCTTCGCGACCGTGAGTGGCCACGAACACCGTCAAATAAGCGTCTATCCAGTCCCTGCGGGCCTGCAAAATAGGGGTGAGCGGAAAATCGGAAGTGTACTGAATGGTTGCCGCCGACCGCACGCCAGTCGGAGTCACAAAATTTTCCTCCACCCAATCAAGAAACGCCGGATCTTTTCGGTTCGCCTCTTCCAGAAAATGCACCACCTGATTGATTGTGAGATCCGAAGGAGAGCACGTCTGGCAAATCTTCGAGGGATCCAGGGCCAGCGCCGCTTTTCTTTCTTGGCTGTGCCAGATGTCAAAAAAACTTTTGTGTTCCAAATGGCCCTGAGTCGGCAGTGTCCTGGTGTAATGCTGACAGCAGGGCTTGATTTCATGGCGAGGTGTGATGGTCGGGCTCAAACCCAGCTGGTTGGCATAGCAACGATGGAAAGCGATGGCCGGCTGGCCCTTTGCTTTTTCCAGGGCCTCAGTCTCATCCTGCACGTGGACAATCCGGTAACGGTCGGTTTGGTGTTCACGCTCAATGGTTTCAATGAGTTGGTACGCCTCGCGGACCGCGTCGTCGGTCATGCCGCGACGGGCGTCATAGTGCTGCATTTTGATCTCAAACGAGTCGACCCCGATCGCCTTCAAAAGCTCGCTAATACTCGCGATTTGCCGGTAATTCTCCTCCTGAATCAAAAAACTGACTACGATCCTTGTCTTGGCTCCAGCCCGGTCGCGCTCCTGCGTTAAAAAGCGGATATTTTCGAGGACTGTTTTAAAATACCCGGGCTTGCCCCTTTTTAAGCGCACATACGTTTCGTCATCTCCCGCGTCGAGACTCACGTGGACATAGTCGGCGCTCAAAAGAAGCTCGGGGACGCCTTCTTTGCGTATCGAAAGCCCGTTGGTCGTGATTCCCCAAGGCATCCCGTATTCCTTCACCCTTTCAAACGCCCGCGCGATGTCGGGATGAAGGAGTGGCTCTCCGATGGTCCCACTGAACCGGATAAACGCTTTCGGGTCGAGGGCGTGGATGTCGTCAATCAGCCCCAAAAGATGCTCAGCTCTCATGCTTTCTTCCTTCTCAGGTACGTTCCTAAGACCTATTCCACCTTTGATCCGGCAATACGCGCAGTCGTTGTGGCAACGCTCGTCCGGATGGATCTCGACAAAGCTTGGCGCCACGTTGACATCTTCGCTGCGGACGATTTGCTTGACGAATTCCCATTTCTCTCCGAAAAGGGCCGCATATTTCGTATCGGCATAGCGATAGGGCCCTTTCATGCGCGAACAAAGCTTGTGAAATTGTAGTTTTAGTTCATCGCTTTCGTTGGCAAATCGGACTCCGGTCTTCCGATAAAACTCGTTTGGCGTCTCCGGCCGCAGGGCGGCCGCCATCATGCGGATTGTGCCAGTTTGTACGGCCTCCGGAGAAAGCAGGAGCTTTTCGTACTTGGCGAAGTTCGTTTCGTTATGGACGACCGGCGTGAAAATGATAAAAGAATAGCCCTTCGCGGTAAAAAGCTCTTTCAAGTGCTCGGTGTGATAACCTCCGGCGATGAGAAAGGCGGTGTCTTGGTTCGTCCGGGCCAAAACCTGCTCTGTGTTGGCGAGAAAGGCCTCGTCTCTATCGTTTGCCGAAATATAAAATGCGGTGATCGGTCCTTTGGCCGCTTCCAAAATATCTTGGTAGGGAACATAGCCGTCTGCGAAACCATAGTCGGCCAGCCGGCGGTTGAGGAAGGCGAGCATTGGAGCGGTTGAAAAATCCCCGGCTACAACTTTCCATGATCGGAACTCTTTCGCAGTTAGACGCAGCTGGCAGGCTTTTTCAAAAAGCTCAAGATAAACATCAATGTCTCTCAACCGCTTGCTCTCTCCTTTTAAAGAGACGACATAAACATGATGCTCGAGGGTTTCGAACTCTTTAAGGAGTTTCTCTCCGTCCTGATGGCTAGGCAAGCCTTTGTGGGTAAGCCTCAAAAGATTTTCGAAGCCCTCTCCGGCACTGCGCCGCTTGGCCCGTTCAAAGCCCAACAGCTCTTTCGGATAAAACCTTTCTTTTAATCGCTCAACAGCGCCCCGGATTTCGGCGAGATAGACAAGCGTCTCTTCGCGCCGCTCGGCCATCGCGCGATAACGAACCAAACCTTCTCGGTAAAGCGTCAGGTCCTCGATGCCGACGAGCGGAATTTTTTCGTCCGAAACGAGGCTCAGATATTCCTCTCCCGCAAGCTTGCCTTCGATGAGGAGACTTTTCGCCGCCCTCTCAACAGCCGATCGGGGCGCGTTTTGCTTAAACCGGTCGAGCGACACATCGCCCTCGCCGCCCTCGACCAGCACCGGCCGGACGCCGTATTCTTTCATCAGTTCGCTCAAACCGTTGGCCAGGTTCTCCTGGCCCGATAAGTTGGCGTGAGCATCCTGAATATGCACAATCCGTTTACCATTGGTCCCTCGAATAGTCTCTTTTAATCGAAGAAACTGTCCGGCGCATCCGGAGACACCTGCGGGCGCAGGCAAGCCCGCGGCCATGCTTGCCGGCTGCAGAGCCAGTCCCAGCGTCAACACTGCCGCGACGGCTTTTGTGAAGCGGGATTCAGTCTTTTTAAGCATCTTATGAAAACGTTTACATTTAGGCATAAAAAAATTACTTTTGGCAGGACCCTACGGACTGTCGCTCTATCAGGGACACCGGTAACACCGTACGCTCTCCATAAAACTTGTCCTTTTTTCCTTCTTTCAAAAATTCGAGCAGTTTCGTGATGGCGGCTTGCCCCAATTCCTGCGTGCCGACATGCACCGTCGTAAGGGCCGGCTGGAGGTGCTGACCGCGCGCTTCATCGTCATAACCGACCACCGAAATTTTTCCGGGACACCGGACCCCGAGCTGTTTCAGCTTATGGATCGCGCCGATGGCCATGTTGTCGTTACAGCAAAAAATCGCGGTTACTTTTTTCTTTTCCAAGACAAGCCGCTCGACGATCCGCGCGGCGTCTTCCTCCTCGTAGTTGGCTTGAAAAATCATTTCATTCGGGATCGCCGTGCCCACGCGACGGAAAAAACGCTTGAAACCCTCGATCCGGAGCCGGCTGTCCGTGGACCAGGAAAGCCCCGATAAAACCGCGATCCGTTCGTGCCCGTTCTCATAAAGATACTTTGCGGCTAGTTCCCCTCCCCTGAGGTTGTCCCCGCAGACAAAATGGGCGCGTACTCCTTCCTCCGGGTCCCCGACAATCACGCAAGGGACGTCCACCTTTTCAAAAACCTTTTTCAAGGAAAAGAAAATCGGCCAGTCGGTGACAATGAGCCCGTCCACTCCGTCCGCGGATCTGAACTGATGTCCGTCCAGCTTTTCCGAGAAGCGCTTAAACGCGATCAGCTTGAAGCGGTAGTCCGAGTCGAGAAGCGCGTTTGAAACGCCCGAGAAAATTTTTGAATAGTAGTCGCTCACAAAAACGTTCGGCACATGCGGCAGAAGGATCCCGATGGTTTTGAGCTTCCGGGCCCGCATATTCCTCGCCGCGAGATTCGGGGTATAGCCGCACTTTCGGACAACAGTCTCGATGCGGTTGAGGGTTTCAGGGGCCACGAGCTTCCGTGTCTCCTCGTCCAGCGCGCGCGACACCGTGGCAATCGAAACATCGGCCATGCGCGCAACATCAGTAATGGTCGCTTGATTATCTAACTTTTTCATTGATTAACTTCCGCCGCTTCTTAATGAAAACGTTTTCATCGGGGAGTATACACGATCTTTTTTAAATTTCAAGAGCTTGTAAATTCATCCGGAGAGCTCCGCGAAAACCGTCTCGGCGAAGAGCTGGCCGCGGGGGGTTAGGCGCAGACGGTCGCCGGCGGACTCCAACAGGCCTTTCTCCCGGAGATCCCCTATCGGCCCGGCGAACCGGTCCACGAGCCGGCTGAAGCGCCGGATATCGGCCCCCTCCTCGAGGCGAAGCGCCAAAAGGAGGGACTCAATTTCCTTCTTTTCCGCGGTAAGCGTTTCTTCTTCGGAGGCCGTCCAATCCCCCTTTCGGATTTTGTCCAGATACTCATCCACGCCGCGTGAGTTCCGGTACCGCCGTCCGTCCAGATACGAAAACGCCCCGGGCCCAAGACCAAGGTATTCTTCGTTGTCCCAGTAAATCCGGTTATGCCGTGACTCGCGCCCCGGCCGCGCGTAGCTCAGAAGCTCATAGTGCCGGTAGCCCGCGTCTTTGAGCGTGCTCCGCGCCAGCCCCAGACTGTCGACCTGAGTCTCCTCGTCGGGCAGATCAAGCCTCCCCTGCCGGCGAAGGGCCCCAAAGACGGTTTTCTCCTCGACGACGAGCTCATACAGCGACACGTGCTCCGGTCCGAACCGCAGCAGCGCCTCGAGTGAATTTTTTGTGTCCGACACCGTTTGCCCGGGCAGGGACAGCATGAGGTCCGCGCTGATATTGTCGAACCCGGCTTCCCGCAGGGCGGAAAAAGATTCCCCGATCTCCCGCGCGCCGTGGGAGCGGTTGATTTTTTTCAAAGTCTCCTCTTGGAAAGATTGAACGCCCAGACTCACGCGGTTGACGCCGAGCGCGCGCCATAAACGCGCCTTTCCGGGGCCGGTATCGCCGGGGTTGGCCTCAAAAGTCACTTCCGCGTCCTCGCGGAAGCTGAAATAACTCCGCAGGACCCGAAAGACTTCCTCTATTTCCGGCGGATGAAGTCTCGACGGCGTGCCGCCTCCCAGATACAGCGTGTCGAACGATACGCCGCGAAACCGCGGCGAATAATGCGCGGCCTCCCTCCCAAGGCGATCGAGAAATTCTCCGCGTTCACCAGGCGAGTCCGAGGTCGTGACGACAAAATTGCAGTAGTGGCATTTTTTGGCGCAGAAAGGGATGTGGAGATAAAGACCGGCCATCCGGGAATTATACCAAAGTTTAACCTCCCCGTTCCCCTCCTTCGTAAGGAGGGGAGGACTAAACATTCCTCCCCTTACGAAGGGGAGGTGGTCGCCTTCGGCGACCGGAGGGGTCAAACAAACTCGCTCTTTCGCGAGAATGCAAAATTGTTTCCTTTTGTCCTATTTTATGATAGAAGTATGGGGTCTGACGTCTTGGTGAAAAGCAACTCTGTCTTTTAACGAAGGGGGTACCCAGTGGCAAAGAAAGCGAACGCAGCGTTCATGAAGCCGTTACAGCCGAGCGAAGCGCTCGGAAAAGTGGTGGGGATCAAAGCGATTCCCCGCACGGAAGTCGTGAAGAAACTTTGGAGCTACATCAAGAAAAACGATCTGCAGGACAAGAAGAACAGAAGAAACATCAACGCCGACGCAAACCTCAAGCCGATCTTCGGCAAGCCGCAGGTGTCGATGTTCGAAATGACCAAGCTCATCTCGAAGCACCTGTCGTAAGCACGGCAAAAACCCCCGCTCCGTGACCCCGTCATTCGACGGGGCAAGCGGAGCGGGGTTTTTTATTGGATGCTACTGGATCGGTTTGCGTCCCGCGAACCCCGACTCGAGGTCGTGGTAGTACCGGACCTCAGGCTCGTCGCTCCTCCAGCAAAGAAACACCTCCTGGCCGCCGACGAGAGCCGGAAAATCCACAAGCCCCTCCGAAAAGTTCCAATCTTTGTAAGAGCACCCCAGCGACTCCAGCTCTTCAAAAAGCTCATCGAGCTGGTCCATGAACCGGTGAAGCTCGGTCTCGGCCCCCGGACGCTTGGAACCTTCCAGCGAAAGACCGCGGATCTCTTTGCCGGTTTTCAAAATATCGCTCACAATCCGGCGGACCAAAGGCAGGGTCTGGTTGGCTTCTTCGGGCGTGAAATATTTAACGGATGATCTCAAGAATCTCCTCCATTTTCCTCACGGCCTTTTCCGGCAGCCCGAGCTCAGCCATCCGGCGCTTCAGCCGCTCCAGTCCGTCCCTCAGGCCCTTGATCGCGAGGGCCCTTTCCTCCTGGTCGCTTCCGGGGCTCTTCTTCGCGCCGCCCTTTAAGATATAGCGGATTTTCTTCTTGACCTCGCCGTCTTCCTTGGCGTGGTCGAGCACCTCTTCGCGGATGGCTTCGTAATCCGTCGGAGAGAGGTCTTTATTGTCCTTGGCGAGCCTCAACGCGTTGACGGACTCGTAGCCGGGGATGCGGCTGGGCTGCCTCTCCTCCAACGCCTCCCGCTTCAGAAAGGCCGGTTCCTCGCGCTCCAAAAAAGCGTAGGACTTGAGAAGCTTCACCGCCGTAGGTTGGCGGATGCCGATCTCTTTGGCGCAGTACGCCTCGAAGGTAAGGTAGCCCCATTCCCTGTACGATTTGTCCCTGTAGACGGAGAAGAGGCATTGGCCGAGCTCAATCCAGGAGCTCTTGAATCCCCTGGCGGCGTCGAGCGCCTTGTAACGAAAAGAGCCGGGCTCAAGGCCCTCCATGCGTTCCTCGAGCTGATGGATGGACTTTGGTTTTTGCGGAACCATCGGATGCTCAGTGATGTCTGGGTGGGCGGTGTTGATGACTTCCGTGCGGACCCCGGTGAAACGGACGGGGATGCGGCCTGTGCGCCTGTTGAGGGGCGCCCTTCTTGTAATTAAAATCGGGCAGGGTGACGCGCGGCAACCTTTGGTTGATGACGCGCTCGATCTCCCGGATCATTTCCTCCTCGTCCGGCGCGACGAGGCTGAAGGCATCGCCGGTCGCCTCGGCGCGCGCGGTACGTCCGATGCGGTGGATGTAGTCCTCCGGCGTCTGGGGCACGTCAAAATTGACCACGTGGGAAATGTCCTTTACGTCTATCCCCCGCGCGGCGACGTCGGTGGCGACAAGTATCGGATTCTTCCCCCGCTTGAACTGTTCGAGCGCGCGGAGCCGCTGTCCCTGGCTGCGGTCCCCATGGATCAGGGAGATACGCATGCCCGCCCGCTCAAGCGTATGGCCGAGCTTTTCGGCGCGCGACTTGGTGCGTGTAAACACAAGCGTGGAGGACATTTTGACATCGTTCAAAAGTCTCAAAAGAAGCTCCGTCTTTTGATGAAACGGGACCGGATAAACCGCGTGACGTATGCCGGTCGGCGTCGAGGTCTTAAAGCCGATCTGCACGCGCACCGGGTCATGGCAAACCTTGTGGGTCAGTTTCATGATCTCATCGGGCATCGTCGCGGAGAACACAAGGCTCTGGCGCTTCGGAGGCAAAAGGGAAATAATACGCTCGATGTCCGGCAGAAAACCCATGTCCATCATGCGGTCGGCTTCGTCCAGGACGAGGATCTCCAGCGCCCCGAAATCGATGCGCCCGGAGTACACATGGTCCAGGAGCCGGCCCGGCGTCGCCGAGATGATGTCGAGCCCATGCGCCAACGCGCGGATCTGCGGGTCCATCGGGACCCCGCCGAAAATGGGATGCCCCCGGAGCGGCACGTAGCGCGAAAGACTCTTTAAATGGTCCATGGACTGCAGCGCCAGCTCCCGCGTGGGCGCCAGGATCAGCGCGCGGATCCCCTTTTTCTTTCTTTCGGAAAGCAAAAGATGAAGAATCGGCAGCACAAACGCCGCGGTCTTGCCGGTGCCGGTCTGCGCGGTCGCGATCACGTCGCGCCGGGCCAGAATGTGCGGAATGCTCTCCGCCTGTACCGGCGTCGGACGTAAAAAACCCAAATCATGAATTCCCTTGAGTAAATCCGGATGAAGCCCTAGCTTGTCAAACGACACGAATGCTCCTTTTTGTCATACGAACCTGGGCGGTCATGGATTCGAACCATGGACCTTCTGAATGTAAATCAGACGCTCTAACCGACTGAGCTAACCGCCCTAAAACTCAGCCCTTCTTGCGGCCTCTGGGACCTGGGCCGCCGGCCCGGTGTTCGCCGCCCTGGCCTTTTCCACGTCCTTCGCCCTTGCCGTAGTCGCGCACCCCATGGTCATGGTGCGCCTGCGCATGCGCCGGGCCGTTCATTTTCGGATGCCCCGGCCTGTCGCGGTAGTCTTCCCTTTTGTCCCGGCGGTCTTCCCTGCGGTCCGCTTTGTCTTCCCGCCGGTCCATGCGGTCCTCGCGGCGGTCCCACTTGTCTTCCATGCGGTCCCGCTTGCCCCCGTCATGCCGCGCGTCCCGGACATCTTCCCTGCGGTCGCGAATATCTTCCCTGCGGTCCCACCGGTCTTCCCTGCGGTCGCGGATATCCTCGCGATGGTCGCGGACGTTCTCCCGATGATCGCGGATATCTTCCGCCTTGTCGGCAAACGGCGGAGGCAGGGGCGGCGGCATGACCTCTTGGCCGCCGGATTCCTGACCCCCGGAGTATTCTGTCTCCCCGTCCATTTCGTCGGCGTCCTCTTCATAGTCTTCCGCGCCGTCCTCCCGCCTGGCAATCCGATCGGCAAGCCGCGGGTGGTTCCTGAGGAACTGCTCGTAGCGCTCGGGATGGTGTTCTTTCATCCATAAAAGTTTTTTCTTCCGGTGCGCCATCATTTCGTGAAACTTCTCCGGATTCTCCTGTTTCAACCGCCGGAGATGCTCCTTCTTGGGATGGCCGCCGTCGCCGGCTTCCCGGAAGTCCTCGCGTTTGTCCCGCCGGACCTCCTTCAGATGCTCGAGGTTTTGTTTTTCCTCAATGTTCCGCATGCCCCCGTCGGGCTGGGCCAGACAAAGCGGCGCGCCCCACGAACAAAAATAAACCATCCCCGCCACGGTCAAAACGCCCATAGCGGTGCCCTTGGTCATTTCTCTCATGGATTCCCCCCTTTGAATAAGCACGTGATTCGAACGTGCCCAGTATAGCAGATTAGCCGCCGACATGATGTTTTTATCGTGTCTCCCGCGCAGGTTTGCGGATGACGCGCGCGGCCTCCGCGATCAGCAGCAAGGCCAGCGCCAGAAGAAACGCCGACACCATGCCGATCATGTCCCAGGCCGCGCCCCCCGAGAGAAATCCGGCGAGCATCGGCCGCATCAAAATCAGAAGCGACCAGATCGTCATGCCCATCATGAAAAACATCGGGACGAGGCTCACCCACCACGACTTGCCGGTTTTTTTGAGCCAGAGCGAGAGAATCATGAGCGTCAACCCCGCCAGAAGCTGGTTCGAAGTGCCAAAAATCGTCCAGAACACTTTCCACGCGGGGACCGATTGGCCGGCCGCGTCCGTGATCGTCAGGCTCACGCAGAAAAAAGGAATCACCAGACTCGCCGCGGTGGCCCCGACCCTCCCCCATGCGGATTTCCAGCCGGCCAGTTCCTGAAAAATGTAGCGCGCCAGCCTCGTCGCCACGTCGAGCGTGTCGTAAATGAACGTCGTGAACGCCAAAAGCGCGAAAGACCTCGCGAACTCTCTCGGGATACCGAAGTGGCGGATGAAACGCGCCAGTCCCTCGGCATAGATCCGGTCGGGCGAGGCCCCGGTGAGCGGGTCCGACTTGGCCAGAATCATCACAGTCGACAGCGCCACAAGCGCCACAACCCCCTCAAGCAGCATGCCGCCGTAGCCGACGAGCCGGCAGTCCGTCTGCCGGGCGATTTGCTTGGAGGTCGTCCCCGAGCAGACGATCCCGTGAAACCCCGAGCAGGCGCCGCAGGCGACCGTCACAAAAAGAAGCGGAAAAAGCGGAAAGCCCTGCGGCCCGGTAAACCCCGTGAACGCGGGATACTGGATTTTTTCTCCGCCGAGAAAAAGGCCGATGAGCCCGACGGCCAGAGTGCCGTAGAGAAAAAAACCGCCCAGATACCCCCGTGGTTGAAGGAGGAGCCACACCGGCGCCAGGGACGCGATAAAGCAGTAGGCCAGGAGGATTACGTTCCACGCCTTTTGCGGCTCCGAAAACCAGCGCGCCGGCAGGACCAGCGGCAGGGACTGGCCGTACCCGATCGCCAAAAGGACGAGCGGCAAAAACACGGCGGTCGCCAATCCCAGCGGCATTTTGAAGCGGACCATCGCCACGCCCATCGCGACGCCGATGAGAAGGTAAAGCATCGAGGCGCTGGCGACGCCGCCGCCGAGCTCCGGATTCGCGAAAGAACTGCTCGTCAGATCCGTAAACGCGGTGATGACGTAGAGAAGGGACAACCAGACGAAGACGAGAAAAAAAAGATGGCCGCGCGGCCCCAGATAATCCTTCACGATCTCGACGATGGACTCGGCGCGGTGCTTCACCGACCCCGCGAGGCTTGAGAAATCATGCACGGCGCCGAAGAAAATGGATCCCCCGACGATCCAAAGGAGCGCCGGAAACCACCCGAACCACAGCGCCGCGAGGATCGGCCCCACGATAGGCCCCGCGGCCGCGATGGCCGAAAAATGCTGGCCGAGCAAAAATCCCTTGCCGGCGGGGACAAAATCGACGCCGTCGTTGACCTTGACGGCGGGAGTCACCTCGCGATCGTCCAGACCGAAATGGCGGGAGAGAAATTTTCCGTAAGAAAAATAGGCGAGGCAAAAAAGAGCGCCGACCAAAAGAGCGACCCAGCAAAGGCTCATGGGCCGGATTTTACACCGAATCGGTCACAAACACAAACCCGACGTGTTCCCCGGCCCCGGGGTCAAACACCCGGGAGCTCATCGCGGCCCTCTCCCGGGCGCCGCACTCACTCTCGCGTCTCACGACCAGCTTCCTGGGAGGCCTCGAGCGGTAATGAACCCTGGCGATGATCTCCTGCCCCAGATAACAGCCCTTTGTATAGGAGACAAGCTCCTCGTCGAAGACGCCCAGAAGAAGCTCCCGGTCGAAGTCGACGCCTTGCAGCGGCAGATGGTTCTTCACCCGGTACAAGAGATACTCCCCGTCGGACACGTCGGTTGCAAATTTCCCGGGGCCCAGAAGAACCGATCCCTCGTCCAGATCAAAAGCCGCGCTCATCCCTTCATCCGCCTCGATCACGGTATCGCCGAGCTTGAGGTATTTATCCAAATGAGCGAGGATCCTCTCGACAAACTGGGCCTCAAGCGCGATCCTCGCCTCATCCTCCGACAGGAGAAACTGATCCGCCACGGCGACGATTTTCCCCTGGAGGTCGACAAAAGCGGTCCTCGGCCGGTCGGGCGTGTTGGTCGCGTACGCCCTCAAAAACCCGGCCGCCTGGTTCTTCACCCTCAGGACACGCCTGTTTTCAAGTGGATAGAGTCTCATGTCCCCAGTATAATCGAATCCATGGGAAAGATCACGCGTCCGACGCTGCTCTACGACGGGAATTGCCGGTTTTGCGCCGCGAACGCGCAAAGGCTCAAAACACTCGACCTTTTTGACCGGCTCGCGCTTGTGAACTACCACACGGTGGAAAATCTGTCGGCGCTCGACCCCCGGCTCACGCGCAAGCTCTGCCACAGCCAGATTCATTTGCTTGAAAAAAACGGGACGCTAAACGGAGGGTTTCTGGCGTTTCGCCGGATCAGCGTCCTCCTGCCGCTCCTCTGGCCGGTCGCTCCCCTGCTTCACCTCCCGGGAACAAAAAAACCCGGCCAAGCCCTCTAC
>JACPAX010000016.1 GCA_016180585.1 Candidatus Omnitrophota bacterium | reverse complement strand
GCCTCCGCGGCGCGGAGTGAAGCATTACACGAGCACCGCGGAGTCCCGCAGGCGGCAGGCCCCGTTCGCGGGTCGGAGCGCAAATCATGCGTCCGGGCGAAGACAAGGCTCGCCACCCGCGGGCAAACGGACCTACTACCAAGATCCGGTCAAGATCCGGACAAAGATCCGGCAAAGAAGATCCGGTCAAGATCCGGTCAAGCTTGACCCGGCTCTCACCAGCCGTTATAATAAATGACTTATTTTCCAATCCATGTCATTCCAGAATTTGAGGGAGGTCGCGCGTCATGTCTATCCGTATCGGTATCAATGGGTTTGGTCGAATCGGGCGCAACGTTTTCCGGGCAGGCGTCCAGAACAAAGAGATTGAGTTTGTCGCCGTCAACGATTTGCCCATTCCCCTGGAGTCTCACGCCTATCTTTTGAAATACGATTCTATCCTTGGCACCTTTCACGGCGACGTCCGCGTCGAAGGCGACGGGCTGACGGTGCAGGGCAGGCATCTCAAGGTGTTGAATTTCAAGGACCCGGCCCAGATCCCGTGGGGAGATCTGGGAGTCGATGTCGTGATCGAGTCGACGGGGGCATTCACCGCCAAGGAAAAGGCGGAGGCGCACCTCACCCAGGGCGGGGCGAAGAAGGTGATTATTTCGGCCCCGGCCAAGAACGAAGACATCACGATCGTGCTCGGCGTAAACGAAACAAAATACGACCCCGCCAAGCACCACGTGATCTCGAACGCGTCCTGTACGACCAATTGTCTGGCGCCGGTCGCCAAGGCGATTTTGGACCGTTTCGGCATTTCCCGCGCGCTCATGACGACTATTCACTCCTATACCAATGACCAGCGCGTGCTGGACTTGGGACACAAGGATTTCAGGCGTTCACGCGCCGCCGCCCTTTCGATGATTCCGACCTCGACCGGCGCCGCGAAAGCGATAGGGCTCGTGATCCCGGAGCTTAAAGGAAAGATGGACGGCGTGGCGATCCGCGTCCCCACCCCGAACGTCTCCGTCGTGGACCTGACCTGCGAGATTCAAAAAGACGCGACCAAGGAAGAGATCAACGCCGTGTTCAAGGAATACGCCTCCGGCAAGATGAAAGGCATCCTGGAATACTGCGACCAGCCGCTCGTCTCCAAAGACTTTGCCAACAACCCTGCGTCGTCCATCGTGGACTCCCAGCTTACGAATGTGATCGACAAGCGTCTCGTCAAGGTCTTCAGCTGGTACGACAACGAGTGGGGATACTCCAACCGCGTCGTCGATCTCTGTCTTTTTGTGGGAAAGAGACTGCCGGTTCTCGCTCATCGATCATGATAAAGATCAATCAAATGATCATTGCGGGGAGCGCAGGCCCCGCCATTAAAACGTCGGCGGGTCCGCCGAAGAGGCATGGCGGACAATCTATGCTCACAAAGATTGCTTCCCGCCACAAAGAAGGCGGGCAGGCGCTTCGCTCGCAATGACAGATGAAAAAAACCATCCGGGATTTTGATTTGCGCGGCAAGCGCGCGCTTATCCGGGTGGACTACAACGTTCCCCTCGATAAAGAGCTGAAGATCACCGACGACAACCGTATCCGCGCGACGCTTCCGACCATCCGGTACGCGCTGGACCATGGGGCGAAGGTGGTCCTGATGAGTCATCTGGGGCGGCCCGAGGGGAAGCCCGTTTCTTCGATGAGCCTGAGCCCGGCCGCCAAGCGCCTTTCGGAACTGCTCCATACGGAAGTCATCCAGTGTTCCGACGCGGTGGGGGATCGTGTGAAGCAGGAGCTCTCGCGGCTCGAGGGCGCGACGCAGGTGGCGCTTTTGGAAAACCTGCGGTTTAGCGCCGCCGAGGAGAAGAACGACGAGGCATTCGCCAGGGCGCTGGCCCAAAACGGGGACGTCTACATCAACGACGCGTTTGGTTCGAGCCATCGCGCGCACGCCTCGATCGTGGGCGTCACCAAACACCTGCCCTCCGGCGCGGGTTTTCTCCTGGAAAAGGAGATCCGGTATCTCGGCGAGGCCATGAGCGTTCCGCGCAAACCCTTTGTCGCGATTCTGGGGGGCTCCAAGGTCTCCGACAAGATCGGGGTCGTGGAAAACCTGATTTCGAAAGTCGACAAGATTCTTATCGGCGGGGCGATGGCCTATACTTTTCTGAAAGTCAAAGGCGTCGAGATCGGAAGCTCCCGTTGCGAAAAGGACAAACTGGAGCTCGCCGCCGCGATTCTCGAGAAGGCCAAGGCTGCTCGCGTGGACATCCTCCTCCCCGTGGACCATCTGACGGTCCAGAAAGTCGAGGCCGGCGCGCTGTCCAGGGTCGAGGGTCCCTCGATCTCGCCGGGCTGGCTCGGCGTGGATATCGGCCCGAAGACCATCGAGCTTTTTAGAAGCGCGCTTGACCCGGCCAAGACCGTGATTTGGAACGGGCCGATGGGCGTGTTTGAAATGCAGCCTTTCGCAAAGGGTTCGTATGAAATAGCGCTCAAGCTTACCCGGATGAGCGGCGCGACGACCGTGATCGGCGGCGGGGACACGGCGGCCTGCGTGATCGGGTTTGGTTTTGAAGGGAAGGTCACCCATATCTCCACCGGCGGCGGCGCGTCGCTCGAATATCTCGAAGGGAAAGAGCTGCCGGGCATCGCGGCGCTCGAGGACCGATGAAGGCCCTGCGACGGCCGCTTATCGCCGGCAACTGGAAACTCAATAAAACGGTCAAAGAAGCGGTGGAGCTTGTGACGCTGCTCAAGCGTCTCCTCGCGGACTGTCAGGACGTGGATGTCGTCGTCTGCCCGCCGTTTACGGCCCTCGGCGAGGTCTCGGAGCTTTTGATTGAATCGGAGATCAGGCTCGGCGCGCAGGACCTGTACTGGGAGGAGAAAGGGGCTTTTACCGGCGAGGTCTCCGGGAGTCTTCTGAAAGACGCCGGGGCGTCGTTTGTGATCGTCGGCCATTCCGAAAGACGCCAATTTTTTCATGAGACGCACGAAACGGTCCACAAAAAAACCAAGGCGGCCCTGAAGAGCGGCCTGGTACCGATCGTGTGCGTCGGCGAGACGCTCAAAGAGCGCGAAGCGGACAAGACTTTTGAGGTGCTTGAGGCGCAGATCAAGGGCGCCTTGACGGGCCTCGGCAGGGAAGAAGTGGAGGGCCTGGCCGTCGCCTATGAGCCGGTGTGGGCCATCGGAACGGGGAAGGTCGCCACGCCCGCGCAGGCCGAGGAGGCCCATGTTTTTATACGGACCCAAATCCTCAGGGAATTCGGAGAGGACGTGGCCGCGGCACTTCGTCTCTTGTACGGGGGCAGCGTGAAACCCGACAATACCGCCGAGCTCATGCGGGAGCCTGACATCGACGGGGCGCTCGTCGGGGGCGCGAGTCTCGAGGCGCAGAGTTTTTCCGCGATCGTAAAAAACGCCGCGGGTGCGGCGCTCAAATAAACAAAGGACAAAAATGTACATTTTTCTGATCATCATTCACGTCATTGTCTCCGTGGTATTGGTTCTTGTGGTGTTGCTGCAGGCCGGTCGCGGCGGCGGCATCTCCGACATGATGGGCGGCGGACAGCCTCAAAGTATTTTTGGCACGCAAACCAACTCGTTTATGATGCGCGCGACCGAGGTCTGCGCGGTCCTTTTTATCATCACGTCCCTGTCGCTGGGGATCATCACGGCGCGAAGGGGGAAGTCGCTTGTCGAAAGAGGGGTCCCCGCGCCGGTCTCGGCCTCGGTTCCAGCCGCTCCGGCCCCGGTCCCCGCGCCGCCCCCGGCGGCCGCTCAAAGCCCCGAACCTGTGGCTTCTCCGACTCCCGCGCCTGCGCCCGCGTCTTCCCCGGCCCCCGCGGCCCCGGCAACCGACGCCCCCGCCGGAGCCCATGCAGGCTAGAAGCTTCCCCGCCCTCTTCGGGGCGGGGTTCTTTCTCTTGGTTTTTTCCGCCGCGTCCGCCGCCGGGCCTGCCGGGCACGGTGATTTTTTTGTCACGGCCTCCATCGCCGAACCGGTCAATTTGATCCCTTTTTTCGCGACGGACAGCGCCTCCGCCCAGATCTCAAGGCTCGTTTTCAACGGCCTTGTCAAATACGACAAGGACCTGCGACTGACCGGAGATTTGGCGGAGCGCTGGGATGTCCTCGACGACGGCCTCGTCATCCTTTTTCATCTGCGGAAGGGCGTGCGTTGGCAAGACGGCGCGCCCTTTACGGCCGAGGATGTGGAGTTCACGTTCCAGAGGCTTACCGACCCGGCCGTTCCGACCCCGTACGGCGGCGATTTCGAAAAAGTAAAATCCCTGCGCGTTCTCGATCCTTATACCGTGGAAGTCACTTATAAGGAACCCTTCGCCCCGGCGCTGGCCAGCTGGGGGATGGGGATAGTGCCCAGGCATCTTCTTCGCGGAGAGAACCTTCTCAGCGCCGGTTTTGCGCGCAAGCCCGTGGGGACCGGTCCCTACCGGCTCTCCCGGTGGAAGAGCGGGGAAAAGCTCGAGCTTGAGGCCAACCCCGATTATTTCGAGGGAAGGCCGTTTATCGACCGGTACGTCTGCAGGATCGTCCCCGATCCGGCGACGATATTCCTTGAGCTTTTGACGGAAAATCTGGACTCGGCGGGCCTGACCCCTCTCCAGTACCGGCGCCAGACCCAGTCCGTTTTTTTTGAGAAGACCTTCGCCAAATTCCGTTATCCCAGCCACGCCTACACGTACCTCGGATACAATTTAAAAAACCCGCTTTTCTCGGACCGGCGCGTCCGCAAGGCGATCGGGATGGCCATTCCCAAAAAAGAAATCATCGACGTGACGCTTCTGGGGCTGGGGCGGGTCTCGACGGGCCCGTTCTTGCCGGGGACATGGGCCTGCAACCCGGAGGTGCAGCCGACGGTCTTTGATCCCGAAAAGGCGGGATTGATTTTGAGGGAGGCGGGCTGGCGCGATTCGGACGGCGACGGCGTGCTGGAAAAGGAGGGGAAAAAGTTTTCTTTTTCGATCCTCACCAATCAAGGAAACGAGACCCGAAAAATGTCCTGCGAGATCATTCAAAAAAGCCTGCGAGAGATCGGGATCGAGGTCCAGATCCACGTGGTGGAGTGGGGGACGTTTCTTAAGGAATTTATCGATAAAAAACGTTTTGAGGCGGCGCTCCTGGCGTGGCAGCTTCCCGAAGACCCGGACCCCTACGACATTTTTCACTCCTCGCGCGCCGACGGCGGTTTCAATTTTATTTCATACGCGAGCCCGGAGGCGGACCGCCTGCTCGAGGAGGGCAGAAGGCTCATCTCCGAAAATGAACGGGCCGGCGTGTATCACCGGCTTCATGAGGTCTTGAACGAGGACGAGCCTTATACGTTTCTCTATGTGGAAGACGCGCTTCCGGCGGTGCATCGCCGTTTTAGGGGGGTCGAGGCGGCCCCGGCGGGCATCGGCCACAATTTCATCCGCTGGTTTGTGCCGGATCCCGAGAGGCGGTACGGGGTTGAGAGGGCGAAGTGAAAAGTTATGGGTGGAAGAGGCTCCTGGGACTCGTCCCGCTTTTTTTGGGGATTACGATTCTGAGTTTTGCGGTGATCCACCTGGCGCCCGGCGGGCCGTCCGACGCGAAGGCGGCGTTTAACCCGAAGATGACGGCGCAGGCCAGGGACAGGCTCCGGGAGATTTACGGTCTTGACCGCCCGCTTCTTGTCCAATACGCGGACTGGGTGCGGCGCCTGGCCCGTTTGGACTTCGGGCGCTCGTTTGTCGACGGCAGGGACGTGAGGGAAAAGATTGCCGAGGCCATTCCGGTGACGCTTCTCATCAATGCGTTGTCGCTGGGGCTTATTTTCCTTGTCGGCATCCCGCTTGGGGTGGCCGGCGCCGTTCACGAGGGCAGGCCGCTGGATAGGGTGATCACGGCGGGGACGCTTGCCGCGTTTTCGATGCCGGCGTTTTGGCTGGCGCTTCTTTTGATTTCGGTGTTCGGGGTCCATCTCCGGGCGCTTCCCGTCTCCGGCGTTCATTCGCTCGCCTACGAGGAAATGACGTGGGCTGAAAAGTGGGTGGATGTCGCGCGGCATCTTTTGCTGCCGGTCCTGGTCTCTTCGCTGACGGGGCTTGCCGGTATCTCGCGTTTTGCGCGCGGCAGCATGCTGGATGCCTTGCGGCAAAACTACATCCGGACCGCCAGGGCCAAGGGGATTCCGGAGCGGCGCGTGCTTTATCGCCATGCGCTCGGGAACGCCCTCCTTCCGATCATTACCCTGATGGGTCTTTCGGTCCCCGGTCTTCTGGGGGGAAGCGTCATATTTGAGACGATTTTCTCCATTCCGGGCATGGGGCGCCTTTTTTTTAATTCCGTTTTTACGCGGGACTATCCGGTGATCATGGGGGTGCTCGTGCTCGGCGCTTTCTTGACGCTCCTGGGGAATCTCCTGGCGGATTTGGGGACCGCCGCCGCGGACCCGCGGACAAAGACGGGGCTTCTCTCATGAGGATTTCGGAGGGCTGGCTTGTCGTGGTGGGTCTTGCCGCCTGCGTGGCCCCGCTGATTCTGGCCGGTCAGGCGCAGTCCATGGATTTCACGCACGCGCTGGAGGCCCCTTCCCCGGCGCACTGGTTTGGGACGGATTCGCTGGGGCGCGACCTTTTTGCCAGGACGCTTTGCGGCGCGTCGGTCTCGCTCGGGGTGAGCGTCGTGGCGGCGCTTTTCTCCGTCGTCTTTGGGACGGCCCTCGGCGCCGTCGCCGGCTACTGCGGGGGATGGGGCGACCGCCTCCTCATGGGGTTTGTGGACATGATGCTGTGCTTCCCGACGTTTTTTTTGATTCTCGCCGTGGTGGCGGTGGTGGGATCTGGGGCGTTTGTGATCGCGGTGGTGATCGGCGTGACAAGCTGGATGGGGACCGCCCGCCTTGTCCGCGCGGAGGTCTTGAGCCTCAGGGAAAGGGAGTTTGTTCTCGCGTCGAGGGCGCTTGGCGCCGGCGGCGGCTGGATTGTCTTCAGACATTTGATTCCCAACGCGCTGGCCCCCGTGATCGCCAGCGCCGTCCTCGGCGTCTCCGCGGCGATTTTAACGGAGGGGGGCTTAAGCTTCCTCGGGGTCGGCGTGCCGCCGCCCATGCCGAGCTGGGGGAATATTCTGATGGAGGGCAAATCGACGCTCGGCGTCGCGTGGTGGGCGTCATTTTTCCCGGGGATGATGATTTTTTTGACGGTGCTCTCGGCGCACGCGATCGGAGAAAATTTGGACAAGCGGCTGAAAGGAGAGAGGACGGATGCCTGATCCGGCGCTTGAGCTACGAAACCTCAGCGTGCGTTTTTCTTCCACGACGGCGGTGGACGGACTCAACTTCCCCGTCGCGGAGGGCGCGTTTACGGCGCTCGTCGGGGCCTCGGGCTCCGGCAAAAGCGTCACCGCGCTCGCCGTCTGCCGGCTTTTAAGGGGGGCCCTCGTTCATGGGGAGGTCTGGTACCGGGGCGCGGACGGCCGAAGGACCGATCTTCTGAAAATGGACGAGTCGGGGCTTCTGGCTTTTCGGGGAAAAGAGATTTCGTATGTTTTTCAGGACCCGGTCTCTTCCCTGAATCCCGTGATGCGGGTAGGAGAGCAGATCCTGGAGGCCTGCCTGGCGCATTCCGCTCTAAGCCGGGCCGAGGCCAACAGAAGAGCCCTGGATCTTCTGGAGTCTCTCCGGGTCCGCGAGCCGGCGCGCGTTTGCCGGGCCTATCCCCATGAACTCTCGGGAGGCCTCTGCCAGCGCGCGATGCTTGCGGCGGCGCTTATCGCCCGGCCGCGCGTGCTGATCGCCGATGAACCAACGACGGCGCTCGACGCGCTGTCCGGAAAAGAGGTCCTCGATCTTCTGGCGGAGATCCGGGAAAAGGAGGGACTCGCGATTCTTTTTATCACGCACGACCTGGCGCTCGCGGAGCGCCATGCCGATTTCATCGGGGTGATGGACGCGGGGCGGGTGATCGAGGTCCTTGAAAAAGGAAACGGTTTTGCGGCAAACCACCCGCAGACCCGGAGGCTTTTTAATGCGAGCCTTTCAAAGGCCGTTCCCAAAACGCCGATCGAGGGGTAAGACTTAGACGTGATTCTTGAAGTAAGAAACTTGACCAAATCCTTCGACGGGGGCCGCGTCCGCGCGGTGCGCGGGGTCTCTTTCAGCCTGGAGCGCGGCAGGACGCTGGGGATTGTCGGGGAGTCGGGCTGCGGCAAATCCACGCTTGCCCGGCTGATCCTGCGGCTTGTTCCGGCCGACGAGGGCCGGATTCGTTTTGAGGGACGGAAGAGGCAGATTATTTTTCAACACCCCTTTTTATCGCTTGATCCCCGGATGACCGTGGAGGATTCACTCAAGGAGGCCTTTTTTCTCCAGCGGGCCGTCGACAGGCGGCGCTGGGATGAAAAAATCTCGGAGGCGCTCCGCCGGGTCGAGCTTCCGGAAAATCTGCGGAAAAGATACCCTCGTGAGCTCTCCGGCGGCGAATGCCAACGCATCGCGATCGCCCGGGCGGTGAGCGCAGACCCGGAGCTCCTCGTCTGCGACGAGCCGACCTCGTCTCTTGACCGGCTCGCTCAGGCCGGCATCCTGAACCTTCTTCTTGGGATTCAGCTGGAAAAGAAAATGAGCCTTGTTTTCATCTCCCATGATCTGAAGATCGTCCGGCACATGAGCGACGAGGTGCTCGTGATGCGCGAGGGAGAGGTCTGCGAGTCCGGTCCTCGCGACAGGATCTTTGAAAACCCGGGACATCCTTATACCCGGGCGCTGCTCGCGTCAGTGTCTTGACGTTTCGGTAGTGGGCCCGTTTGCCCTCAGGGCCCGGCTCGCCTTGTCCCTACCCCCTCCCGCGCCACCCGGCAAGCTTTATCCTC
>JACPAX010000007.1 GCA_016180585.1 Candidatus Omnitrophota bacterium | reverse complement strand
CAAACCCTTTTCATACGGAGGGTCGATAAAAATAAAATCAAACGCGGCGCCGTCGCGCCCCAATTTTTCAATCGCGCGGGAAACTTCTTCCTGCCGGACAATCCCGCGGCTCTCCAGCCCCAGCCTTCCAAGATTGTTCCGAATCTCCCGCGCCTGAAAGGCGTCGGCCTCCACAAACATCGCCTCTGCCGCGCCATTGGACAGCGCCTCAAAACCCAAGGCCCCGGTGCCGCTGAAAAGATCTAAAACCTTTTTATCCTGTAATTCGCCCTGCAGCATATCAAAGATCGCCTTGCGCGTCTTGTCCGTCGTAGGACGCAAATGTGGATTAGGCTTGAACAAAATCGTTCGTCCTTTAAGCTCACCCGTCAAAATTTTCATTGAGCAAAAACCGGCAATGAACCCCGGGGGTTCATTAGGGTACAACTCCCGTGAACCCCCGGGGTTCAAGAAGGCGCCGGCAGCGGAGAGCGTTACGCAAAGAACGGTTTTTCGGGGACTCGAGCCTTGGGTCCTCCGCGACGAGCCGCTCCGCCTCCTTCCTGGCCTCGATTAAAATCCCCATGTCCTGGACCAGGTCGCCGATCCGAAGCCGGGGGAACCCGTGCTGTTTCTCGCCGACGATGTCGCCGGCGCCGCGGAGCTTGAGATCCTTCTCCGCGATGTCGAATCCGCTCTCCATTTTTTCGAACGCGGCGAGTCGCTCGGCCGTCTCTGCGGCAGCGGAGTCGGAGAAAAGCACGCAAAAAGACTCTTCCGATCCCCGTCCCACCCGTCCGCGGAGCTGGTGAAGCTGCGCCAACCCGAAGCGCTCGGCGTTTTCGACAATCACAAGCGACGCGTTGGGGACGTCCACGCCGACCTCAATCACAACTGTGGACACCAAAAGGTCGATCCGCCTCTCCCTAAAATCGCGCATCACTTGTTCTTTTTCGGCGCCTTTCATGCGGCCGTGCAGCAACCCGACGTTGCGGTGGGAAAAAATCGCGGCAAGCTCTTTGTGCGCCGTTAAAACGCTTTTGGACGAGAAACTTTTTTCGTCAATCAAAGGACAAACCACATAACCCTGCCGCCCTTTCGCGATCAGAGCGTCCAAGAGCGCGTACACCTCTCCCCTCCGGTCCTCCCCCACCCAAAAGGTTTGAATCGGTTTTCTTCCGCCGGGCAATTCACGGATCGTCGAGATGTCCAAGTCGCCGTAAAGTGTCAGCGCCAAAGTCCTCGGGATCGGTGTCGCGGTAGTCAGAAGAAAATGCGCGCGGCCGGCCGAAGGCGGGCACGACGCGTCCGCCGGCGCTTGAGTGGCGGATGGCGCCATGTGTCCTTTTTGCAGAAGCACTTCGCGCTGGAAGACGCCGAACTTGTGTTGTTCATCCACGACGACAAGCCCCAGGCGGTGAAACCGGACCCGCTCCTCGATCAACGCGTGCGTGCCGACAAGAATTTTAATGCCGCCGTCAAGCGCGCGGCTCAGGACCTCCTCCTTTTCCCGGGGTTTCATGCTTTGCGCCAAAAAACCGCAGGAGATCCCGATCGGTTCAAAAAGACGGGACAGGGTGAAATAATGCTGCTGGGCGAGCACCTCGGTCGGCGCCATGAGGGCGCCCTGGAAACCGTTCGCGGCGGTGAACGCCAGCGCCGCGGCCGAGACAATGGTCTTCCCGCTCCCGACGTCGCCTTGCACGAGACGGTTCATCGGCCGGCCCCTTTTCATGTCGTGCAACACCTCTTCGACCGCGGACTTCTGCCCTTCCGTCAGAGCAAACCCCGCCGACCCAAGAAGCCTCTGGACCACCCCGTCGCCTCCGGCATGCAAAATCTCCGGCGCCTCTTTTTGGAATTCGTTTTTTTTCATCTGCACCACCGCCTGCATCATGAAAAATTCGTCAAAAACCAGCCTGCGGTAGGCCCCCCGCCGGCGCGCCTCGCTATCCGGAAAATGAATCTGGCGGAGAGCCGTGCGTAGTTCCTCCAGACCAAGCCTCGCCCTCAGCGCCGGAGGAATCGGGTCTTCGAGAAGCATCAGGTGATCGGTCAAAACCCGGAAGACGATTTGGCGGACGGCCTTCTGGCTTAGATCTTCGGTCAGCGGATAAATCGGCACCAAGCGCCCCGAGTGAATGCTCTCCGCGTCGGGATCGGCGTGAATTTCATACTCGGGATGCACCATCTTCCACTGCCGCCCTTCCCTTTCGGCCTTTCCATAAAAGGTGACCACGCTTCCCGATGGAATCGCTTTTACAAGATAAGGCTGGTTGAACCAGGTCCCAAAAACGGCTTTTTGGCCGTCGCTCAACACGGCCCTAAAAAGCGTCTGCCCATGCCGCATCCGCACCAGGCCCCGGCTGGCGACGCGTCCGCGCACGCACTCCTTCTCCTCGCCGGTCAACTCGGATACTTTTTTCACCGGCCACCGGATCTCATGACGGCGTGGAAAAAAATAAAAGACGTCGCCCAGCCGGCGCAGCCCCAGGCGGGCCAAGAGCTTGTGCCGCTCGGGCCCCACCCCCCTCAAATACTGGACCGAATTATTTAAAGAAAGCTTGGAAGTCATCCCGAAATCCCCCTCAAGAGACGAGACGGCTTATGGCGAGCCGAGACGAAGCCGGATGAGGAGACCCTATCCTCTGCGATAGGGACGACCCATACGGCAAAGTCGCAGGCCGACAGAAGCCGTCGCAGTCCGAGGAGGGTTTTGGGATGACTTCTAAGCATTGCTTTTTTTGATGATCCATGCTAGATTGGCCTCCCATTCGAGGAGAAGAGAATGTCCAGAGTTTGTTATTATACAGGTAAACGGCCGCGGGCCGGCAAGAGAATCACCCGGCGTGGTATCGCCAAAAGGTCCGGCGGTATCGGTCTAAAGACAACCGGCATCACGACCCGGCGCTTTCTGCCCAACCTTCAGACCGTAAAGATCATCGAGAACGGCACGGTGAAAACGGTGCGTGTCGCCGCCAAGTACCTGAAAACCGGCAAGGTCGTCAAGGCCCCCAAACGCCGCTGGAAGCCCGCCGCTCAGGCCCAGTCCTCCAGCTCCAGCTGAATCGACGCGATTCCGTCAAATTCTCTCAGAGAAGGACGATGAACCACGTCGTACCGGTTCTGAGGGGACCCGTTCCACCTCCCAAAGGCCCTGAACCCGACCACTTCGCAGGTATTTTGCCCGTTTTCGTCCGTCATCCAGCAAACCAGCGTGTCTTTGCCGCGCCTGGCGGGCGGACCCTTCATCCGGAGCCCTTTGGAAAGAAAAAGCGGTTTTTTGTTCCCCGGACCGAACGGCGCCAGTCTTTCCAGGTCCTTTAAAAATTTCAGATCGATCTCTCCCGGCGCCAGCTCGCCGTCTATCTCAAGCGCCGGGATCCCGCCAAGCGCGTCCGCTTCCAAGGCGGACCGGTTTATCCGCCGCCTGAACTCCTCTACGTTTTCCCCGCGGATGGTCAATCCACAGGCCTGCGCGTGTCCGCCGAAATTCTCAAGAAGGTCCTCGCAGCTCAACACGCAGTCAAACAAAGAAAAATGCGGGAGTGACCGCCCCGACCCTTTGCCGATTTGATCTTTCATCGCAATCACGATCGAGGGCCTCTGAAAACGCTCGACGAGCCTGGCCGCGACGATCCCAAGCACCCCCTCATGCCACTCCGAATGATGCAGAACCAGGACCCGGTTCTCCCCGGGATCCGCAAAATTCGTCCGGACCTCCTCCGCCGCCTGTTCGAAGGCCGCGGCCTCCACGCGCTGGCGCTCGCGGTTTCCCTCATCGAGGAACTTCGCCAGCCGCGCGGCCGCCTCTTCCGAGTCGGTCGTCAAAAGCTCAAACGCGTGGAGCGGCGAACCCATCCGCCCCGAGGCATTGATCCGGGGGGCCAGCCCAAACGCGATGTCCCGGTAACTGACGTGCCGTCTCGAAATACGCGCCACCTTCATCAGCGCAACGAGCCCCGGCCTTTGGGTCCGCGAAAGCGCGGGCAGGCCGTGTTTGAGAAGCGTCCGGTTGTCCCCTCGCACGGGCGCCAGATCCGCGACGGTCCCCAGCGCGACAAGATCCAGGGTGTGACGGACGGCCTCCAGGCTTCCCAAAAGCGCCCAGGCCAGCTTGAATGCCACACCGCAGGCCGCCAGGTTCGGGTCCCCTTTCTTTTCGCCGACGGCGGCGCTTAAGATCGCGTAAGCCGGGGGAATCTCCCCTTTGGGGGCGTGGTGATCCACAATGATCACATCGATGCCCTTGGAGACAAGAAAGCGTATCGGCTCGATCCCGGTGATCCCGTTATCCACGGTGATGACGAGCCCCAGCTTTTTTTCCGCGAAACGGGCGAGGGTTCCAAGATTCAGCCCATACCCCTCCTCGATCCGGTGAGGGATATGCGCCTCCACGTCGGCGCCCATCCGTTTCAGCGCCGGGCAAAGGATAGCGCTCCCCGTAACCCCGTCTACGTCGTAATCCCCGTAAACCAGAATTTTTTCACGGTCCGCGACCGCGCGGCGGATACGCCGCACGGCTTTCTCCATGTCCTGGAAAACAAACGGATCCTGCAAAAGCTCCAACGCGGGATTAAGAAAGTCGGAGATCTCGGAAGGCGTGCGAACACCTCGGCGAAGCAGAATGGAGGCAATGGCCGGATGAATGCCGAGCTGGGCGGCGATCCGGGAAGCGCCGGACGCTTGCGGGAGAAGCGTCCAATGAGGCTTCAAATTGTCATTGCGAGCGAAGCGAAGCAATCTCTGCGCATAGATTGCTTCGTCGCTTGCGCTCCTCGCAATGACACTATTTCTTTCTCCCGCCGGGCCAGTCGACCAGCACGGGGGCCGCGATATAAACCGTGGAGTAAGTGCCGCTGACCAGCCCCACAAGCATCGTGAACGCAAAATCGTTGATGACCTCGCCGCCGAAGCCATACAGCGCCGCCACCACGAGCAGCACCGTGAAGGAGGTCAGGATGGTCCGCGACATCGTCAGGTTCACGCTGTTGTTGACCGCCTCCTCGAAGGTCTCCCGGACGCCGCTGCGACGGCGCTCGCGGATGCGGTCAAAGATCACAATGGTGTCGTTGATCGAATAGCCGAGAATGGTCAGCACCGCCGCCAGCACCGTGATCGACATCTCGCGGCCCGTCAGCGCGACGAATCCGACCGCGACAAGCCCGTCATGAAAAAGCGAAAGGATCGCTCCAAACGCGTAGCGGAAATCAAAGCGGTACACCACGTAGATCCAGATCGCCCCCAAAGACAGCACGAACGCCCATAGCGCCTTGGTCTTGAGCTCCTTGCCGACGACGGGACCGACGCTTTCAATCCTCAACACCTCGTACGGATTGTCGGGGAAATCTTTCTTGATCTTCGCCGCGATGGCGCTCTCGGAGTGAAGCGACGAACGCAGAATGATCTGGTTGGTGTCCCCGACCTTTTGGATCGTCGCGGTGCCATGGCCGATCTCGGTCAGGGATTTCCGGAGCGCCTCGATCGCCAGGGGTTTTTCAAAGCGGTATTCCTGCATGGACCCCCCCGCGAAATCGACCCCGAACATGCCCGGCCCGCGCCGGATAAAAGCCGTCGCGCCGGCAAGAATCACGATGAGCGATAAGACGTAACAAAACCTTCTGAATTTCAAATAATTAAGCCTCGGAGTCTGCTTTAAAAAATGGAGCATCCTGAGATTTTTCAGGCCGCCTTTGGCGAGCAAGAGGTCGAAAATCGTGCGGGTCACAAAAACGCCCGTGAACATGCTCGCGAGGATGCCGACCGCCAGCGTCAACGCAAAACCCCTCACCGGGCCCGTGCCGATGTAATAAAGGATAATGGCCGTAATCAGCGTCGTCAGGTTGGAATCCAGGATGGTGACAAAGGCCTTCCGGTAGCCGGCGGTAAGCGACGCCGACATCGGTTTGTTGAGCTGGCGCTCTTCGCGGAGGCGCTCAAAGATCAGCACGTTGGCGTCCACCGCCATGCCGATCGTGAGGACGATGCCCGCGATGCCCGGAAGCGTCAGCGTCGCGTGAAAATAGCTGAGCGCGGCCAGCGTAATGAGAATATTCAGAAAAAGCGCGACGTTTGCGATGACGCCCGCGAACAAATAATAAAGCGCCATGAACGCGACCACCGCCGAAAAACCCCAGATCGTCGCCCGAATCCCCTGCTGGACGGAGTCCTTGCCGAGGCTGGGGCCCACCGACCGCTCTTCTTCGACGATCAAGGGAGCCGGCAAGGCACCCGCCCTTAGGACAATCGCCAGGTCATTCGCCTGCTCCATCGAAAAACGGCCGGAGATCTGGGCCTGACCCGACGGGATTCTCTCGTTGATCACCGGCGCCGACTGGACTTTGTCATCCAGCACGATCGCCAACCGCCGGCCCACGTTCGCGCCCGTCAGCTCGGAAAAGATTTTCGCCCCGTCCGCGTTAAGCGACAGGCTCACGGCCGGCTCGTTGTACTGGGACTCAAAATTGACCTGGGCGTCGCTGATGTCTTTGCCGGTCAGCAGCGCTTTGTCTTCGAGCAAAAGCTCGCCTTCGTCTTCCGATTTGTAGAGGCGGGTTCCCTCGGGGGTCTTTCCTTCCCCGGCTTCTTTCAGCTTGGTTTCGTCGTCGGAAACCAGCTTGAATTCGAGGAGCGCCGTGCGCCCGATGAGCTCCAGCGCCCGTTCACGGTCGCTGACGCCCGGAAGCTGCACGAGAATCCGGTCGGCGCCCTGCTGTTGAATGGAGGGCTCGGAGACGCCAAACTGGTCGATGCGATTGCGAACGATCTCCATCGCGCGAGCCGCCGCGTCCTCCGCGGCCCTCGCCTCCAATTTGGAGGTGTCCACTTTGAGCACCAGCTGCATTCCCCCAAGAAGATCCAGGCCAAGCTTGATCTTTCCCTGTTTCGGCCCGGAGCCGTCCGGATCAATCGGAGGGATCGCGTAGCAAAGACAAACCGCGATCACCGCCGCGATAAGGGGGACACGCCATTTCAAACTCTGGGTCGTCATTGTCTGCTTTTCGTGACCTGAACGATCGAGGGTTTCTCGATTTCGACTTTCACGTTATCGGCGATGCGAATGACCGCCGTCTTCTCGCCGACCGAGATCACGGTCGCGTGCAGCCCGCCGACGGTGATCACCTCGTCGTTCTTGTCGAGCTTGGCGATCATCTGGGCGTGCTCTTTTTGTTTTTTCTGTTGGGGACGGATTAGAAGAAAATAAAAAACGACGAAAAGAAAAATAAGGGGTAGAAACTGCAAAAGCGGGCTGGGTTCCTGTGCCATTTAAACTCCTTGACAGTTATGGAAATTCCACTATGGAAATCCCACGTCGGCGCTGGGTCGCGCCTCCTGGGGATAAGTTCGCGCAGGCAGACTTGACGTCGCTTCGCTCCGTAAGTCTGGCGCTCACTTAAAATTCCGCTCAAACTCGCGGTGAAATTCGACGAAGCGGTTTTCCTCGATCGACCGCCTCGCGGATTCGAGTAATTGTATAAAAAATGTGAGGTTGTGTAAAGAAGCAAGTCTCCCGGCCAAATGCTCTTCGGCGTTGAAGAGATGGCGCAGATACGCCCGGGTATGGGTGCGACAGGTGTAGCAGGGGCATTGTTCGTCGATCGGCGTGAAATCAGTGGTGTACGACGCCCCCCGGAGAAGCAGCGTGCCGGCGGGGGTGAACACCGTCGCGTTGCGGCCGTTGCGCGTCGGGATCACGCAGTCAAACATGTCCACTCCCCTCGCCACCGCCTCGAGCAAATCCAGCGGCATCCCGACTCCCATGAGATAGCGCGGTTTTTCTTCCGGGAGCCCGGGGACCGTCTCTTCCAAAATTTCAACCATGAGCTCTTTTGGCTCGCCGACGCTGAGGCCCCCGATCGCGTAACCCGGAAAATCCAGGTCCACCAGCTCCCGCGCCGCCCGTTTCCTCAAATCAGGAAATGTCCCGCCTTGGACGATCCCAAAAATGAACCCCGGGAGTTCATTATCCAAGCGTGAACCCTTAATGAACTCCCGGGGTTCATTTTTGGTCTTCTGCCAGGCTTTTTTACTTCGCTCAGCCCATTGGCGCGTCAGCGCTATGGACTCCTCCACCTGAGCGCGCTCCACGGGATACTTCACGCACTCGTCCAGCGGCATCAGGATGTCGCTGCCCAGCACCCCCTGAATGCGCACCACGTCCTCCGGCGTCAGAAAATGCCTTGAGCCATCCACATGCGATTGGAACTCCACCCCCTCCGGCCGGACCTTGTTCAGCTTCGCCAGGCTGAAGATCTGAAATCCCCCGGAGTCCGTGAGGATCGGTTTGTTCCAATTCATGAAGGCGTGCAAGCCCCCGGCCGCCTTGACGACGTTCTCGCCGGGCCGAAGATAAAGATGATACATGTTGGCCAAAACGATCTGCGCCCCCGAGTCGAGGAGTTCGCGATTGGCGATCGTCTTCACGCTGGCCTGAGTGCCCACGGGCATGAAGACGGGAGTGCGTAGCTCCCCATGGGCCGTCTTCAACCGTCCGGTCCTCGCCCGGCTCCGCCTGTCCCTGTGTTCCACCCGAAATAAAGTCATAGAATCAGCATCGCGTCGCCATAGCTGTAAAACCGGTACTTTTCCCGGATCGCGTGCTCGTAAGCCTTTCTCCTCAGGCTCTCCCCCATAAAGGCGGACACCAAAAGCAGGAGCGTGGTTTTCGGCAGGTGAAAGTTCGTGATCAGGCGGCCGGCGATTTCAAACTCAAACGGCTCCTTGATAAAAAGGTCCGTCTCTCCCCGGCCCGGGATCAACCGCTTCGCCTGCACGCAGGTTTCCCCAACCGTCCATACCCTTTTCCCCTCGGAGCGGCCCTGATTGATTCCCTCCGCCGATTCTTTGGATAACTCAAAATATTCCGCGTGCATCCGATGGTCTTCTAGATCCTCCACGGGCCTAAACGTACCATAACCCACGTGAAGAGTCACGTACAAGACAGTCACCCCTTTTGCGATCAAGCGCCTAATCAGATCTTCGGTAAAATGAAGACCGGCTGTCGGAGCGGCGACAGCTCCGCATTTTGCCGCGTAAACGGTCTGATAGTCTGCGTCATCTTCCTTGCCCGCTTCCCGTTTGATATAAGGCGGCAAAGGCATGGTCCCGTGCCGTTCGGCAAAAACCCTCACGTCCGGCACATGCTTAAACTCCAGCACCGGGATTCCGTCCGCGCCTCGTTTCAAAAAAAAGGCCTCCGCTCCGGCGAAAGGAAACACGATCTCCTGCCCCTCCCTAAGCGCGGGCTGGACAAGGCACCGCCACGCGTTGGGGCCGGATGGCCCCAAAAGCAGCACGTCGACTTTCCCACCCGTGCCCTTTTTATTTCCCAAAAGACGCGCGGGAAAGACCTTGGTGTCATTCAGCGCCAGGACATCGCCGGCCGGCACATAGTCCGCCAGATCGGAAAAATGCCTGTCCTCGAGCGAGCCGGTCTTCCGGTCCACCACCAGAAGGCGCGAATCGTCCCTCTTTTTCGCCGGAGACTGGGCGATCAGGTCTTTGGGCAGGGGATAGTCGAAACTATTAAGATTCATCATGATTTTTGATTTCCGAGCCGGGGTAATAAAATTCGAGAATTTGCGGATACTTGCGGCCGAGCATCGCCTGCCCCAGCGTCCCCCACTGGCAAAGTCCCACGCCGTGCCCCCACCCTTTTCCGCGAAACTCGGCCATGTCCTCTTTTATTTTCACCGTAAAATTCGTGCTCCGCAGCTTGTCCCCGCCGACCCATATCCTGAAATCCTTGGCCGCGAGCACGGTCTCCCCCGCCGTTCCGGTCATGCGCAGGCTCCCGACGCGGCCGGAGGGCGTTTGCGTGATTTTTTCGATGGAGAGGATTTGGCCGACCCCCCGGCCGTTGGCGTTGAGCTTTTCTTCGATATCCGAAAGCGGCGCCCGGGATTCCCAGGAGTCATGCGGGGAGATCCGGCAGTAACCGCAACGCACGCCTCCCGCCAGAGGCGGAAGATCGATCTTCCAGAGCTCTTTGGCCCCGGCGGTCCGGCCGCCGCAGGTCGCGTGAAAATAAGCGGGAAATATCTTTCCCCCGGCGGTCAGGACCAGGCCGCGCGTGCGGTCCACCGCCCGTCGGGTCCGGACGCGCTCGAGCGTGCTCCCGCCGTACACCTGCGAATGCGTGCTGCTCTTCACGTCAAACTCCGCCTGGCGGCTGACCTGCGACTGGTAGAGCGCATAGGTCCTGGCGGCGACCGCCTGGGCCATCAGCGCCTCCATCGGCCACCAATACGCGACCTCATGCTGCAGCACTCCGTAAAGATAACCCTCGACGTCCAGGCGGTTCACGGCGTCGAGGGAGCCGTTTTTATTCTTCAGGATCTGGAGCGAACCGCGGAAAAGCGTCCGGTCGAGCACCAGCGTCCTGTCCCTGGCCGGTTCGATGCGGATTCCCCCGCAGGCCCATGCCTCTTTTCCGAAACGGATCCCGCGCGGGGAAGGCGAGACGGGCGTGGAGTCGAGTCCCTCCCCCTTTTGGACGACCTCCCGGGTCGGCAGAAGCTCCACGCGATAGGGCCCCTTGATCTCGAGCCTCATGAGTCTCTGATTTTCTTCCACGAGAACGCGTATGGCGGGAGAGGCTTTTCCGGATTCGGCCGTTGAGGCATGGGTGGGAAACAAAAAAAACAGCAAAAGAAAAACCACCGGCCGGAGTCGTCGCGTCGTCACAAAAACTCCGTCAGAACGAAAGTCTGCTTTGAGGCACCTGCAAATGCCGGTAGGCCTGCGGCGTCGCCTCGCGCCCGCGGGAGGTCCTTTTCAAATAACCGCTTTTCAGCAAAAACGGCTCGACGACGTCCACGATCGTGTCGATCTCCTCGTTCAGGGTCGCCGCGAGAGACTCGATCCCGACGGGCCCGCCGCCGTAAATTTCAATGACCGCGCCGAGCACCTTCCGGTCGAGATGGTCGAGCCCTGCTTGGTCTATCCCCTGTCCGGCCAGCGCCTTGTCGAGAACGTCGGGCGTGATCGTATCGTGGGACTTGACCTGCGCGTAGTCTCTGACCCGCCGCAAAAGTTTGTTGGCTATCCTCGGCGTCCCGCGCGAACGCCGGGCCAGTTCCGACGCCGCCTCCCGCTCGATCGGGATCGACAGGAGCCTCGCGGAACGCTCGATGATCATCCTCAGGTCCTCCGCCTCATAAAAATCGAGGTGAAACGAGACGCCGAAGCGGTCCCTGAGCGGCGAGCTCAAGAGACCCTGCCGCGTGGTGGCGCCGATCAGCGTGAAACGCTTGAGGGCAAATTTGATCGTCTTCGCGTACGGACCCTTGTCGACCACAAAGTCTATCTTGCAGTCCTCCATCGCCGGGTAGATAAACTCTTCGACGACTTTCGAGAGGCGGTGGATTTCATCGATGAAGAGGATATCCCCTCCCTCGAGATTCGTAAGAATCCCGATCAGATCGCCCGCGCGCTCGATGGCCGGCCCGCTCGTCGCCATGATCTTGGCCCCCATTTCATGCGCGACGATGTGCGCGAGCGTCGTTTTTCCCAGCCCCGGCGGGCCCGAAAGCAGGAGATGCTCGAGAGGCTCTTTGCGCTTCTTGGCCGCCTCCAGCGCGATCCTGAGGTTTTCCTTGAGGCCTTCCTGGCCGATGAATTCGGCGATCCTCGACGGCCGCAGCGAGAGCTCGACGACGCCGTCGACCTCCTCGGGATGGGCGTCCAGAAGCTTTTCGCGGCCCGTCCGCTCGAAGCTTATTTTTTCCCTTCCGGAATCGACCTTCGTTTTTTTATCTTTCACCGCGGCTCTTCTTTTCTCTGACGGTACACTTCGTTCAGAATCTCCTCGACGCTGCCCAACGAGGATTTCCGGGCAAACGCCCTCCGGATCATCTCCCGGGCTTCCTCCCTCTTATACTGCAACTGCAAAAGAACCTCAAGCGCCTCCTCCCGGACCGCCGAGGTCTTGGGGCTCTCGGGCGGCGCCTGGCCCGCCGGCATCTGGATCAGCCCGAATTTGCTCATCTTTCCCTGGAGCTTGGCGATGATTTCCTTGGCGCGCTGCTCGCCGATGCCGGGAAGCGACTTGAGAAAACCGAGGTCCCCGGCGTCTATCGCCTGCGCGATCTCGGGGATGGGGGCCTTCAACGCGCGCACGGCCGCCTTGGGCCCCACGCCCGAGACGGTGATGAATTTTTCAAAAAATTCTTTTTCGACTCGGTTGGAGAAGCCCACCAGCACCGGAATGCTTTTGGAAGGATCCGTCTGATAATAATGATAGGTGACCAGCGAGATTTTTGCGTCTTTGGCGAGCCTGCCGTCGAAGCTCCGCATCACGGCCGGCGGGATAAACACCTCGTAAGAAATCCCGCCGACGATCACGCTGAGGCTATTTTCGCCGATCTCCTCGACGACGCCGTGAATCTGGGAAATCATTTCCGGTCCGCCTTTTTTAAAATTTTCTGTTCAACGCGTAGGAGAGCGCGATCGCGAGCGCGTCGGTGGCGTCCGACGGCGCGGAGACCGTCCGGAGGCTCAGGTAGCGCTCCACCATCCGCGCGGTCTGGCCTTTGCCCGCGCGCCCGTTGCCGGTGACCGACTTTTTCACGCGGGTGGCCGCCAGATTCACCAAAGGAATGCCGCTGGTCCCGCTCAAAAGACAAACCACCCCGCGCACGTGGCCCATCAGAATCGCGGTGGCGGGATGCCGGTAGTGGGCATAGAGCTTCTCGATCACGAGCACCTCGGGCTTGAGTTCCGCGACCACTTCCTGCAGCGCGCGGTAAACCCGTTCAAGCCTTGCCGCGATCCCGGACCCGGCTTTGGTGCGGATAATCCCGGCCTCCACAAGCTCGATGTTCCCGCGCGCCCGCGGGCGGCCCGAATCCGAAATGACCCCATACCCCGTGATCCGAAGACCCGGATCCACGCCGAGGATTCTCATCGCCCCGTGTCAGCCGCCGAGCTCCTGAAGCGCCTGGTCCGAAATATCCGCGTTGGAATAGACGTTTTGGACGTCTTCGTGCTCTTCCAGGGATTCCAAAAGCGCCAGCGCCGCCTTGGCGTCCGCCGCATTGAGCGTCACGGTCGCGGACGGGATCTTGGTGACCTCCGCGCTCTCCAGCGGGATGCCGGCGTCGGTGACCGCCTTTTTGACCTGTTCGAAATCATGGGGCTCCGTGACAATCTCATAATGATTTTTTTCCGAGCTGAAATCCGAGGCGCCGGCGTCGAGCGCAACGGTCATGATTTTGTCTTCGCCGACCGCTCCCTTCTTCACCAAGAGAAGCCCCTTTTTGGAAAACTGCCAGGCCACCGACCCCGCCCCGGACATGTTGCCGCCTCTTTTTTCGAGCGCGCTCCGGATCTCCGCCGTGGTCCGGTTCTTGTTGTCCGTCAGCGCCTCGATGAGAATCGCAATCCCTCCCGGCCCGTAGCCTTCATAAGTGACTTCTTCGTAAATAACCCCCGGAAGCTCGCCGGTCCCCT
This sequence comes from Candidatus Omnitrophota bacterium, assembly GCA_016180585.1. Lineage (GTDB taxonomy): Bacteria > Omnitrophota > Gorgyraeia > 2-02-FULL-51-18 > 2-02-FULL-51-18 > JACPAX01. Next base: position 21,356 of record JACPAX010000007.1, on the reverse strand, counting down.
TCTTGATCGCGCGGTCGATGTTGTCGGAGGGCATGTTCGCCTCCTTGGCCTTTTGCAACACGGTCCTCAGGCGCGGGTTGGCTTCCGGATTGCCCCCGCCGTTCTTGGCGGCGACCGTCAACTCCCGAATGATCTTTGTGAACAGGGCGCCCCGCTTGGCGTCCAGCGCGCCCTTCTTATGCTTAATCGTTGCCCATTTGGAATGGCCTGACATCTACTCGGAATGGAGTCCGGACGCAGACTCGTTGATGAGCTCGCGCTCGGTCTGGGTGATGTGGGTAAAATACGCGGCGACGTGGTAATAGGGCCCGTGGCCGGCCGTGTCGGCGCGCAGCACCCTGCCCGTCCCGTCGATCGGCTGGTCCGTCATCGGAAAATTAATTTTGAAATCCAGGACCGTGCCGGGCTCGACCGGTTTGTCGTAATGGAAAAGCATCCCGTCGGCGCTTAAATTCTGCACCGTCACGATGTCCCAGGAAGGAAACAGGCTGGGCGTGCGCAGCTGCACCCTCGCCGTAAAGGACCTTTGCATCCTCCTGGCCTTCCTTTTTTCCGCGTTGGGATCTGCGTTTGGATCGGGGGTCATAGGTATTCCTCCGTTCAGAGTACCACATTCTTTCTAAAATTGCTATTCGGGAGGCCTTTTGCTATACTTGCCCTATGCTCAACGCCGGGCAGGAAAAACGCAAGTTTTTCAGGCATCCCATCCACTGGCCCATCGAACTCGATCTGGTCGACCATACCCCTTCTTTTACTTCCAGCACCCACGACATCTCGCTCGGCGGGCTTTGTTTTTACTGGCGCAACAGGCTCCCCAAGGGGAAAAGCATCAGCCTCATCATCCCCGTCCGCGAGGCGTCTTTTCAGGTGAAGGCCAGAGTGGTCTACTCCAAGGAGGACCGGAAAATCGGGGCCTACCGCACCGGCGTGTCCTTCCATGACCCTTCAAGCGCCCTCCGGGCGAAGCTTGCCGAAGAAGCCCTGAAAATCCTGGAATACCGCAACACGCTTTCGAAAACGGCCGGCCGGGAAGTCTCCGAGGAAGAGGCCGCGGAAAAATGGATTCAAGAGTACGCCGGCCGTTTCGCCTCGCCTTAGCCCCCGTCCTTGGCTTCTTTCCCGTTTTCAAGACCGCGCGCCCAGCGTTCCCGGAACCGCGCCAGATGCTCCGCCATGAGCGGTCTTTTGCGCGGATCGCGGAGAAGGTAGGCGGGATGGTACAGCACCATGAGCTCCACTCCCGGATACGCCGCGTGGGTAAAAAAGATCCCCACCTCCCGCTTCATCGAAGATCCCTCTTTGTCGGGCACCATGTGCTTGAGCGCGGTGGCGCCCAGCAGCAGGATCAAGCGCGGGTTGACGAGCTCTATCTGTTTTTTTAAAAATGGAAAGCACGCCTCGACTTCCTTGGGGGCCGGCGCGCGATTCTCCGGCGGGCGGCACTTGACGACGTTGATGATCAAGCCGTCCGTTTCGGTGTTGAAACCGACCTCGCGCATCAATTCGTCCAGAAGTTTTCCCGCGCGGCCGACAAAGGCCCTGCCCTGCAGGTCCTCGTTTTCGCCGGGGGCCTCGCCGATCATCAGGACTTTTGCCTGGGGGTTTCCCCGGTCGACGACGATCTGCGTGCGGGACGAGGACAGGGGGCATCGGGCGCAGTTGGAACGCGCGAGCGTCTCTTTAAAATCGGCGTAGACCGTCGCGCCGAGGATTTGGTTTCGTGAGCCGTCAAACAAATCGAACTGCATCAGGCGCCGTTACGACCCATTCGGTTCTCAAACCAATGCGACCCCATCAAAATCGCAAGCGTGATCAGAGAAACCGTCACGCCGATGGCGTGCTGACCCAGGCCGATCGCCGCGCCGATGGCCGCCAGCACCCACACGACCGACGCGGACGTCAGACCGACGACAAGCCCCTGCCGGTTGATGATGGCTCCGGCGCCCAAGAACCCGATTCCCGAGACCACCTGCCCCAGCACGCGCGTGCTGTCTTTCTCGCCATCCATGTGGTTGGCCAGGTAAATAAAAATCATCGTCCCTAGACAAATCAGGACGCTCGTCCGCACATCGATCGGCTTTTTGTGCTTTTGCCGCTCGATGCCGACGATAGTCCCGCAAAAAATACACAGCGCTATCTTTCCCCAAAGCGAATAATCCAGCATTCGCATCCTCCTTTAAACGGTTAACGGTTTTCGGCGAGTTTCAACGCGACGGTATTGATACAGTAGCGCTTGCCGGTAGGCGGCGGACCGTCGTCAAAGACGTGTCCCAAATGACCGCCGCACCGCGCGCAGAGCGCCTCTTGACGGGACATTCCGAAGCTGTCGTCTTCTTCGATCCTGACGTTGAGCGGCGAAACCGGATCCCAAAAACTCGGCCAGCCGGTGCCTGATTCAAATTTGTTTCCGTAGCGGAATAAGTCCGTCCCGCAGGCGGCGCACCGATAAATTCCCTTGCCGGATTTCGGAATCGCGCACTGCCCGCTGAAAGGGCGCTCGGTCCCCTTCCCGCGCAGGACCCGATATTCCTCGGGGGCGAGGATTTTTTTCCATTCCTCTTCCGTCTTCACGACGGGACTGGTTTTTTCGGTCTTTCCCGTCACCGCGTTGTAAATCTCTATCGTGGCCACTTCGCTCATAGCAGTTCCCAATAGAAAAAGGGTCAGAAAGATCACCGCCGGGACGACCGCTTTAGCGTTCATTTTAAACCGCTTCAAGACCTAGCCGTTTGCTGAAAAACCGGTTTGTCATGCAGTCTGATCAAAAAGCCCAAGATGCGAGGCGCGAGGAAGCGAGCGCGCCCGCCACAAAGCTCGTCAGGCGCTATGGGAATAGCGCCGCACAAGCGCCCGCCTCGTGCTTCGCGAGGACGGGTCCGTCCTGCTGCAAAACAGCAGGCGGAAGCGACCGAGCAACGAAGCAGATTGGGCTTTTTCATCAGACTGTTAGAAAAATTTTGACGAAGACGCCCACCGCATAGGCAACGGCCACGGCGGCCGCCACCACCGCCAGGTTCGTCAGGAGGCGCTGCTTGATCCGCGTGCCCGAGATAAACGACAAGACCGCGGTCACAAGGACCAGCACGATCCCCCCGCACCCCCATGAAACAAATACGTTTTGGGCGCCGAAAAAAACGGGAAGTATCGGCACCGACGATCCAAAAAGATAGGAAAGCCCGACGATCACGGCGGAACCGAAAGGATGCGCGACGGCCTCCGTCGGCCGGCCAGGCATGGACGGCCGATCCTCCCGCCCGGCCTCCGACAAGAACGCCTCTTTCTGCAAGGCCGTCCGCTGCATCTCTTCTTCAAATCCCGAGGAGGCGAAAACCCCCACCGCCATCGAAAGGGCCCCGGCCGCGGCGCCGGTGAAACTGGCGATCAAAACGGGGGCGGCATCCTGGAATGCCGCGAAAAAACCGCCCACGGCCCCCAGAAATTCGACGAGCCCGTCGTTAAATCCAAGAAAAACGCTTCGGATGCGTTCCGGACTGATCTTTCTTTCCTTGAGGCCGGAGACCACCCGGTCCTCATGCCCAAACTCGTCCTCCAATACCGTCCTCACCGCGCCGGCCAACGGCGTATTTTGATAAAGCCTCCATATGGTCAAGTATTTGCGTATCCCGTAGATTTCTATCGCCTCCAGGATAAGGTACACCGCCGGTTCTCCGAACACCCTGCAGCAAAACACGATGACGCCCAGCTTCAGCCGGCGGCCGAAGTCCAGGCGCCCCATCCGCAGCCCATAAAACTCCTGCCAAAACGCATAATGCTTCGTCTCGATCGGGATCAGCTCATCGAGCGTCTTCTGAAGACCCCCTGAGACGGCCCCGCGAAGGGCGTTGTAGAGGGACAGGTCAAAGAGCTCGTCCAAAACAAGCCCCTCGGCGAGTTTTTTATTTGCCGCGGTTAGCGTTTCCATGGGCCCTTTCCACGGTGAGTTCGCCGTCGCGGCCAACCTTCACCATCTCCTCCGCGGTGACTTTGATGACGACAAACCGCCGGGGGATCTCCAGCTCGTAGTGCTCGTGTTTTTTGCCGGTCTTCAGCCCCTCGATGAAGCGATCCGCGGAAAGCTTGATCAGTTTTCTGTCGAACTCTTTGACAATCCGCTCAAACGCCTTCCCGCCCTCGATGAGCTGCGCCGATCCGGAAATCCGGTAACCCTCGAGATTCGTCAGGTCCATAAAAGAGAGCGCCGCGCGGGGATTCTGCCTCAGGTTTTCGGCGCTCTTGGCGATCGCGTAATCGATCAGATAGATAAACCGTCTTTTGATCTTGAAGATGAATTTGGGCGTGGCGTGGGGCTCGCCGTCAAGATTTGCGGTCGCAAGACTGATAAACTCCTTGCCTTTCAAAAGAGCCTGCAGTCTGTCAAGCATCGCTTTTCTCTCCGCTCTGCCCGGCCCGGTTTATCTCGGGTCGGCGTCCAAAAGCCGGCCGGTCAGGGACGTGGCGATCATGGAGGCCATGATCGCCGCCGCAAAATAATAAATCCCGACGCGCGGCTCGGCGCTCGCCATGAACCCGAACTTCACGGCCACGATCGTGACCGCGACGACAAAGACGTCGAGCATCGACCATTTGCCCAGAAACTCGAGCCAGAAAATCAACGCCCGCCTTTTTCCCGCCGTCACCTTCGCAAACCAGATCCAGCCGAGCGCGGCAAGCTTCGTGAAAGGAAAGACGATGGAGAAAAAGAAAATGATCCCCGCGAGCGCGTAATGCTTTTCCTTCCACAGCGCCTCGATGCCGGACAATATCGAAAACGTGTTCTTCATCACGACAAGCTGCTTGACCGTCAACACCGGCAGGGAGAGGCCGGCGGCAAGAAAGAGGGCGGCAAAAATCAAAAGGGCCGGACCCTCGAAGTGCCCGGCGCGAATCTCCCATAGCGATTTTACTTCTTCGGTCATGTTCCCCTAGCAGTCTGCTGAAAAACCTATTAACCAAACAGTCTGATCAAAAAGCCCAAGATGCGAGGCGCGAGGAAGCGAGCGCGGAGGCGCTATGGGAATAGCGCCGCACAAGCAAGCGACCGAGTAACGCTGCAGATTGGGCTTTTTCATCGGACTGTTAGTCCCGGATTTCGATGACCTTCTGGCTGAAGGCCGACCCCGACACGACGGAGAACCTCGACTTGGGCAGATTCAGGTGCTCGCTCAAGACCTCGATCACCGCCTCGTTCGCCCGCCCCCTCTCCGGCGCCGCTTTGACCCAAACTTTATACCGCCCCTCGCCCAGCCGAAGGACCCGGTCTTCCCTCGCCTTCGGTTTGACCTTGACGCTTAATTTCATCCACAGCACTTGCCGCGGCCGTCCACGCTGAACTTGCCGGCGCCGGTCAGGATCAGCGCCCCGGCAATCGTCCAGTACGCGAGGGCCAGCTCCTTGACCTGCAAAGGATCCATGCGATGATGAATGAAAGCCGCGGCGGACATCGTGCAGAAAATAAAAAACGCCGCATAGCGCGTGCCCAAGCCGAGGACCAGAAGAATCCCCCCGGCAAATTCCGAAAGCGCGGCCGCCCACGCGAAAGCCAGCGGCATCGGAAACCCCATTTGCGCGACTCCCTCGGCAAGCCCGGTGACCTGTCCGCCAAATATCTTGCCATACCCGTGATGGGCAATCCCCGCCCCCGCCAGCGCCCTCAACCACAAGAGACCGATACTCAACGCGTTTTCTTTCATCAGACCCTCCGCTGGTTTATATTGCTTAAGATTATTGGGAATAGCTTACCTCGCCACTTCGGATTCCGCCACAAAATCCTCCAAATAAAAAAAATAAAAAAAGCGCCCCGGGCTTGTGGCCCAAAGCGCTTTTTTTAAAATAAAGCCAGGCAGCTACCTACTCTCCCGACGAGTTGCCCCGTAAGTACCATCGGCCTTGGAGGGCTTAACTTCCGTATTCGGAATGGGAACGGGTGTGACCCCTCCAGTATGACCGCCTAGCAGTCTTATTTTTGTTCTTTGACAACTTCATAGGGCAAGACCGAATTCTACAAATATTGTAGGTCAAGCCTCACGACCCATTAGTACCAGTCAGCTGAAGGCATTACTGCCCTTGCACACCTGGCCTATCAACCCTGTGATCTACAGGGGGTCTTTAGGTCGCCTTTCGGCGACAGGGAAATCTTATCTTAGGGGGGGCTTGGCACTTAGATGCTTTCAGTGCTTATCCTTTCGCGACATAGCTACCCAGCTTACGCACTTGGCAGCACGACTGGAACACCAGAGGTCACTCATTCCCGGTCCTCTCGTACTAGGGAATGCTCCCTTCAAATTTCCTACGCCCGCAGCAGATAGAGACCGACATTTATGTTACTTCTCTGCGATATTCTGCAGATACTAACCCGCCATAATCCCTGGCGGGCGCTCACAAATTTCTCTGTGAGTCTTCATGTCGCCATGAAGATCGGACTATATCTTTACCCAATAACTTGGGTATCCAGCGTATAGTCTCTGAGGATGTTGGAAGCTAAAACAGCTTCTATCTTTATCTTTCGATATTTTCCACCGGCATTCATCTTGAACGCCAATCGAGCGATTTTTTGAAACCCGGAAACTGTTAAATGATGACTTTTGTCCATCATGATAACGATTTCTCGAAACGTTTCAAAATCGTTGCGCTTTGCGGTGCGCAGTGGAAATTCTCGAAAGAACGGGATGATTTTATTCAAGAGAGCATTTCGATCTCGAACGACGTACACCAACGTTTTGTCTCGTTTTCCCGCGGCATCATTTGGCTTGATATAACCGCATCCCAGGAAATTTTTAATCTCCTCCAAAACTTCACAGCTTGTGAAGTTTTGGCTGATGTGAAACTCGGGGATTGCTTGCCAACCGAATTTCAGATCGGGACGCTTTTGGAATGCCACATGGAAACTGCCTTCACCATCGACAAAACCGGCGATGTATGAACCATCCACGCTTCCAACCTTTCCTGCTGATTGTCCCCACCCAACACATTTTCACTTTGAAGCTATCAAAGTAGTGTGGGATACACGGGATTTTCCAGCATATAGCTAGATTTTAGGACAGCAAGGTGACTTTTTAGTCTTTTTACTGTCTCACGCATGTTTATTCCACCATTACGGGTGGCATGGACTATATCTTCACCCTTCTCATAAATTGTCTTGAGGGAGGGGCTGACGTTTTATAGTTTCTATGAAGAAACTATCTCGGCTTCGTCCTGATGACTACGCCTCAGTCTCTACGGGGAAAAGATTTGCGTCTTTCAAAAACGCTCTAATGGTATCGCATGTGTTAGTTCTCTTCTTCGAATAAGTAAATTTGGCGGTTTCATCCACCAGTTCACTCACCCGAATCAGCTCGCTTGGAGACATTTTTTTAGGATGACTTTCAATGAGCCTTATCATGTGATCCGCTAGAATTTTTTTTAAACGAAGATAGGGATAAAGAAGTCTTATAACTTCCAGAACTTCTTTGAAACCGACTACAGTATACTCCGCCATGCCATCATTTCTTTGGCGAACGTAACCGTATTTCAGCTTTTCCTTAAGCCAATACAGAATCTCCTCATGGTTTTGCTTTTGATAGAAGACTATGCTTGTCCGCACTTGGTAACCGTAAATATAATCCTTACGGCGAACCAATTGCGCCATAATGCATCCATCGCCATCGAGAAAACCCGCTATATAGGCTAATTCTTCGTTTGACACAAACCTGATCTTCCCTCGGTATTGCCCTTTGGTCAGTTCGAAAAACCAATTAGGGTTTCACCGATTTCAGTCAGATTTATTGTACAGCATCTCTGCTGTAGAACGCAATGTAATTTACGTTCTGAACCCAGCTCACGTACCATTTTAACCGGCGAACAGACGGACCCTTGGGACCTTCTCCAGCCCCAGGATATGATGAGCCGACATCGAGGTGCCAAACCGCGCCGTCGATATGAACTCTTGGGCGCGATCAGCCTGTTATCCCCGGAGTACCTATTATCCGTTGAGCGACGCCTCTACCACGAGATAGCGCCGGATCATTAAAGCCTAGTTTCCTACCTGCTCGACTTGTAGGTCTCGCAGTTAAGCTCCTTTATGCTTTTACACTCACCGTGCGATTGCCAACCGCACTGAAGGAACCTTTGCACTCCTCCGTTACTCTTTAGGAGGAAACCGCCCCAGTCAAACTGCCCGTCTGGCACAGTCCCCCAACTCGATCCAGAGTCTGGGGTTAGATCCCTAGTATATTAAGGTTGGTATTTCACCGATGACTCCACCCTACCTAGCGGCAGGGTCTCAACGTCTCCCAACTATCCTACACATAACGGACCAAAGATCGATACCAGAGTACAGTAAAGGTTCCGGGGTCTTTTCGTCTAGCTGCGGGTAGACGGCATCTTCACCGCCGCTACAATTTCGCCGAGTCCGTTCTTGAGACAGCGGCACCATCGTTACACCATTCGTGCAGGTCGGAACTTACCCGACAAGGAATTTCGCTTAGCTTTGTTACTCGTTCATTGTTGAACGGGATCGGCCATTTCTGCCGACCTCTTCATGTCGCCATGAAGCTCGGACTATATCTTTATCGCCAATTGGCGAATGTCAGGCGTGTAGTCTCTGAGGATTCCCGCCACAAAAATTGACGGGTCTTTCCTGCTGATTGTCTGATTTATTGGTCAGAGTTTCCAGCATATGGCCTGATTTTACTAAGGCAACGAATTTACCTTAGGACCGTTCATTTATGTTAGCTTCCGATTTCTCGGAAGATCGGACTATATCATCATCCGATTGTGTACCGGACGTTCGGCGTATAGTCTCTGAGGATTCCTGAAGCTTGCCGAGAATTTCCGATTCACTATACTTGCGCTTACCTCCATCGTTCATTTCGCGTCTGATTTCAAGTATTTTATGGACTCCTTCTTTATCGAGATGCTCTCCGCGTTGAATCATGCCTGCGAGCTCGCAAAACTTTGCGAAATCCCGCTTTTTCTTCGCTGAAAGAAAGCGATGTCTTCTAAAAAAGGGAATCACATTATCCCGAATGGCGTTAATGTTATTCACTTCGTAATACCACACGCCGTCTGGCCTGGACCTTAATGTCCCGCAACCTAGAACGCGCTTGTACAAAGCGAGGATAACCTTATCTTTTTGGGATATGTTGAAACAGAGCGAAATCTTCCACGGAAATTTGTAGTCCTGGCGAGGACGAAAGCTTAGATTAAAACTGCCTTCGCCATCGGCAAAACCTACAAGGTAAGCGGCTATGTATTGGTTCACGGAGACCTCCTTTCAGGTCTTTCCTGCTGATTGTCCCTACCCAGTGGATTGTCACGCGCCTGACTTAATCAAGCGGTACCATTGGTTTAACAGGATTTTCCAGCATATAGCCGAATTTTATAACTACTGCGGTCTAGTCAATAGTTACGGCCGCCGTTTACTGGGGCTTCGGTTCGGAGCTTCCCCCGCCACAAGTGGCGGGGTAACCCCTCTCTTTAACCTTCCAGTACCGGGCAGGTGTCACTCCCTATACGTCGTCTTATGATGCGACTTAGCAGAGAGATGAGTTTTTGCTAAACAGTCGCGGTGCCCATTTCACTGCGACCTTGCGACGCCATCCGCCGTATGGCGGACAACAAAGCAAGGCACCCCTTCTCCCGAAGTTACGGGGCTAGATTGCAGAGTTCCTTAAGAACGGTTCTCTCGAGCGCCTTAGGACTTTTATCCTCGTCTACCTGTGTCGGCTTGCGGTACGGTCACCTGCCCCACTCACACAATCGGCTTTTCTTGGCAGCATGGCGTCAGCAAGTTTATCGCAGCCGTAGCTTTGACTCCTCGGGTTCCTCTCCGCGGACATGAAAGCCCGCGGGTACAAACCCAAACGCGCACATCCAACCGCGCGATTGCTTAGCCTCCTGCGTCCCCGACTAGTTGGTAACGCAAAGCAGGTGGTATACGAATATTAACGTATTGTCCATCACTTACGCCTTTCGGCCTCAGCTTAGGACCGACTCACCCTGGGAGGATTAACCTTCCCCAGGAAACCTTAGACTTTCGGCGAACACGTTTTCCACGTGTTTTTTCGCTACTCATTCCGGCATAATCACTTCCACTTCGTCCACCACTCCTTCCGGTATGGCTTCAACCTAGTGTGGAACGCTCCCCTACCACGCGCCTTCCGAAGAAGACGCATCCGCGAATTCGGTTATAAGCTTGAGCCCCGCCCCGATCATTGTCGGCGCGAAATCACAATCGACCAGTGAGCTGTTACGCACTCTTTAAATGATGGCTGCCTCTAAGCCAACATCCTGGTTGTTAACGCGATCTCACATCCTTTACCACTTAGCTTATATTAGGGACCTTATTCGGCGGTCTGGGCTTTTTCCCTTTTGAGCGCCAAGCTTAGCCCTGGCGTTCTGAGTCCCGGAGTAAAAATAACGGTATTCGGAGTTTCGTTGGGTTCGGTAGCCTGGTGAGGCCCCTAGCCCATCGAGTACTCTACCCCCATTATTCAATTGTCCGAGCCCATCCCTAAAGATGTTTCGAGGAGAACCAGCTATTACTGAGTTTGATTAGCCTTTCACTCCGACCCACAGCTCATCAGAGGCTTTTTCAACAGCCACCCGTTCGGGCCTCCACCTGATTTTACTCAGGCTTCACCCTGGCCATGGGTAGATCACTCAGCTTCGGGTCCAATCCATGATACTTCATTCGCCCTAGTTAGGACTCGCTTTCGCTTCGGCTCCGGACATGATGTCCTTAACCTTGCATCAGAGATTGACTCGCCGGATCATTATGCAAAAGGCACGCAGTCAGGCGTTGTCGCCTTACGGCGACCATAGCCCTCCTACAGCTTGCAAGTTTGCGGTTTCAGGTCCTATTTCACTCCCATTCCTGGGTACTTTTCAACTTTCCCTCACGGTACTTGTGCGCTATCGGTCGCCGATGAGTATTTAGCCTTAGCCAGTGGTCTGGCTTAATTCCCACCCGGTTTCACGTGTCGGATGGTACTTGGGAACATCACCGACCCTGATTGTTGCGTTTTGCCTACAGGACTATCACCTTGTATTGTCGCTCTTTCCAGAGCATTCGGCTACACAACAACTTTTTGACAGGGCGACCTCCCTGCAAGGAGATCCGGTATTGCCCCACGACGCTTATTGAACAACGCTTGCAGGCTATAAGTCCAATAAGTTTGGGCTCTTCCCTTTTCGCTCGCCGCTACTGGGGGAATATCTTCGTTTTCTGTTCCTCGAGGTACTGAGATGTTTCACTTCCCTCGGTATCGCTTCCATGACCTATGAATTCAGCCATGGATCTTGCGGTATAACCCGCAAGGGGTTGCCCCATTCGGAGATCTTCGGATCGAGGCCTATTTGCGGCTCCCCGAAGCCTATCGCGGCTTATCACGTCCTTCATCGCCTTTCGGCACCTAGTCATCCACCACAAACCCTACGTAGCTTGACCTTATGTCTTTTCTCTCGAGCCAAACCTTCCTAATTAACATGAAACGTTAATTCGGACTGTATTGACTTTGAAGATGTTCGTCTTACCCTATGAAGTTGTCAAAGAACAAAAAAATCGACTTGCAAAAATTGGATAGCGCGTCAGGTCCTTATGGACCTGAGGAGACTCGCCCCATCATTCGACGGGGCGCCCGGTCGCATGACCGGGCGAACCTCATCTCCCAAAACACTTGGAGATGGCCGGGATCGAACCGGCGGCCTCCTGCTTGCAAAGCAGGCGCTCTACCAGCTGAGCTACATCCCCGGAATTTTCAGGCCCCTGAAATGGTGGGCCAAAGAGGAATTGCACCTCTGACCCCAGCGTTATCAGCACTGTGCTCTGCTAACTGAGCTATTGGCCCGGCAGTTTGCTGAAAAAGCCGCATCTGCTGCGTTGCTCAGTCACTCCCTCCTGCGACGCTATTACCATAGCGCCTCGTCGGTCGTTCCTTCGCGCCTTGCATATGAGGCCTTTTCAGCAAACTGCCGGCCCAAGCAAGGTTTCCAGCAAATATACGGACTTTAAAGCTCGCGCGCTCGAATCTTTTGTTCGCCCAAATGGGTTGAATAGCCTATACCGAAAGTGCTTTAGTTCGGCGCGTTTTGCGTCGAATAAAAATATCTTGGGTCGTCTAGTTCTTCCAGTTTCCGCAGAGCGGACTTTGAAGGACTTCTCCTTAGAAAGGAGGTGATCCAACCGCACCTTCCGGTACGGTTACCTTGTTACGACTTAGCCCTCCTTACTGGTCTCACCTTAGGCGTCTTCTTCCCTTGCGGGTTAGATCAACGATTTCGCGTGCTCCCAACTCAGGTGGCTTGACGGGCGGTGTGTACAAGACCCGGGAACGTATTCACGGTAGCGTAGCTGATCTACCGTTACTAGCGATTCCGACTTCATGAAGGCGAGTTGCAGCCTTCAATCTGAACTGAGGCCGTTTTTTTGGGATTAGCGCCCCCTCGCGGGTTAGCTGCCCTTTGTCTCGGCCATTGTAGCACGTGTGTAGCCCCAGGCATAAGGGCCATACTGACTTGACGTCGTCTCCTCCTTCCTCCAGTTTATCACCGGCAGTCTCCCTAGAGTGCCCACCATGACGTGATGGCAACTAAGGACAAAGGTTGCGCTCGTTGCGGGACTTAACCCAACACTTCACAGCACGAGCTGACGACAGCCATGCAGCACCTGTGTAATTGTCTCTTGCGAGAAGACCCACTTTCATGGGCTGTCAAATACATTTCAAGCCTGGGTAAGGTTCTTCGCGTAGCCTCGAATTAAACCACATGCTCCACCGCTTGTGCGGGTCCCCGTCAATTTCTTTGAGTTTCAGTCTTGCGACCGTACTCCCCAGGTGGTGGATTTAATGCGTTAGCGTCGGCGCCGGAGGGATCGACACCCCCGATACCTAATCCACATCGTTTACGGCAAGGACTACCAGGGTATCTAATCCTGTTTGCTCCCCTTGCTTTCGCAGCTCAGTGTCAATCATCGGCCAGTGAGGCGCCTTCGCCACTGGTGTTCCTCTCGATATCTACAGATTTCACCCTTACACCGAGAATTCCCCTCACCTCTCCGATATTCAAGCCATGCAGTTTCCAATGCAGTTCCAGGGTTGAGCCCTGGGATTTCACACCGGACTTGCAAAGCCACAAAGCCACCTACCTGCCCTTTACACCCAATAAATCCGAACAACGCTTGCCACCTCTGTCTTACCGCGGCTGCTGGCACAGAGTTAGCCGTGGCTTCCTTTGGGGGTGATGTCAGCTTACGTGCTATTCACACGCAAGGTTTCTTCCCCCCTGACAGCAGTTTACAACCCGAAGGCCTTCATCCTGCACGCGGCGTCGCATAGTCACCCTTTCGGGCATTGCTAAAGATCCTCGACTGCAGCCTCCCGTAGGAGTCTGGGCAGTGTCTCAGTCCCAATGTTGCTGATCGTCCTCTTAGACCAGCTACCCGTCAAAAGCCTTGGTGAGCCGTTACCTCGCCAACTAGCTGATAGGCCGCGGGCTCCTCCAAAAGCGGAAGCTCTTGCGAGCTACCTTTGATGATCAGATGATGCCATCCGATAATGTCATCGGGTATTAGCACCTCTTTCGAGATGTTATCCCCGACTCTAGGGTAGATTGCCCACGTGTTACTAACCCTTCTGCCACTGTCCCTTGCGGGACCGTTCGACTTGCATGCCTGAACCACGCCGCCAGCGTTCGTTCTGAGCCAGAATCAAACTCTCCAATTGGTATTGATTAATCGGAGCCGAAGATTTTGATCTGCCCGCCAAAAAGAACGGACAAATGTTCGTCTTCGACAAACATTTGAGCTGACCAAGATATTAGGAATCAACGCTTGCTCAAAAAAAGCGGAAAATCCGCACTTTCGATATAGGCTATTCAATTTTGAAAGAGCAATAAACTCCCTTGCGCTCACAAAAAATCCGGCTTGCAAAGCGAAACGGGAGAGAATGTCAAATGGCTTACGACTTCTTAAGTGGGGATGTTATACCACGCGCGCGCAAATCCTGTCAAGCTGAAATCTAGGGCTCTAAGGCTTGGGGGGCGATGGAGAAGCGGGACGCCAGTCCATCCGGGGAGAGTCGGAGGCCGCGACCACTTTGTTTTTCCCGGTATGTTTGGCCTCATAAAGCGCCCGGTCTGCCCTGCCGATGATCTCCTCGAGATTTTTCTCGTCGGGGTCGATCTGCGTCGCCCCGATGCTGATGCTCGTCGAAAATTCCCCGGCCCCGCGTTGAAATACTTTGCCGTGAACGGCGGCCCGTATCTTCTCGGCCACCGCGCGGGCCTCTTCAAGATTCGCGCCGGGCAGAAGCGCGACAAATTCTTCGCCGCCATAACGCGCGACGATGTCGAGCGCTCTCGTGCCGGCCTTGAGCGCGGAGGCGACTTCCCTCAGCACCGCGTCTCCGGCAAGGTGCCCGTAGGCGTCGTTGGTTTTCTTGAAATCATCCACGTCCATCATCAGAAGCGAGACATTGCGGTCGCGCCGGAGCGCGATCGCCTCGACCTCCGCCTTGAGAAGCATCCGGAAATGGCCGACGTTATAAAGCCCCGTCAGGGCGTCCCTGGTCGCGAGCTTGAATAATCTTGTCTTCTCCATCGCGGTCGAGATCTGGCTGTACAGCGTGAGCACAAAATACGTCGCCGACACGAGAAGCAGCGCGTACACCACGTTTACCCACCAGCGGAAGAAAATAAAAAAGGCCATCGCGACCCCGAGATACGCCAATGTCACCAGAATCACAAAGAACGCCGTCCGGAGAGAACTCTTGAGCCTCATCACGAAAAAGAGCGCGATCGAAAGAGCCGCCAGCGCGAAGACATCCCCCCAAAACCCGGCAAGCCTCACAAACCGCCGCCGTAAAAGATTGTCGAGCGCCGTGAGATTCACGCCGACGGCCGGATAGGCGGGTTCAAGCGGCGTGGGCCGGATGTCATAAAGCCCCGAGGCGGTGGTCCCGATAAAACATATCCTGTCTTTGAACTCCTCAAGACGGATCTCGGGGACCGCTCCCTTGACCTTGTCCGCGTATGCCTTCACCACATCCACATAGGAATAATGCGCGAACGTCGTCTTCCAGCGCCCCGTCCAACGGATCAGAAAATTCCCCTTTCCGTCGAGAGGGATACGGACCTCTCCTTTCCCCGGCGAGGCCAGCACCAGCCGGTCCGAATCCCACCGCGCGTCGCCCACCGAGAACCCGAAATCGTCGAGCGCCACTTTAAAGGCGAGCTGCGGAACCCTTACCCCACCCACCTCGAGCACCAGCGGGACTCTCCTCATGACACCGTCGGCATCCGGCTCGACGTTGATGTGCCCTTCGCCCCTGGCGACGGACGTGAACTCCGGCAGGGACTTGAGCAGGCTTTTCTGCCCAAACAGCGTCTCGACGATCTCCGCAAAATAGACGCGCCCTGATTCCGAAATCGCCTGAGACAGCGCGGCATCCTTCGCGGGGTCGCTCGGTTCGCTGAAGAGGACGTCAAACACCACCGCGCGGGCGCCCGATTCCTTGAGAGCCCTGAGAAGCGCCGCGTGCCAGCTTCGTTCCCACGGCCACCGGCCGATCGCGGCGACGCTGTCGTCCGAGATCTCGATCACCGCGATCCGCGGGTCCGCTTCTTCCTGCGGGCTCAGGAGACAGCGCAGGTCATAGGTCTCGAACTCAAACCGTTCCAGGAGATTCGATCGGTAGACAAGGAAAGAAAAAAGAAAGACCGCGGCGCACAAAACGGCGCGGACGCGGTCCGAGCGGCTTAAAATCAAAAACCTGGGGAAGAAGGCGGAGGCACGCAACGAGACGGGCTCATCCACTGCTCGGGACGATTACTGGGCAACGTTGACCTCAAAAGTCGTTCCCCGGATACCCACGATAGACGTCGGGGTTTTCACCTCGAAGCGCGAATCGCCGACAAGCTTCTCGGCCTTGACGAGGACACTGCCGATCTCCAGATCGAGAAGCGTGCTGTCAAGCTGGGCCGCCGCGTCGTGTCTGAGGGTTTTAAGCGTAAACTCGGTCCCCTTGCGGACGGTCAGAAGCGCGGTCTTGGCGTTTCCCGCGGTCTCGATCGTCGCCTCCGAATCGGGGCCCGTCTTGATCTTGTCGCCTTCGCTTAAGACCATCCCCTTTTCGAGCGGCAGCCATTCGGCCGCCCCCTCCTTCATAAAGGAAGCCACCCCCTTGATCTCCATCACGGTGGCCGTACTGGGGGCCATTTCCTGGGAAACGGCCGGACTGAGGAAGAGACACGCGACGAAAGCGCCGATTCCTAAAAGGATAAAAAAATTTTTGGTTTTCATCCTAACCCCCTCCACTAAGCAAAGTCTACATGAAACTTACCAAAAATACAAGGCGGTGACTAAAATTAATTATCCGAATTGAGAGCGGGGAGAGGTCTGCCTTGCACCGGAGGAGAAAAGAGAGTCTTTTGGACCAGCGCCCAGGTCAGCGGTTGTTTGCGGTTCCAGGGCAAGAGCGACATCAGCCGCGCCAGAAGACAGTAATTCACGGTGAGTCGCGCCGTCAAGCCTATCGCCGGGATCCAAAGGATCCATCCCAGCGGCTCATACCAAGCCGTCAAAAACAGCGCGGCCAGTACAAAACGCACCTGACAGCTGAACGAAAGAAAGCTTTTGTCTTCGATGCCAAAATGGACGACCTGCGCCACACAAAGCACGAGCGCCGCGTACACCCCGGAGATATCGATGAAAATCGCATAAAGCACCGAAATCTGCGTCGCCAACAAATACCACCACGCTACGGTGAACATTTTTAGGCCTTTCAGTTTGGATTTACCACCGATGAAAAACTAAAAAATCGACAATGATTTGGACACGCATGGCCCGGATCTGTGCGACCAACGCCGGCATCGACGCCCGCTTTTCGACTTCCGTCAAAGCGGCAAACATTCGGGACGCGGTACGGCGCCATTTTACGAGGTTTTCTGTCCGGTTATAAACGCTTGTGCCGGTTGACGTCAAGATGCGTATTTCTTTTTTAAACACATCATAAATATACCCGGGCCCCAAACCCGGATTGAATATTTCAAACACGGCGCCATTCGTTCTAACTGTCCAGGGGTTCTTCAAGTTTATCCCTTTAAACCCGGAAGCATAAAACACGGCATAAGACCAGCCCTCCTCCTCAAATATCAGCCGGGAGTCTTCTTCGGCATTTCTATCCAATGCGTGTTGCTCGAGCGCTCTGCTCAGTCGGCCCTTCAACTCCAATATCCGGCTTTTCTCCCCGTCCTGCGTGGACCGGTTGAAGGTCCAGTCCAAGACCTCAATAATAGATTCTATCGATTGCCTCCAACCTTTGGGCGTGTTTTGTGTATCGAAGAAGGAGTGGGTCCTCCCATAGGGATCTTGGGGAATGCCGGTCTCATAGCTCACCTCGCCTCTCGCCAAGTCGATCCTGTAAACTTCCCATCCCCCTTTGCCATCAATCGAGGCCAAAGAAATGAGCTCGCTGCCGGTTCGAGTATCCACATTCCTGACGATTCGAACGGTGGAGAGTGAGATCGTAAAATTGGACCATGGTCTGTTCTCGCTGTTTTGGGGCGTCGAACCGTGGTAGACCAAGGTTTTGGGCGGCGCAGCCGTCAAAGTCTTTGCGGCCGGGTTTTGCCGGATAATAAAATAAAGGGAAAGCTTGGTGCTGGAACCAACCACCCCTCCCCCTATTTTCATCCATTGGCCGTTCCAGAAATAATAGACGCCGCTCGCCGACTCTTTTTCGCCGGGCGGATCATTGGAGAAAAAGAGGACCTCCGTCGTCCTCTGTCCCGGCGTCGGCGATGAGGCGATAATCCCCCCTTGGAACAGGTCATCCAACGTCGCCGATGAACCTTCCTTAACGCTGAAATAGTGGTCGGCGTTTGAAGATAGATAAATCGTCGTCTCCACCGATGTTGATCTAACAACGTCCGACAAGTCTTTTCGGCGCTGAATCGCGGTATTAGCCTGGTCCTGGCGGCGGTTGAGCGCTTCCTCGGAAATCCCCAGGGGACCCGCAGCTCCTTTTTCCGCGGGAAGACGCGTCTCACCAAAAACCGGCGTGGAGAAGAAGGCTGTCGCGAAAACAGGCAGAACAATCAGCGTCAGCAAAATAGATTTTTTAGTCAACTTTTTCCCCTCCCTTGAACTCCATCACGAGCACCCGCACGATTGTGCTCCCATTGTTTTCCGCTTTCTGGTAGCGGTCATCCTTCCAACGCAGCGGCATGGGCGGGATTTCTTTTACAACAGTCGTATCCGAGTCATTTGCTTCGGAATTTAATTTTGGGGCTGCCGGAAACCACAGGACCTTTCCCGCCTTCGCCGTAGTCACCCCTTCGGTGGTGTCCCAATGAAGAAGGCTAAATTCGTCGCCCTCTATAACATAAATAAGGTAGTCGTGAACGGGTTTACGTATCGCCCATCTGCTGCCAGGGTTGAACGTCAGTTCGTACACCCGCACGCGCTGATTTTCAAACACTCCTTTATAAACGCTAATGTCAGCGGCCCACGTCACCTGAATTGAAACGGCCAAGAATACCGCCGCGAAAAAAAGCGCTGCCCTTTTTAGAGAAATTTTTGACCTGTTCATCCGATTTTTAGGAGCCAGACTCCGGCGACGATAAGGAGAGCGCCGCCGATTTTAAAAGGAGTTAGGGATTCATGAAAAAGAAGCACGCCTAGCATAAAAGCGATGAAGGGATAGCTTGCCGAGATTGGCACCATGCGCGACACCTCGCCGCCCTTGAGGGCGTGGTAGAAGCAGATTTGTCCGAGAAAGCTCGCGAGAAAACCCCCCGCCGCCAGAAGCAGCGCCGAGCGCAGGCCGACCGCGCGGCCCTCCTGGGGCCTAACCAGAAAAAGGCCGAGGATGAGCATCCCCGCCACTACGCCCACGCAGCGGTAAAAAAGACCGGCGATCGGACCCGTGTCTCTCAGCCCCGCCTTCTCGACAATCGGCGCCAGACCCCAAGCCAGCGCCGCCAACATCGCCCATCCAAACGCGCTCATAGCCCCTTAGTCTACACCAAAATTAATCTCGTGTCCCCATCTGCCGCACACAACAGCGAGTAAGTTTGTCCGCGGGTGGCGAGCTTTGTCCGAGCACGGCGCAGCCGAGACTCGCGCCATGGAAACCTGTTCTTTGTGCCGCGAGTCTCGGCTACCGAGCATGATTTTCCTCGGAGGGGAAAATCATGCGTCCGGGCGAGGGCAATGCGAGCCAGGCCCCGCGGACAAACTTACTCGCTACCTTACACGCGACATGCTTCTTTTCGGAAACAGCCGATGGTGTGGTCGTTGACGAGGCCGAGGGCTTGGAGATGGGAGTAGACTACGGTGGGACCGAGAAATTTGAATCCGCGCCGCTTCAGGTCCTTGCTTAAGGCGTCCGACAAAGGCGTATTGGCTGGAAGCTCCTTTAAAGTTTTCCAGCGATTGACCAGTGGCTTCCCCCCGACAAATCCCCAGAGGTACTTTGAGAAACTCCCAAATTCTTTTTGGACCTTGAGAAACGCCGCCGCGTTGGAAATTGCCGCCTCAACTTTTAGACGGTTGCGGATGATGCCCGCGTCTTTCAAAAGCGCTTTCGTCTTCGCCGGCCTGAACCGCGCCACCTTTTTCGGGTCAAACTCCGCGAAGGCCTTCCGATAATTCTCTCGCTTCCTCAGGACCGTCATCCAGCTCAGGCCCGCCTGCGCGCTCTCGAGCACCAAAAATTCAAACTGCTTTCGGTCCTCAAAGCAAGGCACTCCCCATTCCTCATCGTGGTAGGCCGCCATCATTTCACGGTCACGCCGCGTGCTTAAACGCCTCTTTGGCCTCGTAAAGGTCGTACGTTGCCTGCAGGGCCATCCAAAACTCCGGGGTTGTTTTGAGCGCTTTGCTCAAAAGAAGCGCTGTCTCGGCGCTGATTCCCCGCTTCTCATTAATCAGAGTATTGACCCGCTGAATAGGCACTCCCAGCCTCTTCGCCAACTCCGCCTGGCTCAGAGCGGCAGGCTCAAGAAATTCCTTGAGTAAAATCTCTCCCGGATGGCTTGGCTTTCTGTGTGTCGGAATCATGACTGTCTCCTCCTTAATGATAATCCGCTATTCGAACTTCCTCCGCGTTCCCGGAAGTCCATTTGAAAACAACCCTGTACTGGTCGTTGATCCGGATACTATAAAACTCTTTCAGACTGCCCCGAAGCAGCTCAAGGCGATTGCCTGCAGGCGCTTTCAAGTCCCTCAGCTCGTGCGCGGCATTCACCATGTCCAGCTTTCTGCGCGCCACCGGCCATATATCCCTGGGCACTCCCAAGGCCTTTTTTGAAAGCACTCCGTTAAAAACGTCCTCGGTGGCTTTATCGCCAAAGCTTGTGATCACGGTCGAATTATACCATATTAACACATACCGTTCAACTATTAAAACACGGCCGCCTTGACCTATCGGGACCTGGTCTGAGTTATAGCCCCGCCCCTGCGCTGGCTAATAGCGACGGATACGCCCACCCACTCCGCCAGAAGCGCTCTATCTTCCAGTATTTCGGCGGGCACTTCCCAATAAGACATCGTGATTCTCTTGCGGTTTTTGCCCACGTAGGTAAACGGCCGCGAGCCCCGTTTCTCATACTCCGCGCGATTGGCTTCATCCACTTTAAAATAAAGCTCGTCGTCGGCGATAATCCCAAACACTACATCGTTCTTATAAAGCCCATATCCGCCGAACATCGCCTTCGCCATGATGCCGGGGATCTCCTGCATCGCGTCGCGAAGGACATACTCTAAGAAACTGGATTTGGTTTTCATGGCGTGTATTAGACCTTTGGCGACGGGTCCTGCCATCCGCGTTAAGGGGTTAATGCCTCCCCACCGGACTGCGTCCGGTTTACAGGCGGTATTTAAGGCGATTAAACTGCTATTGGACAATTCGCAGGATAAACCACGGAAGCGTTGGCGTTAGCTAATGCTTCCCCGTTGGACGGCGTCCGGTATGCGGTATACGTGCGAAAAAAGGCTCTGCCCCCTTTATAAACCTAATCTTCTCTTACCGATCCAATGGCACCGCCCTGCGCATCACGATAAGTGTAACTCTTCTTCTCTGGGGTATTACTGGTATTCCCCAATGCCTGCATCGCCCCACCCAACCCTCCAGCTAGCCTTTGGCCAAACGTGGGATCTTTAGAGAAAGTTGGGGAGTTTTTAGATGCCTCTTCGCGCCCAATGTCTCTAGCACATTGTAGCAATTCTAAAATTAACGAAGAGTCGATAATTCCACCCATTTTATCCAGTAGATCTTTGCCCGGGGTGAATGCTATTCTTAGTTGAAATTCAAGGAAGGCTCCTTGTAGGATGAAGAGCGACACGCTCAAAATGTTGATGTTACAAGCATCAACTCAACCCA
>JACPAX010000006.1 GCA_016180585.1 Candidatus Omnitrophota bacterium | reverse complement strand
GAGGGACAGGAGCATTCCTTATCGACGCTTTTTGTAGAGCTTCACGGGCAGGGTGATTTCATGATCCTGCGAAGTTCGCCCGATGTCCCTATCGGCCCGAACCTTTGAACTTCGTTTGGGAAATTGCTTTTTATCGGGGAAAATGCGAGAATCAAGGCAATCAAACAGAGGA
The DNA here is from genome assembly GCA_016180585.1 of Candidatus Omnitrophota bacterium. GTDB lineage: Bacteria > Omnitrophota > Gorgyraeia > 2-02-FULL-51-18 > 2-02-FULL-51-18 > JACPAX01. The sequence continues at coordinate 14,408 of JACPAX010000006.1, read as the reverse complement.
GGGAGAAAAATGAGAAAATTCCTGCTGGAACCCAGGTTTGTTTTTCTGCTCGCGTGTTGGACCGTTTTCCTCGGCATGTCGCCTTCCCAGGCGCTGGCGATGCCCAGCGGCTCGGTGTCCCTTTTTAACGCGGCCCCCGCGCGGGACGCTCAAATCCACAAAATCCTCGGGACCCTCTCCCGGCCGGAGGCCAGGGCGCACCTGGTCATGATGGGGATCGACTCCAAAGAGCTCGAGGCCGCGCTTTCGCGGTTGGACGACAAGCAGTTGGGGCTCGTGGCCGACAGGGTCGACCGGGTCAAGGCGGCCGGCGACGGGATCGGGGTCGTGATCGCGATCCTGGTGATCGTGCTGCTGGTGGTCCTGATCCTCAAGCTCTCGGACAAGACCATCGAGGTCAAAGACCAGAAGTAGTCTCTCTGACTCTTCCAAGCGGATCCTTGGTCTCTTTTTTAGGCAGGACAATAAAGATCGGTTTATTGTCCTGCTTAATTTTTTTGCCCGGTTGCGCCGGGGGCCTGCGCACTTTCTCCGTGGCGCCGCCTTCCGGCCCGTACGGAAACGAGACGGCCTATCTGGAGGGCGTGCCCCCCGTCGCGCAAAGCGCTTATCAATGCGGGCCGGCGTCTCTGGCCTCCGTGATCCGATACTGGGGCGAAGAAGTCTCCGCCGGGGAAATCACAAAGGCCCTCTACAGGCCCGGCGCGCGCGGCATTCTCAATTTTGAGCTGGCGCGGTACGCCCGGGAGCGGGGTTTCTGGACGGAGACCCGCGAGCCGGACGAGGGAGAGCTGAAGACCTGGGTCCGAAAAAAAATCCCGCCGATCGTCATGCTTCATACGGGTTTTTTATGGTTTGAGAAATACCATATAGTCGTGCTGAAAGGCTTCAGCGACGGGAGCTGGGTTTTTTACGCGAACACGGGGGAAGCGGAGACTCGCGCGATCGATTACGCGGAGTTCGGCAAAAAATGGCGCGCCGCCGGACGCTGGTGTCTTCTCATTTGTCCGGCGGGCCGCGTCGATTGGCCTCTCGACGCCGGGGAGTCGGCCCGCCTGGGGTTTCTTCTTGAAGAACAGGGGGACCTTGACCGCGCGGAGGACCGCTACCGGAAGTCGCTCGAGGGCGGGCTCAACGACGCGGTTTTGTTTAATCTCGCGAATATCCATCTCAAAAAAAAGCGCTTCGAGGAAGCCAAAAAAATTTATACCGGGCTTCTCGGGAGAAAACCCGGTTGGAGCGAGGCGGGGAACAATCTCGCGTGGGTTTATCTCGAAGAAGGGAACCCATCCGCCGCGGTCCGTGTGGTCGAGGCCGCCTTTCAAAACGGCGCGGCCCGGCATCCGGACATTCTCGACACCGCGGGGCTCGCCTACTGCGGGGCGAAAGAATACGGCCGGGCGGAGGATTTTTTCCGGGAAGCGGAGGGCCTCCTGGCGGAACGGTCCGACCCCGCCGCGCTGGAGGCGATCCGGGCTCATCGGAAGGAATGCCTGAAAAACAAAGAAAAAATTGATTTTAGAGGGTAAAAAAAGTAGGCTAACACGATGGACCTCCTGCGCCACGCCAAGAAAGATTACATCACCAACTGCTACAGCCGCGAGGACATGAACGACATCCTCAGAGAGCTGGAGGAAGACTGCAAGGCCGGACAAAAAAAGTTTTCGATTCTTGTCGCCGACATCGACCATTTCAAGTCCTTCAACGACAGGTATGGCCATTTTTTCGGCGACGAAATCCTCAAATATTTCGCCGAGGCCCTCCGCATCCATCTGGACGATTTCCAGAACATCCCGATCCGCTTCGGCGGCGACGAGTTTGTGATGATCTTTCCGGAAAAGAGCGCCGCCCAGGTGCGCCCCCTGGCGATGAATCTCAGGGACAATCTGGGCGTGAAGCCTTTTGACTACAAGGGCTGCCCGATCAGGGTGGGCTTCAGCGCCGGCATCGCCTGCTATCCGGACGATGGCCAGACCTGGGAGGATGTGTTTGAAAAAGCCGACCGTGCGATGTACTTTGCCAAGCGCAGCGGGCGCGGCAGAATCACGACGTATAAAAATATCACCGGGGAGAGGCTGGCCTGGAGCATCGCCAGCGGCGTCATCGCCGTTTTCACGGCCGTGATGATTCTCTTGAACTTCGGCCATCTTTTCGTCGACTCGTTTTTAAACGGGATGACCAGGCTGAAAACCGTGGGCGACCGAATCCTCGCGCGGGAAAACAAAAAGCCGTCGCCCGCGCCGCAGGTCTCGCCGATCGTTCCTCAATCTCCGCCTGCGTCTACGGCGCCGCCCGCTCAAAGTCCTTCCGACCCCTCCCCGCATTTCATGGCCTTTCATCTCAAGTCCGGCGGGGTGATCCAGGGCGTCGTCGAGGAGGAGACGCCGGACGCGCTGGTGGTGCAACTCAAGTTGAGCGGCGGCAGGGGCCAGGTCAAGATCCAGAAGGATAATCTCCTGAAGATCGAAGAAATATGAAGCGATGAAGAAGCTTCTCTTTTTTCTGTGTCTGGGCGTCGCGGCGGCGGCGCTGGCGGCCGCGGTCTTTTGCCTCGCGTTTGACGCCAACCGCTACCTTCCCCTCGTCAAAGAACGCCTGCAGGGTTATCTGGGAAATCCCGTCGGGATAGACCGGATCGCTCTCCGTCTGGGTTGGGACGGTCCGGCGGCGGAGCTGGAGGGATTCTCGGTCTATCCGGAAGCGGACGGCGGGGACGGGACGCCGGTTCTTTGGCTTGAGCGCCTCCGCGTCGCGTTTGACGCGCTGCCGCTTCTGCGCAAAGAGATCCGGATTTCCTCGGTCTCGGCGGTGCGCCCGCGCCTCCGCCTAACCAAGAACGCCCAGGGCCAATGGGAGGTCTTCTCCGAGAAAGAAAAAACCGGAGGAGAGGAGACGCCGGCCCCGTCTTCTCCCGCGCCGTCCGCCGGATCGCCGGCCGGACCGTTTTCGGTGGGGGCCCTGAGAATAGAGGACGCCGAGATACGGCTTCGCGACGAGAGCGGCTCGCCCGCGCGCGAGGTCGTCCTCAGTCATTTGGACGCCGTCTTCAAAAATCCGCGGCTGGACGATCCCTTTGATTTCGACCTCCGTCTGGCCGTCTTTGGTCAGTCGCAAAATTTGAGCGCTCACGGCCGGATCACGGTGTCCGGCAGCGACGGCGGCCTACGGCTCCAGGATTTCCGGTTGAGAGCGGATTTCGCGAAGATCGATGCGGGGCTCCTCGCCGAATGCCTGCCGGCCTTTGAGAAGATGGGACTGGATCGGGCCGAGGGAATTTTGTCCGTGGATTCGAAGGAGCTTTTTTTGGGCGAGCGGCGCGTCACGGGGGAGCGAACGAAAATCCGGATCGCCAAAGGGGCCCTTTATTTTAAGAGGTTCAAAAATCCGGTCGAGGCGATCGAGGCCGAAGGGGAGGTCATGCAGGACACGTTCACGCTCTCGCGTCTGGACGCGCGCATCGGTCACGGGACGCTCGCGGCCTCGGCGCAAACGACGGGCATGGAAGGAAATCCCTCGACGGCGTTTGAGCTTCGCGCCGAAGGCCTGTCGTTGGTCTCTTTTTTACCCGCGAGATCGGCGGAAGCGCCGCGCTTCGAGGGAGAGCTCTCGGTAAGCTTGAAAGGCGCGGGGGAGGGATGGGACGCGGCTGAATTTTCCAGAACGCTGGCGGGCGGAGGAGAGCTGGCGCTTGAGCGGGGCACGCTCGTGAATTTCAATCTGCTGCGCGAAGTGCTGGGGCGACTCTCGGCCGTCCCGGGATTCGGCGAGGAACTGATGGGCCGGCTGCCGCCGGTGTATCAGGAGAGGATGGCCGTCGCGCACACGACTTTCGCGCCGATCCGGACGTTTTTCAAGGTGGGAGACGGGGGAATTTATTTCGACAGCCTCCAGGCGGCGACCGAGGACTTCGCGATAGGGATCGGGGGGCGGCTGGGGATGGACGGCGTCGTGAACGCGCAGTCGGTGATCCGGACGCAACCGCAGCTCTCCGCCGCGGTGTGCCAGGCGGCGCCGGAGGCGCAGTATTTTTTGGGTCCGCAGGGACAGCTTGAGGTGCCGGCCAAAATCGACGGAACCTTGAACCATTTGAGGATACTGCCGGATACGAGGGCGATCATCACCAATATCGCGGTCACCAGAGGGCAGGAACTTCTCAGCGACTTGATTCAGAGAAAGATGGGTAAAAGCGAACCCGCGGCCGCCGACGCGGGCGAGGACGCCGGGAAACCTGACTATAAGAAACTGCTCCAGGGTTTATTTTGAGGCGAGCCTCTCGGCCTGCCCGACGAGCGTCTCCAGAAAACTGATCCCCGCCTGCCAGAACTCTTTTTGCCGGATATCGAGTCCCACGAGGGCCGCCAGCTCGTCGGGCCGCCTTGATCCGCCGAGCGAGAGCATCTCAAAATAACGCCCGACAAAAGCGCTTTTGTCCGCCTTGTATTTTTGATAGAGGCACAGCACAAAAAGCTGGGCGAACGCGTAGGCGTAGCAGTAAAAAGGCGTGTGGATGAAATGGGGGATGTATTTCCAGCCGTGGCGGTAGTGCTCGGTGAGCGTCACGCTGTCGCCGACCATCTCGGCGCTGGTTTTCATCCAGAGGTTTTCAAGCGTCCGGCTTGAGAGTTCGCCTCCGGCCAGGCCCGCCTGGTGGGCCGCCAGTTCGAAATCCGTCATCGCAATCTGCCGGAAGACCGTCGCGAAGTTGTCGTCGATTTTCCCGCAGATCAGGCCGAGGCGTTTTTGGGGGTTTTTCTCGCCCTCGAAAAGCTTCTCAAAAATCAGGATCTCCCCAAAGACCGAGGCGGTCTCGGCCATCGTGAGCGGCGCGTCCGACTCGAGGATCCCCGCCCTCCGGGCCAGGGACTGGTGGAGGCCGTGCCCCAGCTCGTGGGCCACGGTCATCACGTCCCTCAGGCTTCCCGTGTAGTTGACGAGAATATAGGGGTGGAGGTCGGGCGTGGTCTGGCAGCAGAACCCGCCGCCTTGTTTACCCGGGCGTATCTGGGCGTCTATCCAGCGCTTGTCGAAAAACTCTCCGGCGATCTCGGCCGCCCGCGGCGAAAACTCCCGGTAGCCCTCGAGGACGATCCGGCGGCAGGTTTTAAAATCGATCCCTGCCTGGATCCCGCCGACAGGCGCGTAGCGGTCGTAGTCGCTGAGTTTCTTGAGCCCGAGGAGTTTTGCCTTGAGACGATAGAAGCGGCGCACGACCGGATAGGCGCTTTTGACGCTTTCGATGAGGTGAAGGACGCTTTCCAGATCGATCTCGTTGGCGAGGTTGCGCGGCTCCATCGGGTGGCGGTAGCGGCGGATCTCAAGCGACAGGCGGTGATCGGCCAGGACCATGTTGGTTGATGGTTTCATCGAAGAGCCGGCTGAAGGCCTGGGCGCTCGTAAGCGATTTCATCGCCATGATTTTTTCCTCGCCCTCGGCAAGCGTGTGCGGCGCGCTGACCCGCAATTTCTCGTGGTAGTGGCGGTCGCCGGAGACCCCGGGGTCCGCCAGAAGCGACCGGACGCTTTTTTCGTCGAGCCGGTTCCAGGCGACCTCAAAAAAGAACAGGCGGCATGAGACCGCGGTGATCCGGTGCTGGGTCTTTTGCAGGAAAGCGCCCAGGACAGGGTCGTCGGTTTTCGCGGCAAACGAAAGATGCGCGAAGACCCCCGGCTTGGTCAGCCGCGTGATGATTTCTTTATAGTCCCGGAGGATTTGGGCGAGGGGAAGGGGGGCCGCGTGATTTTCTTCAAAACAAGGCCTGTATTTTTTCTCAAACTCCGCCGCCAGGCCCTCCGCCTTTCCAAGGTCCGCCTCGATCGCCGGGTCGTCGACGGACCGGTAGAGATCGGAGAGGTCCCAGACGATTCCTTTGGCAAAATTTTTAGACATGGCTGGATTATACCATACGCGGGAGCGCCTCTTGACGGAGTCTTATCAAATCGGACGGAGTGTGGTATAAAGTTAGCCGAGGAGAGATGGCAGAGTGGTCGAATGCGCGCGCCTCGAAAGCGTGTAACCCGAAAGGGTTCGGAGGTTCGAATCCTCCTCTCTCCGCCAGTTTTTGAGGAGACCCGTCTGACGAGAACAGATGGCTGTTTAGGCTTGAGTCGTCGGGGATTTTGTAATGGAGCTGGAAATTTATGCATGAATATTATCGAATGAAACAAGTAGTGGGGGAACTCTGCAAAGCTTTGGCGCAAGCCTTGGGCGAAGGTAAGCATGATATTGCGGAGCAGTCTCCCTGACGGGGAGGAGGTGTCGAATCTCTCCGTGACGGAGACATACGACACCCCGTACTTTTCAAAGAATTCAATCAGGGCATAGAAGTCTTTGGAGGACCTCGTCAACCGGTCGATCTTGTAGGTCAGGACCATATCAATCTTTTTATCCTGAATGTCGCGGAGCAGTGCTTTCAAAGCAGGTCTTTCCAGACCTCCTCTCGCTCTGAGCTTCGCAGGAGTTGTATTCGACCTCGGCTTGCATCGAGGTCGAGACCCGGGTGTAGACGGCGGAGCGTTTCATGGTGTTATTTCCTCCTTAAATACAAAACGGTTATGCTTGCTAAAGATTAAATCTCCGGTGATCCGTATCTTTCTTGGCCTTCTCAAGGAGTAGTTTAATCGCTTGAAAAACAACGATGAATTTTTTGTCATATTGTTTTTCGAGCGCGTGTATTTTTTTCTCTATGTTTTTATGGGACATCAATGCTTCTTTCAACCGGACGAACGTTCTCATGATTTGCATATTCACTTGGATCGCCCGCTCGCTGTTAAGAACACTTGAAAGCATAGCCACCCCAAGCTCCGTGAAGGCATAAGGCAGGGTGGGAGAAAATTTAAGATGGGAGAGGTGGTCACAATTCGTTACCACCTCTTTTTTCTCATGCTTGGTGAGTGGGAACATGAAATCGCATGGGAATCTACGGATATTGCGTTTGACGGCTTGGTTCAAAGCCTTCGTGGGGACGTCGTACAAATTCGCCAGTTCATGGTCAAGCATGACTTTTTTGTGGCGGATGATGTAGATCTTTCTTTCGACAACTTCCTGCGAGATAAATGACGACACAACGATGGATTTATTCTTCGACATAGCCCGATCTCCTTGTGAAAAATGACGATTAAAGTATAGGTTACTTTTTTCGTCCGGAGTGCGGACTACTTCCAAGTCTTAGAGAGTGGTAGGATCGTTCCTGGATGATGGGGTAATCAAAAAGCAATATGACAGAAAGTATTATCTCAAATATATAAAGTTCATTCAAGTTTTTGGTGGGTCTTTGGGGATGGGGACTAAGATTTCAATTTACTTTTGATCCTTTTTTTGTTTAAGTAGTTTCGAATATTCGAAACTACTAGATTAGATGAGGAAAGCGGATAAGATGAAAAAGATCGATGATCAAATTTTTTTGATGCACGCCGAAGTTTGCAAAGCCATGGCAAGTCCCGTTAGGTTAAAGATTCTTAATGCCCTTCAGCACGGAGAGCAATCCGTGGAGGCGATGGTAAAATCGCTCAAATTACGAAAGGCAAATCTCTCCCAACATCTGGCGGTGCTGCGTCAACTCAGGATCGTCGCGACAAGACGGGACGGACTGCGTATTTATTATCGTTGCGCCAATCCTAAAATGCTCAAAGCCTGCGCCATCCTGCGTGAAGTTTTGCTCGAACAATTAGCCGAAAGCGGACGGTTGATTGATCAGGTAAACCGGGAAAGGAAATAACCCAATGAAAATCGAACGCCTGACTCAATTCGTTCTTAACCACCCCAAGCTTGTTATCGGGGCAACGCTTGTCTTGACGCTTCTTTTTGCGGCACAATTTCCGAAGATCACCGTTGATACCGATCCCAAGCACATGCTGCCGGCTACGTCGCCCGTTCGTCAGTACAACGATCAGGTGGAAAGAGATTTTGCCCTTCATCCTGATGTGATCGTGCTCGGCATCGTTAATTCGGATGGTATTTTTAATCCGCAGACACTAAAAAACATCAAAGAGCTTACCCGTGCGATTCAGGAGACTCCCGGAGTTATTTCGCGTGATGTGGATAGCTTGACGACCGTGGACAATGTGTCGTCCATGAATGGCGAGCTTGTCGTAAAGCCTGCTTTGGGCGATATTCCGCAGTCCGATCCGGAGCTTGCGGCTTTAAAAAAAGCGCTTCTTGACAATCCGCTCTTTGTGAACCGATTTGTTTCGGAAGATTCAAAAACAGCCGCTATCTTCATTCCCATCGAGCCGAAGGCCAACGGCAAAGAGATCGCGGACAAAATTCGCTCTCTGCTTCCGAAAGACTCCGGAGGCGACAGGTTTTATATCGCGGGAGACCCTGTCGCCAGGGACACGTTTGGCGCTGAAATGTTTCGTCAAATGGCTCTTTTTTCCCCTATCGCCGGGATGGTGATGTGCATCGCTCTTTGGTTTATGTTCCGTAACGTCACGGTGATCATTGCCAATATGGCGGTCGCGATGATCAGTATCCTCTGGAGCATGGGAGGGTTGATAGGGCTTGGGCATCCCGTTCATATTATGAGCTCAATGAGCCCGGTTTTTTTAATGGCCATCGCGACGGACGTTGTCCACATCTTCAATGAATTTGTTTTTCGATTACAGGAGGTCAAGGATAAACGCAAGGCCATTTTAGAAACAATGGAGACCGTGGGACCCGCCGTCTTTTATTCGGACATCACGACTGCCGTGGGGTTTGCCGCGCTTGCGACCGGCGCCATTGTCCCGGTCACAATTTTTGGACTGGTTGTTGGTTTCGGAACCGTGGCCATTTTGCTTATGAGCTACACGCTTGTGCCCGCTATCCTCATGCTGATCCCCGAAAAACATATTTTAAAAATGGTGAAAGCGCATGAGGAAAAAAATCAAGAATCCTTTTCATGGCTTTCGCGCTTGGGAAGGTTTTGCGTGGAAAAAACCAAGCCCATTCTTGTGATAGGTCTCGTATTGATGGCGGTGGCGACAGCGGGTCTTGCCCGTATCCGGGTAAACAACAATATGGTGAATTGGTTTAAGTGGGGCAGCGTTATCAGGACTTCGGATCGAGTGATGAATGAACATCTTGGAGGCACTTCCACGGCGTATCTGGTCATTCAGGGACAAGAGGATGGCGTGATCGGAACACCTGCGCTCTTGCGTCAAATCGAGGGTCTTCAGCGTGAATTGGAAAAAGATCCTCTGGTCGGAAAAACATTTTCGGTGGTGGATTACATCAAGCGCGTAAACCGGGTCCTGCACGATGGTGACCCCGCGTTCGACCGCATCCCTGACACAGAGCGTGAAGTGGGGCAATACCTTTTTCTCCTGCAATCGGCCGCGAAGCCAAGACACCTGGATAACGTCATTGATTATCCTTCAAGGACCGCCAACGTTATTCTTCAATTAAAAAGCTGGGATGCGGGAGTGATGGAGAAAGTAGCCGTTCGCACGAACGTCTTTCTCGCGGCGCGTCCCTTGCCTGAAGCAACGACAATCAAACCCGCCGGGATTGCCTACTTTAATAAGGTGTGGAACCACGAAGTTCTTTGGGGAATGCTCAACAGTTTTCTTTGGGGGCTGGTTTTTGTTTTGATCCTGTTGGTGATCGAGACCCGCTCGCTTCTGTGGGGGGCGTTGAGTTTTCTGCCGCTTTTATTCACCATCGCGTTTATTTATGGAGTGGTGGGGCTCATAGGAAAAGATTTTGATATGCCTGTGGCGGTTTTATCCACGCTTTCTCTGGGTATGGCCGTTGATTTTGCCATTCACTTTGTCAGCCGATTCCGGCAACGGCTCCGGGAAAAACCGGATTTGAAAGAGGCGCTTATTTGGGCGGTTGCCCGCCCCGGGAAGGGGATTTTCTTGAACGCGATTCTCTTTGCGTTGGGTTTTGCGGTGATGGGGTTCGCGGATCTCACGCCATACCTCACGGTTGGGATTTTGATGGCGGCTATTATGATCCTCTCGTCGGTGGCGAGTGTTATTTATTTACCCGCTCTTATTCAATTGGCGCGTCGAAAATTAGTGAAGGAGGATGTCCGATGAAAACTTTAAGGATCGGTTTGGCGCTGGTTTCATTATTGTGCATGAGTGGCATGGGGCTTGAATCCGCCACTGCGGCGGAGACATCCGCCGGAAGCGCTGTGATGAAAGAAACGATCGCGGCATATTACTACGCGCGGACAGACGCCAAGAGCGAAATACGGATGCGCATCGTGAACCGCCAGGGCCAGACCCGCGAGCGGCGGCTGACGCTGCTTCGCCTGGATAAGGCCGATGGCGGCGAGCAGTCGTATTACATCTATTTTCACGAACCCGCGGATGTCCAAGGGATGAGTTTTTTAGTTTTAAAACATCCGGGCGGTGATGATGACCGGTGGCTCTATCTCCCCGCGATAGATCTGGTTAAGCGGATCGCGACAAGCGACAAACGCACAAGCTTTGCCGGATCGGATTTTACCTATGAGGATGTTTCCGGGCGCGATTTTGACGAGGATGAGCACACGCTCGAAGGCGAAGAAACTCTTGGTGAACACTCGGTTTTTGTGATTAAAAGCACGCCGAAACGCCCGGGCGAGGTGGAGTTTGGCACTCGGAAGTTTTGGATCGATAAAGCCACGCACCTGCCGCTTAAAGTCGAACATTACGATTTAAAAGGAACGCTTTACAAGGTTTATGAAACCCAGGAGATCCAAAATATTGAGGGTACCCCAACCATCACCAAGGCTGTCATGAAAGACCTTGGTAATGAACGGTTCACGGAACTCACCATTAAGAGCGTCTCGTATGACGGTGGGATCACAGCCGATCTTTTTCAAGAACGGTCTCTGCGCAGACCGTCGCCTCAATGGATTCAGTGAAGAAAAACTCATGGAGTCGAATTGGCCTATTTCTTGCGGCCGCGCTTTTTTTGGCTCTACCGGGTAAGGACGCGCTTGCCGACGATCCGACAAAAAACATTCACGGCTTCGCGGAGGCCGTCTATGGCCCAAAACTTGATCAAGACGGATTGACGCGGAAGAACGATTTTAATTTTATGGAACAGCGTCTCCAGCTTAAAACAAGCTGCCGTCCCGACCAGCCCGAAACTTTGGCTCGATGGAACACGGAATTTTTTTATAAAGGCGACCTTCTCGTCGATGAGCGCGAGAAAACCGCGCGATACAACATTCGCGAGGCGAATGGAGTGTTTAGCCCATTTTCATGGATCGATGTGAAGCTTGGGAGGCAGATCCTAACCTGGGGAACGGGGGATCTCCTCTTTATTAATGATGTATTTCCGAAAGACTTTGAATCTTTCTTTGTGGGGAGGGACGATGAATATCTCAAGGTCCCCTCAGACGCCTCAAAATTTTCTTTATACCATCCACCGGTTTCAGTGGATTTGGTCCTCATCCCTTTTTTTACGCCGGATACTCCTCTTGACGGCGACCGACTAAGCTTCTACGACGTGTTTCTTGGCCGCCTGGCCGGGAAAGAATCCGGCCGTTTATTGACAGAGCCGCCGTTGCAACCCGACAGCACCGAAGTAGCCGCCCGCGTCACCCGTAATTTCAGCGGCACTGAAGCGGCGCTTTACGGATTCAAGGGCACTTTCAACCAAGCTCGCGGGATAAAGAATGAGGACAACAAAGAATTTTTTTACCCGAGGCTTGCCGTTTACGGCTCGAGCCTGCGCGGTCCGGCGCCTTTTGTCGGGGGGATCGTTTCAGGCGAAATCGGTTATCTGGACTCTTTGGAAGATCGTGGCGGCACGGATCGCCTCGTGGAAAATTCGGCGATAAAGTACCTGGCGGGGTACGAGCGTGATTTCCCGGAAGACCTGCGCGTTGGAATTCAGTATTTTATCGAACAAATAATGGATTTTGACGCGCTCACGGTAAATGCCCGGGGCGGTGATGTGCCTCGTGACCGATTCCGGCAACTCATGACGCTTCGGATCACGAAGCTTTTCTGGCTTCAAACGCTCGAAGCGTCTCTCTTCACTTTTTACAGCCCTACGGATGATGATGCCCATCTGCGGCCTCGCCTTGGCTGGAAGATCAATGACCAGTGGACAGCCACGGTCGGGGCCAACTGGTTTCTCGGCAAGCACGACTGGACGGAGTTTGGGCAACTGGAAAACAACGATAACGTGTATGCGAGAGTCCGGTATCATTTTTGACTTTAAACACTCTCATGAGTGCGGTCGTTCCCATACCCATTCTCACGGCGTGATCGACCCGTCGATTGTCGCGCACGAGCGCGGGCTTTGGGCCGTCAAATGGTCATTTATGGCTTTGATGGGCACCGCCGGCTTGCAGCTTGTGGTCGTCATCGCTTCAAATAGCGTCGCTCTTCTGGCCGATACGATTCACAACTTTGGAGACGCGGCTACGGCGATCCCGCTTGGGATCGCTTTTCTTTTTGCCGGACTCAAACCCACCAAACGCTTTACCTACGGGTACGGACGCGTCGAAGATTTGGCGGGGGTTATCGTTCTCTTTTTGATTCTTTTTAGCGCGGTCGTCGCCGGGCATGAGTCCGTGAACCGGTTTTTCCATCCCAAGCCCGTTTCTCATCTTTGGGCGGTTGTGGTGGCGTCGATTTTAAGCTTTGCCGGGAATGAAGGCGTCGCGGTTTTCCGAATCAAGGTGGGCAAAGAAATAGGAAGCGCCGCTCTCATTGCGGACGGGTACCATGCCCGCATCGACGGCTGGGCGAGTCTGGCCGTGTTTGTGGGAGCAGTGGGGGTGCGGCTTGGTTTTCCTCTGGCTGACCCACTCGCGGGTCTTATCATTACTGTCTCAATTCTATTTATCGTATGGAGTTCTGGAAAGGAAATCTTCGGTCGAATGCTTGACGGGGTAAGTCCCGAAGTTTTTCACGGAGTCGAACACGCGGCCGGGCATGTCGAGGGGGTCCTTAATCTTGGTGATTTAAAAGCCCGCTGGGTGGGCCACAAACTTTGCGTCGAGCTGGCCATAGCGGTTAGAAGCAGCGCCTCGGCCAAGGAAGGTCATGACATCGCAAAAGAAGTCCGTCACCAAATCCTGCACCATCTTCCTCATGTCGGACAGGTCATGATTCATGTGGATCCGGAGAATGATTTCGGAGAAGAACATCACAAGGTAGGTCGCCATACACACGGGGATTGGCCGCTTCACTCGCATGATTGATAAAAAAAGCCATTGGGAAACGATTTACAAGACCAAATCTCCGAAGGAGGTCAGCTGGTATTCGCCGCGCCTTGAAAAATCCCTTGAGGGGATCCGGTCCCTTGGCCTGCCGAATGACGCCCGACTCATCGACGTGGGCGGGGGAGCGTCGACCTTGCCCGACGATCTGATCGCCGCGGGTTTCAAAAATATAACGGTTCTGGATATCTCCAAAGAAGCGCTCAAGGTTTCCCGGGAACGGCTCGGGGAAAAAGCGCGGCTTATCCGCTGGATAGAGGGCGATGTGACCCGGGTGTCATTGGATCCCGGCTCGTATGACGGTTGGCATGACCGAGCCGTATTTCATTTTCTGACGGAGGCCGACGACAGGAAAAAGTACGTGGAAGTTCTTGGAAGCTCTTTGGCGGAAGCGGGCCATGCGCTTATCGCCGTGTTTGGTCCGAACGGCCCTCTAAAATGCAGCGGCCTTGAGATCGTGCGGTATTCGGTCGAGAGTTTGCAAAAGGAACTCGGAGAGGGTTTTGAATTAAAAGAACACTTTCTTGAGATGCACAAGACCCCGTTTGATTCCACCCAGGAATTTCTCTATTGTCTGTTTGTGAAAAAATAGCCGTTTCGCTATGCTCTTTATAGAATTCTATTCCTTGGGCTGTCTTTTGGAAGATTAGACATTTTTTATTCGGTTTTTCTTTACAAATTTTGTCTAAAATACGATAATATTTTCACCTCCCCAGAACAGGTGTCCGATCCCGCCACATCTCTTAATGCCTGAAGTAGTTCAGCAACCCTGAGCGAAAGAAATGAAAATCAACCGCCATTCATTTTTTTTAACAGGAGGAGTCTGAACTATGTCCCACAATAAACTGATTGAAATCTCAACCTTCTTATCTCCCGAGCTCATCGAAAGAAAGATTTACCTCATCCGTGGCAAGAAGGTGATGTTCGACAGGGATCTCGCGTCTCTTTATGGAGTGACTACAGGCAACTTGAATAAAGCTGTCGTCCGCAACCTCGATCGCTTCCCAGCCGAATTTATGCTCCAATTAAATCCCCAAGAATTCAAAAACTTGATATTCCAATTTGGAACATCAAGTTGGGGAGGCACAAGAAAGCGCCCCAGGGTTTTCACCGAATACGGCATTCTTATGCTCTCATCCGTTTTAAACAGTGATCGTGGAATGTGAATACGCGCTCCGCCTCGGCTGGGGCCTCGGCTCCGCTCCTTCGCTCGCTAGGCCGCTCGCTTGGTCTTGCGGCTTGGCCGCCGCACCG
>JACPAX010000005.1 GCA_016180585.1 Candidatus Omnitrophota bacterium | reverse complement strand
CCAGCGCGCGGCAAACTTCATCCTGCAGAACAGCGACTTTCTCCTTACGATCGGGACGCGTTTGGCTATTCCCCAGGTGGGTTACGACATGGGCGAGTTTGCCCGCGCGGCGAAGATTGCCGTGGTGGACATTGACCCGGATGAGGCTAAAAAACACGGGGGCCGCGTGATGCTTCCGATTTGCGCGGATGCCGGCGCGTTTATGAGCGCGTTGATCGAGGCCGGCGCCAAACATCCGGTTGCGCCGCGCAAAAAGTGGCTTGAGCGCTGCGATCGCTACCGAAAAGAATACCCCTGGATAGGACCCGAGCATCAGGATAGAGAGGGGTTTCCGAATTCGTATCCCTTCATGTATCGATTGTCGGATTATCTCAAACCCGATCAGCTCGTAGTGACCGATATGGGCACGGCACTTCTTTCCGGACATCAGGCGCTTAAATTAAAATCCGGGCAGCGCTTGATTACTTCCACGGGCTTGGGCGAAATGGGTTTTGGTCTGCCGGGGGCCATCGGGGCGTCGTTTGCGCGAAACCGGGGAGAGGTGCTCTGTCTCAACTGCGACGGCGGGATGATGATGAATTTGCAGGAGCTTCAGACAATCGCCCATCACCGGCTTCCGATCAAGATCCTTATTTTCAATAACGACGGATATCTCATGATCAAACACACGCAAAAAGCCCTGTTCGGGGGCCGTTACGCGGGGACGGACCGGAGGTCCGGCGTTTCCTGCCCCGATTTCACCGCGCTCGCAAAGGCCTTTGACATGCCGGCGTTTCAGATTCGCACCTGGACTGATTTTGAAAGAGTCGTTCCCGATATTCAAGGGCAGAAAGGCCCTCTGATCACCGAGGTCTTCATGCATCCCGAGCAGCTTTTTGTCCCCAAGCTTTCTTTGGTAAGCCAACCCGACGGATCTCTTGTCTCGCCTCCGCTGGAGGACCTTTCGCCGCTCCTTCCCCGCGAGGAACTCAAGCGAAACATGCTGATAGGCCTGCACCCCAAGTCGGCCCGAATCAAGCCCTAGCGGTTTTTCTCCCGCAATAAGGAGCGTGAAAAAGTTTTATAATTTTGATAAAATCAACACGTTTTCGAACAACCTCCGGGGCTTATGAAAAAACTAAAAGTCGCCATCTTAGGCAGCGGTAATATCGGCACGGATCTTCTGGTGAAGGCCTTGCGTTCGCCGTATCTGGAATGCACGTTTTTCATCGGGCGCAACCTGCTGTCGCCGGGGATGACCAAGGCGAGTGGCCTGGGCGTGCGCATCTCGAGCCTCGGCATTGAGGCCATCGAGAAAGAGCCGGAGTCCTGCGACCTTGTCTTTGACGCGACGTCGGCCATGGACCATAAGCGGCACTGGCAGATCCTGGACAAGCTGGGAAAGACCGTCATCGACATGACGCCGTCGAAAATAGGACGGATGTGCATTCCGGCGATAAATCTTGAAGAATGTCTGGTGGATCGCCACGTAAACATGGTGACCTGCGGCGGGCAGGCGTCTATCCCGCTGGCTTATCTGATCGGAAAGACCCAGGGCCCCGTGGAGTATATCGAAGTGGTGTCGAGCATCGCCTCGCGCAGTTCCGGTCCCGCGACGCGCCTCAATATCGACGAATACGTGGAGACGACCGAGGAGGGCCTTCGCTTTTTTTCGGGTTGTGAGCGCGCCAAAACAATTTTAATTCAGAACCCGGCGGTTCCCTGCGTAGACATGCAGACCACCGTTTTTGTAAGAATCAAAAGTCCCGATCTCGAGGCGCTCGCAGTCGAAGCGGAACGGATGGTCGGGAAAATCAAGACCTATGTCCCCGGGTACAGACTGGTGGCCCCGCCGCTCGTGGAGAACGGGCGTCTGATGATCATGATCAAAGTGCAGGGTCTGGGCGACTATCTCCCGAAATACGCGGGGAACCTGGATATCATCAACTGCGCCGCTATCGCGATGGCCGAAGGGTACGCCAGACGCTTCGCGGAAGTTTCGGCCTGACGGGAGCCTCTATGCCCTCTAAAGTTTTAATCAGCGACCCTACCTTAAGAGACGGCAATCACGCGGTGAAGCATCAGCTGACCGAGAAGCAGATCGCCCGCTATGCGGCCGCCGCGGAGGCCGCGGGCGTGCCGATCGTGGAGGTCGGACACGGCAACGGCCTGGGCGCTTCCTCTCTGCAGGTGGGGGAGAGCGCGGTGGACGATCTGACGATGCTCAAAGCCGCGCGTCGCGAGCTCTTAAATTCCAAACTCGGAATTCATGTGATGCCGGGATTTGCGACCATCAACAAAGACATCAAAAGGGCCATTGAAATCGGCGTGGATGTTTTTCGTATCGGCGCGCACTGCACCGAAGCCGATATTACCCAGCGGCATATCGGGTTTGTCCGCGACAAGGGGAAAGAAGTTTTTGGCGTGCTCATGATGTCCCATATGGTCACCAAAGAGATTTTGGCGGAGGAAGCGTCAAAGATGGAGTCTTACGGCGCCGAGGGAGTGGTGATCATGGATTCGGCGGGGGCTTATTTACCCCGTGACGTGGGCGGGAGAATCGCGGAGCTGGTCAAAAGGCTTCAAGTGCCGGTCGGTTTTCACGGGCACAACAATCTCGGCATGGCGGTCGCCAATTCGCTCGCCGCCGTCGAAGCGGGCGCGACGATCGTGGACGGCACCGCGCGCGGATTCGGCGCCGGCGCCGGGAACACCCCGCTTGAGGTGCTTGTCGCGGTCCTTGAAAAGATGGGCTATTCCACCGGGATTAATCTTTACAAAATGCTGGATGCCGCCGACCTCGCCGAAAAGGAGCTCATGCCGTCCGTGCCAAGCATCAAGTCCGTCAGTATCGTGAGCGGGTTGGCGGGCGTTTTCTCCGGGTTTGCCAAGCATGTGGAGAGAATTTCCGGGGAGTACGGCGTGGATTCCCGCGATCTTTTCTTTGAGCTCGGCCGCCGGAAGGTTGTGGCCGGACAAGAGGACCTTATCCTGGAGGCCGCGATGGATTTGGCTTCTCAGAAAAAGAAAGCGCCGGCCGAAACCTCATGAAATCCTCTTATGTGATGGACATTATTCAGGAAGACTGCGCGAACGCAAGCCGTCAGGCGGAGCTTTTGGAGGCCCTGCGCGGGGAGACGATTTTTATCACCGGCGGGACGGGGTTTGTCGGCGTCTGGTTTTGCGAGCTTGTGGCGCACTTGAACGACCAACACGGTTTTGGCACACAACTTCTTCTTTTATCCGGACGCGCGCAGAGTTTCAGCGCCAAGGCCCCGCATCTGGCGATGCGAAAGGATGTGACGCTGATCGAACGTGACGTCCGAAGTCTCCTGGATATTCCGAAGGAAGCCTCCTGGATCATTCACGCGGCAGGGAGCCCGGACAACCGTTTAGCGGCCTCCGATCCCTTGAGGGTCGCGCAGGTGATTACGCGGGGGACGGAAACGGTGTTGGACGCCGCCACTCGGCTTCCGAACCTGAAGAAATTTCTCAATATCAGCTCCGGGCTTGTGTATGGCGCCCAGCCGCTCGAGAGGGAGAGGATTCCGGAGGGTTATTCCGGGGGACTTGATTGCGCCTCGGTATCCGGCATCTACGCGGAGTCCAAGCGTTTTGCCGAGACGCTTTGCGTCGCCTATCGCAGCCAACACCGTCTGCCGGTCGTGACGGCAAGGCCCTTCGCGTTTATCGGGCCTTACCAGCTTCTCGACAGACCGTGGGCCGTAAACAATTTTATCCGGGACGGGCTCCTCGGGGGACCGATCCGAATTCTGGGCGATGGGCAGACGGTCAGAAGCTATATGTACCCCAGCGACATGGTGTTTTGGCTTCTGCGCATTCTGGCGGCCGGGATCCCCGGACAAAGTTACAATGTCGGCAGCCCGCACGGCGTTACTTTACAGCAACTGGCCGAAAAGGTCGCCGCTTGTTTCCCCGCGCCCCCAAAAATTTTATCACGCCTTTCTCCCGAGCAGGCGCTCCATCGCAGTCGCTTCGTACCGGATGTGCGGCTTGCCGAGGAGACTTTGGGACTTCGGCTGACGGTCGATCTGGAGAACGCCCTCCGGCGAACCATTCTCTGGAACCAGGCCCAAAACAAACTGATGCGCGTGGAGAAAGCCCGTTGAGCGCCCCCTCCTTTTCTGAAACCGAAAAGAGACCTTTTATCTCCGTGGTGATCCCGGCGTTGAATGAGGAGGGGAACATCCCGCGGCTCGAGCGGGAGGTCATGGAAGTCGCCGGCCGTCTTCCCTATGATTTTGAGTTTCTGGTGGTTGACAACGCGAGCACCGACAGAACGGGGGAGCTGGTCAAAGACATTTGCCGACGGGATTCCCGGTGGAAATACATCCGGTTCAGCCGAAATTTCACGGGGGAGATGTCCATGACGGCGGGATACCGCTTCGCCTCGGGGGACGCGATCATCGTGCTGTATTCGGATTTGCAGGATCCGCCCGATGTGATGCCCCGTCTTATCGAGAAATGGTTGGAGGGGTACGACATCGTGTATGGGGTGAGGACGGCGCGTCCCGGCGACCCTGCCTGGCGGAATCTTGCCGTAAAAGCGGCCTACCGCCTGATCCGGTATTTTTCCGACGTTCCGATTCCTGAAAACGCCGGCGATTTCCGGCTGGTTACCCGGCAGGTCCGCGACGCGCTCCTGCGCTGCGACGAACGAAACCGCTACCTGCGGGGGCTGATCGCCTGGCTGGGTTTTCGCCAGATCGGCGTGCCGTACGAGCGAAGGCCCCGCCAGACCGGCGTGAGCAAGGCGCCTTTTTGGGACCTCTTTTATTTTGTGTTCAACGCCATCAGCAGTTTCTCGCTGAAGCCCCTGAGGATTTTCACGTTCATGGGATTCGGGCTTCTCCTGGCCTCCATTCTCGCCTGTGTTTTTTATCTTTATCTGGCTTTGCACGGGACGGCGCCGCAGGGGATTCCCACAGTCATCCTGCTTTTGGTGGCAGCCATCGGGTTAAACAGCCTCGGCGTTGGCATTCTCGGCGAATACGTCGGGCGCACTTATTCCGAAGTGAAGCAGCGCCCGCTGTTCCTTGTGAGCGAGGCGGTCAATATCCAGATTCCAAAGGAGTAGAGCGTGACGAATATCCTCCCGTATTTTCTGGAGTATTTTAAAACCAACGACCTGACCAAAGCCTTTGTGATTGTGTTGCTCGTGTTGGCAGGCTGGAAGTATTTGAGAATTCCATTTCGCATAAGTCCCAAGAAAATTTTTATCTTAATCTTTGCGCTGGTACTGGCGCTGAGGGTCTTCTGGCTCTTTTTTTCCAGCTACACTCCGAAGACCCACTGGGATCCGATGCATATGCTGGAAAGCGACGTCACCAATATGCATGCGCTTGACCTGACCAGGGGCGTCTGGTTTCGTTGGGCGGACGGGTCACCCGGCGATCGTCGTCCGATCGGGTATCCGATGCTTGTGGGACTGATGTACACGGTTTTTGGCACGAATCCATGGGTGGCTTATACGCTGAATCTGGCGCTTTACGCGCTGGCGGCCTGGCTGGTTTTTCTGATGGCCCGGCTGATTTTTGGGGAACCGGTCGGTCTTTTGGCGATGTTTTTGTTTTCGATCTGGCCGGTCTCGGTCTACAGCATCAAGTTGATTACGGATGAGCATTTATTTTTGCCGGTCTGGTATGGAGGGCTTTATTTACTGTTGAGAGAGGCCAAAGGCCGACCGGCGCGGTGGCCTCTTTTGTGGTACGGAGTTTTCTTCGGTTACGCGGCCATGACGCGCACGCACGCGGTGTTTATGCCTTTTGTCGTGGCGTTTACGTATTTTTTGATGAAGAAACCATGGCGGCATGTCCTTGTGGCATTTTTTACCGTAGCTCTTTTGATGCAGGTCGTGAATTTGCCGTGGATTATCAGGAATTACCGCGCCTTTAAGGCGCCCGTTCTCTATACCGTCACCGGGGACGGGTTGTACGGATGGGTAAATTCGAACGCGACGCCGGAAATGAACGGGGCCTATCCGAAACCGGGAGATCCCGAATACGCGGCGGATTTTGAGGAGGCCCGCCTGAACGGAGACCGGGGGAAGGCGCACACGCTGGGCAGCCGGGAAATCCGGCACTGGATCCTGAGACATCCCGCCAAATTTGTGACGCGTGGAATCGCCCGGGTGCTTGTTTTTATGGGCTGGAACCGGACGGGCGGTGTCTGGCCAATTTGGTTTCAGTATTACGAAGGCTCTTACGATCCCAAAAGACCCATGGCGCCGGCCGTGAAGGAGGCGCTCGAGGAAATTTCATTCGCTTCTTATTATATTCTACTTTTCTCGTTTATCTTTTCGGTCGCTTTTCTTTGGAAGAGGCGCGCTCAAATTCCGGAGTCTTCGCGCCTGGGTCTTGGAGTCTTGGCCGCTTGCCTGTTTTTTTGGTGGTGTGAGCACATGATCGTCTTTCCCGACCGGAAATACCGTTTTCCCTTGGAACCGCTGATGATTATCGCCACCAGCCCGTTTTTTTATTACCTCTTGACGGAATTCAGATTCGAGCGGCTGGTTTCCAGATTTGTAAAGCCTAATTCCCGGACGGCTTGATGTCCGACTCACAGGCCTCGACGCTCTATCGTGACTATTGGAAGGACGAGGCGGCCATTCGTGACAAGCGTGCCTATTATGAGCGGCTTTACGCGCGTATCCGCGCGAAGATTCAGATTGATCCGGCATGGAGAGTGTTGGACATCGCCGGCGGAAACGGGCAGTTTCTGCGATACCTGGGTATACAAAACGCCGACGTTTTAGATATCAGTCAGTCAGGCCTTGACGCCGCGCGGAGCTTCGGTTTCCACAGCATTTGTGGCGACATCGAAAAACGATTTCCGGTCCCCGAGGAAAGCTACGAAGCCGCGCTTTGTTTTGAAGTCCTTGAGCATCTTCATTATCCGGCCAAGACGCTCTCCGAAATTCATAATGTCCTTAAGCCCGGGGGTGTGCTCTACCTGGGCCAGCCGAACATGCGCGCCGATGGCGTGCACCATGTGAGGCGGTATCATCTGGAGCCGCTTTTGGACGATTTGAAGAAATCCGGGTTCAGTATCGAATGGGTGGATTATGTGCCGGCTTACTCGATGCGGGATTCGATCGTGAGCGATATCCGGAAGAACCCCTCCTTGATTCGCAAGGCCGTTCAATGCGTGAATCTGTGCCTGAGTTTTTTGCCGCGAGGGGTCCGGGACGCCATGGCCAGAGCGGTTCCGGACCGTTTTGCGCTTATTTTTGTGGTGAAGGCGCTGAAGAATTCCCGATGAGTTTCGCAAGCATGCGTTTGTGGGCAGTCCTTTTGTTGGCGTTCGGGCTGCGTCTCTGCGGCGCGAATTTTGGTTTGCCGGGCCTGTTTCATCAGGATGAGCCCATCGTCGTGAACCATGCGTTGGCGTACGTAAACGGCGACTTAAACCCCCATTTTTTCAAGATCCCCCCGCTCCTGTCGTATCTCCTCTTTGGAGTTTATGGAGTTTACTATGCGGTGATGGCCGTCTTTTGCGGGATGACCCGGGAAAATTTCGCGCTGCTTTTCTTTCGCGATCCGGGAAGTTTTTATTTTTTGGGGCGTCTCATTTTTGGGGTGGTCATGGGGACTGCTTCGGTCTATCTGCTTTACCGCCTGACGCGTAAGTTGTTTGACGAGAACACGGCTGTTCTCGCGGCGGGGTTCTTCGCTGTTTCCTATCTGCATGTCCGGGATTCACACTACCTCTACGCAGATATTCCGATGATCTTCACGATGCTCTTGGCGATGAACAGCCTGGCCTCGTATGTCCGGTGTCACCGCCAGCGTGACCTCATCCTGGCGTCTGTCTGGGCGGGGGTGTCGGTCGCTTTCAAATACATCGCTGCGCCAATTTTAGTGCCTATTTTTGTGGTGTTGGCGGGCGAAGCCAGGGAAGCCGGTAAAACAAAATTTTTAAAAAAGTCCCTGTCGGTCCTTGCCGCTTGCGCGGCCGCGTATCTTCTTTTGAATCCGTACAGCGTTCTTGATTTCTCGTTTTTTGTGAAGGAGTTGCGCCAGCAAGCCGCGGTTGAGTCCGGCGGACCATTTTTCCACCACTTGAGATACTCCCTGGCCGAAGGGGCGGGTGCCGGGGCGTTCGTCCTGGGGTCAGCCGGGCTTTTTTTTCTATTTTGGTCATCACCGCGCAGCCGATGGTTTTTCTCGTTTCCAGTAGTCTACTATCTTCTGATAGGTTTTTTTAGCCAACCCTACGAACGCTATGCGATGCCCGTAGTCCCGTTTTTATGTCTTGCCGCCGCCGTTCTCCTCGAAATTTTGAAACAGAAAACAAGAGCATTTCCCGGAAAAAACCTTATTTTTTTCATGTTGATCCTGGCGACGGTCTGGCCGTCGCTGAAGAAAGATTTGTATCTCAATCAACTTTTAATAAAGCCAGACACTCGAGCTCAGGCGGCGGAATGGTTTTTGGGCCGCGTGCCCGAAGGTGTGGGCATTATCCTCGACCACCCGTTTTTTTCCCCCCGATTTTTCCAGACCGCGGACCAGCTCCATAAAAAGATAAACCGGATTACCGATGGCGATCCTCACGCCGGCGCCAAGGTTTATAAAATACAGCTGATGCTGAAAGCCCGGGAAGGGAAGCGAAGCTACCGCATTTTTTATCTCAATCCGGAGCGGTTAAAGGACTCGCCCTTTCTCCTGTGGTCGCCGCTTGTAGATCCCGATCTTTCCTCCGTGAGGGAAAGCGGCGCCCAGTACTACGTGCGTTACCGTTATCCGGGAGAGCCGGATTTTTTCGACCGCGTTCTCCGGCCGCATGCGGAGCGGGTTGAGGTTTTTTCCCCTTATCGCAGCGAAGCCAAGGTTTGGACAGAGGACCCCTGGGCGAATGTCGCGCTCCCTTTTCTTTCCCGCGAGCTTTTTTCCAGGAAATCTGCGGGCCCTTATCTGGAAATTTATAAAATTCTTCCCGCCTGATGAGACTGCTGAGACCCCACGCTTATTTTATTTTTTTTTACGGACTGATTTTTATTCTGTTTCTCTGGCCTCTTATTTCGCTCCAAAAAACATTCATCGGCGGTGATTACTGGGTGCAGTTTTATCCGTGGAGCCGTTTTTTTGCCGACTCCCTGAAAGCGGGGAATTGGCCGTATTGGACGGACAGGATCGGTCTGGGGTTCCCGCTTATCGCCGAAGGCCAGGTCGCCGGTTATTATCCACCGAATATCCTCTCGTTTATAGGGCTGCCCTTTCAT
>JACPAX010000004.1:15129-27226 GCA_016180585.1 Candidatus Omnitrophota bacterium | reverse complement strand
GATCATGGCCGCGAGGCTCCCCGTAAGAACGACGCTTACAATCGCAAACCAGACGAAGGTCTTGGACACGCTGTAAAGAACGGGGGATTTCTTGGCCATGGGAATCAGATGTTGAAGAAAAATTCGGGAATCGCGACAAGATACTTGAGATTAAAGGCCCAGCGCAGGTACATCTTGATCGGCAGCGCGCACATGAGCAGCAGGAGCATCACGAGAAACCCGTAACGCGCCGCGCCCAGTTTTTTGTAGGCCTCTTTAAAAACGGTCTTGGCCAGAATCGCCGGCGGGACCGCGAGATAGAAGAGCACCAAGAGGATCCCGGGGGCCTCCCGGATAAACCACTGTTTGGGCAGGCCCCTACTCAGCCCTTTGATAAAAATAAGGTCCGAGAGGTTGACATTCACCAGCGGCACGACCTTGTGCACGTCCCAGACCTCGAATGGGCCGAAAAAATTCCAGTTTGGCCCCCGCAGGAAAGTCCCGACAATGATAAGGAGTATCCAAAGAATCCAGAAGCCAAAAAGATACACCGAGATCACCGCCTTCCGTCCTTTAAAAGAATAAAAACCCGAGGTCGAGGGGTCCCGGTCGAGGTAAGGGATCGCGCAAAGGCCCAGGATGATGAGCGTAGGCAGGAGCACGCCCGCGATCCAGGGGTCAAAATAAACCAGCATTTCCTGAAGGCCCAGGAAATACCAGGGGGCCTTGCTGGGATTGGGCGACACCGTGGGATTGGCCGGCTCCTCGAGGGGCGCCTTCAGGAAAATCGACCACAACACCAGCCCCACCGCGTAAACCAGCGCGATCACGAACTCGATGAAAATAAGATACGGAAACACCAGGACCTTTTCGTCGGTCTCGAGCTTCTCGACCGTCGGCTCCCCTTTTTCCATCCGGATGTCGTTGGCCACCGCCTTGCGCATGGCAAACCACGTGAAGTAACCGAAGACAAAAAGCATGCCGACGATGGGCACGTTGTCGGGAGTGGTGACGATCTTTCTGAAATGCCCGTCCGTGAGACCGATTCCGAAAAAAGCCAGCCCCAGCCCCAAAATCGCCAGGGCCGCCCGTGGCGAAGTCAACTGGCGCGGAAAGGTGATGAAGAGAAAATAGACCGCAATCGCCCCGGTGAAAATAGTCACCGGCGAGGAGACCGAGTTCATGAAGGCTTTGAAGGTTTCTATCATCGTCTCTTTTAAAGCGGCCCGCTGATCCCGCCGTCTTTGCGGATTCTCCAAAAATGCACCGACATCAGGACGACCGCCGCCGTCGGGATCGCCACGCAGTGCAGAATATAAAAACGAAGCAACGCCCCCGCCCCGACAAAACGCCCTCCGAGCAGCGCGAACCGCACGTCACTGCCCGAATGGACGAGCGGGATGTCCCCGATCGAAAGGAGCGCGGCGCCCGGCCCCTCGTGCCCCAAAAAAGGCGTGGCCCGGGCCATGTTGCTTCCCACCGTGATCGCCCACATCGCCAGCTGGTCCCACGGCAGGAGGTATCCGGTGAAACTCAGGAGCATCGTGAGGACGAGCAGGATCACGCCGATCACCCAGTTGAACTCCCGGGGAGGTTTGTAGGACCCCGTCATGAACACCCTGAACATGTGGAGCCACACCGTGATAATCATCGCGTGAGCGCCCCAACGGTGCAGCTCCCGCATGATGCCGAACGGCACGTGCTCGCGAAGCGCCACGATGTCGTTGTACGCGTATTCGACGGTCGGACGGTAATAAAACATAAGGAGGATGCCGCTCACGACGAGCGTCAGAAACACGAAAAACGAAAGCCCGCCGGCGCACCAGGTGAATCCGAACCTCGCCCCGGATTTGCGCACCTTCACCGGGTGCAGATGGAAAAATACGTTGGTCATCACCGAAAGCGCGCGGTCGCGGTCGGACGTGGAATAGCCGTGCCGGAACATGGACTTATAGAGCTGCGACTCCGTAATGAATTTTCCGAGATCAAGCCTGGGTTTCTTTTCGGGTTCTGGCATGCGTTTCTCCGGGTCTCCTCTTTAGACTAGAGGTTTAAAAATGATTCGGGGTTGTTCCACTCCCCTTTTTCCTGCTGAAATTTCCTGCTTTTATCCACGAGGATCTGGCCGTCTTCCGCCAGGGCGATACGGTACCTCTCCAGGGGCCTGGGCGCCGGACCCTCAAAGTTGATGCCCGTCTTATAAAAACCGCTGCCGTGGCAGGGGCATTTGAATTTATTTTCGGCGGCCAGCCAGTTGGGCGTGCACCCCAGATGCGTGCAAATCGTGGCCAGCGCGTAAATCCCCTCCGGCGTCCGGATCATCCAAACTCCGTATTTTTCTTTCCAGCGCTCATCCACCGTCCCGATTTCATAGTCGGCGGGAAGGCCCGCTTTGAACGAGGTCGGGGGCTCAAAAACGACGTTCGGAAAAAGGGCGCGCAGCACGATCGACAACGCCCCCGTCGTCGCCGCCGCAAAAGCAAGCCACGCCATGCCAAACCACGACAGAAAACTTCGACGGTCCATTTGAGATTCTTCAGCCATCGGACAAAACCCCCTGTGTTTCCTGGACCCGAATCGCGTTCATCGCGGCCTGTCTGACTTTGAGGTTTTCGTCGCGCTCCGCCAGGGCCTGAAGGGCTTTTTTGGAATCTTCGCTCTTGATCAGGGCCAATCCTTTGGTGGCGCCGATCATCGTCTCTTCCACGCGTTTGGCCGGCATCCCGAAGCGCGACTGGAGCGCGCGGCGGTCAAGCATTTCAAGAAGCGCCGGAGCGCCCGAGGCGTCCCCAAGCCTCGCCAGACTCAGCGCCGCGTTCCAACGCACATCGGCCGACGCCTCTTTCAGGAGAGGCAAAAGATGAGGCGCGGCGCTTTTGTCGCCGATCGCCCCCAGGACATAAGCCCCCATCGCTCTGAGCGCCGCATCTTCGGAGCCCAGGAAAGAAACGATTTCGGGAACCGCGTCCGCGGCGCCGAGCTTTCCGAGAGACCACAGCGCATAGAGCCGGACCTCATGATCGGGGTCCGTTAGCGCCTCCCGCAGGGCCCGGACGGCGCCCTCATCCTTGAAATGAGCGAGCGCCAGGGCCATGTAACTTCTTGTCTTCGCGTCGTAGCGCCCGCTGTCCCGGAGGAGGTAGACCAGCTCATTCCTCAGGGCCTGGTCGCGTAAATCGTCCGTTGAACGGTTGAGCTCATTCGAGAGCTCAAAGGCCTTTTGCCAGCGCTTGCCGGGCGCGCCGCTTTTGATCGCGGCGACAAGCCTCTCCGGCGTTTCCCGCTCGGAGGTCAAAAGAACGGCCCCGCAGAGCAGCGTCGCCATTCCCACGGCGATGAGAAGAGGAAATATAAAAAGACCGAAAAATAATTTTCTTCCCTCGTTTGGATTCGTTTCCATAAGTTCCTTTGAAACTTGAGCTTCGAATTATCGCAGATGCCGCGCGGGCTGTCAATTATCGGGTCTTCGCGGCTTCCGACGATCCGAGCCTGAGCGCCATCAGAACCGTAAAAAATACCAGCACGGCCGTCGCCAGAAAAGGCGCCCAAAAAGACAACCCGAACAAAATTCCTCCCCAAGTCGGCCCGACCACCCTTCCCAGCGCCGCCATCCCCTGCGAAATCCCCATCAGGCTTCCGATCTCCGAGGGGCCTGCCTGCTGGGAAATGAGGCTGTTCAGCGTGGGGCCATTGAGGCTGGCGCCGAGGGCCATCACCGCCAGATAAGCGATGAGCTGCCCCTGCGACCGCGCGAAGGGGATGAGGAAAAGGCCGAGGGCCATCAAGGCGCAGCCGGTCACGTAGAGCTTCTTTTCATCCGTCCGTTTTTGCAGGACCCGAATGAGCCCTCCCTGAACGAGTATCGCGATAATCCCCATCACCGTGAATAAAAGCCCCACGGCATCCGGCGGAAGGTTCAACCGTCGTTTGCAAAAAAGCGGGAACGCGCTATAGAGGCTCGAGTGGCCGACGGAAATGAGAAAAAGGCTGATGAGAAGATAGGGCAAAAGGCGCCTCTCCGAGGCCCCGGGTCCTCCCCGGAGACCGGCCCAAAAACGCCGGTCCAAAAGCGTCGTCCGGGGGGCGGCCTGTCCCTTCTTGAGAACAGGCGCCGTCTCCGGAAGGAGCGTCAGCACAAGAATAAAACTCAGGAAAGACAGGAGCGCGGCGAACAGTCCCGGAAGCGCGTAGGGGTTATGCGAGAAAAATTCCGCCGCAAACGGCGGGCTCATCCGCACCAAAGCCTCTTGCACCGAAGAGTGAATGAGGAGGGTCGCAAGCGCCGGCCCGATCACAAACCCGATGCCAAACGCGGCGCCGATGAGACCCATTCCCTTCGCGCGGTCTTTGGCCTCGGTCACATCCGCGACATAGGCCTGCGCCGTCGAGACGTTTCCGCCCATGACCCCCGCGATCAGGCGGGAAAGAAAAAGCATCGCAAACGAATGGGAAAAAGCGAATAAAAGATACGCCAGCGCCGCGCCCAGCGTGCTCAGAAGCATAATGGGCCTGCGGCCCACCCTGTCCGAAAAACGCCCCCATACCGGCGAGAAAAGAAGCTGGGCCAGCGAGTAGATGCTGTAAAGGATCCCTATCCCCACCGCCGAGACGCGGAATTCCGAGGCATAGAAAGGCAGGAGCGGCAGGACTATTCCGAATCCCATCAGATCGATCACGACGACAAGAAACACCGTCGCCAGCGCCCCCTTGCGATTAAGACTCATTGAGCGGCCTTTCCTAATCCAGGTAAATGGTTTCCTCTTCGGCGCTCTCTTCGACCTCGACTTCCTCATAAACCCGCGCCGGAAGCTCCTCGATAAAAATCGAAGGACGGTTGATGACCGTCCCGACCGTATAACGAAAACCGCGCGCCACTCAAGCCCTTTGGCCTGATGGATCGTGGAGAGCACCAGCTCCTCGGAGGCCTCGTCCGGCGAAGAGGCCTCCCCCAGCGATTCCCCGCGGAAGCCCTCCCGCAGCGTCACGTCCGCCAGAAAGTCCTTGAGGTTTTTGTACGTATGCGCGAAATTGACAAGCTGCCTCAAATCTTCAAGGCGTTCCTGCGCATTGTCGAAGCTGAGGAGGACGTGCTTATTGTAACCATTTTCCAACACTTCTTCCAGCATCCGGTCCGGACGGTCTTTGGCCTCCTCCCCGGTCGCGGCCTTCATCGTCCGCTTGAAAGACCCCAGGCCGTCTCTCACCCTCGGGGAAAAATGGGCGCCGAAATCGCGCGCCAGCGCCCGTTCCAGCGATCCCCCCGCTTTTTCGGCCTCCTCGAATATTCTTTCCGCGTAAGCGGCGCCGATGCCCGGTTGAAGCGTCAACGCGCGGCTCCACGCCAATTCATCCGCCGGATTGGCCGCGATCCTCAAATAGGCCAGGACATCTTTCACGTGGGCCTGCTCAAAAAACCGTATCCCGCCGCGGACAAGGTACGGGATCCCGCGCTTGGCCAGCTCCAATTCGAGCTCCGCCGCCTGATAATGCGCCCGAAAAAGCACGGCGATCTCCGGCAGGGCGATCCCGCCCTCGCGCATTTCCGTGATCCTCTGCGCGACAAAATCGGCCTGTTGGCGCATGTCCCGGACCCGGACCAGCTGCGGGAGGGCCCCTTCGGCGCCGAGGCTGCGGAGCGTCTTCGGAAACTGGTGGACGTTATGGCGGATGCTCTCGTTGGCCAGGGCGAGAATAGTCTGGGTCGACCGGTAGTTGGTCTCCAATTTGAAAATCTTCGCCCCCTCGTGCCGCTCGGGAAAATCGAGGATATTCTTCACCTCGGCCGCGCGGAAAGAGTAAATCGACTGGGCGTCGTCCCCGACCACCAGAAGGTTCCGGTGATGGCCCGATAAAACGCTCACCAGCTCATGCTGAAGGCGGTTGGTGTCCTGATACTCATCGACGAGGCAATAGCGAAGCTGCCCCGTCAGGCTTCGCCGCGCCCCCTCCGAAGACCGGAGAAGCTCCATCCACTTGACGAGAAGGTCGTCGTAGTCGAGATTATGAGTGCGCCTTTTCTTCTCCTCGTACTTTTGGCGGATCTTTTCAAAATCGCCGGCAAACCGCAGAAAGTAAGGCGTGTTTTTGGCGACGACCTCCTCAAGCGGCCTGCGCGCGTTCACGGCGAAGCTCAGGAGCGAATGCACGACGGCGGGCTTGGGGAAGCGCGCGTCCGACGGCTTCGAGGGGAGGGATTTGACGCAGGTCTTGATGAGGTCCCGGCTGTCCTCTTCGTCGAGGATGCCGAAATCCGCCTCCAGACCCGCCTCGCGCGCATACCGGCGGAGAATCCGGTTTCCGATGTGGTGAAACGTGCCGCACCAGAGCCCCTTGGCCTTCGTCTGGAGCAAAATCTCGACGCGGCCCTTCATCTCCTGCGCGGCCTTGTTCGTGAACGTGACGAGGAGGATCTCCTCGGGGCGCACGCCCTTTTCCAGAAGATAGGCCACGCGATACACGAGCGTGCGCGTCTTGCCGCTTCCGGCGCCGGCCAGGACCAGGCAGGGCCCCTCCGCCTGCGTCACGACGGCCAGCTGCGACGCGTTGAGCTCTTTTGGATAATCGATCTTTGTCCCGGAGAGTGGGGGGCTGGTCTTGAGGAGGTATTTCATCGGGATCCTAAAGCCCGTCGAAGGATCAGGCCAGGCTGACCAGATCGCCGATTCTTATTTCCTGTCTGGTCCATTCGGGAAGGATCACCGCGGCGGACATATTGGACTTGGCCTTTTCGACCACGGCCTTTCCGACGATTTTCTTATGGCGAACAATGTTGAGGACCGAGTCCCTGGCCAGTCCGTCGCGCGTGCCGGCATTGACGACGATGAATCCGTAGAGTTTATTCACGTTTTGGACGGACGCGGCGTTTCCCGAGGCCTGCTGGATCACGATGTTGCCGAGCCTTACCGGTTCGGAAGACCGCGCTCCATCCTCATCGTCTCCGGGCCCTTCCTCCGCTTCGGCTTCGGGCCCGTAGGCCTCGTTCCGGCCCTGCCTTCTCTTTTTTTCAAGAATTCTCAGCTGGTCTTCCAGATCCGTCTTCTCCCTTTGGAGATCGCCGAGTCTCCGGCCAAGCTCGTCGATTCTTCTTTCCAACTCTTTGTTCTGGCTCAGGAGAGCCTGATTTTCGGCGGTCGCCGACTGGGCTTTTTGAGTTTGGGCCTTGATGTTCTCGTCGTAATCCTTGACGAGGGCGTTGAGCGATCCGATCTTGGCGCCCAGCGTCTCCTCGAGCTCTTTTTTGTCCTCCGTCAACGAGGCGAGCCTGGACTGGGTCTGGGCAAGCTCGGCGATCTTGGTGTTGAGCTCGAGCTCCTTTTGAAGCCTGAGATTACGCTCCGATTCGCGGGAACCATAGAGCAAAAAAAGCCCCAGCCCCGCGACAAGGATGACACCCGCAAAAAGAATCCATACGCGATTATTCGTCATGGCCCTCTCTGACCGCTAAGCGACCGCTAAGCGACCGCTAAGCGCAATTAATTCAAAATTAACAATAGACAGCGCGATGATGGTGTTAATCTATAAGATATCCCAAAAATTTGCAATCATTATTTTGGGTTTTGCGGCCGGTTTACGGTGTCTTCGGCCCCCCTTTTTTGCTCTTTTCGCCGATGGCCTGAAAAAAAGCCTCAAAAACCGGGGGGGTCATGGTCCCCTCGACATAGATGCCGTTCAAAAGATAGGTGGGCGTCTGCCGTATGTTAAGGCGCGCCCCCTCCTCCACGTCGTTTTGGACTATTTTTTTTCCACGTCCGCCGGCCAGACACTCCTCGAACTTCCGCCCGTCAAGGCCGACGGCCCGGATATCCTCCGGAAGCGCTTCGATCTTGTACTCCGGGCCTTTTTGATAGACCCGGTCGTGAAATTCCCAAAATTTTCCCTGCTCCCCGGCGCAGGCCGCCGCCTCCGCGGTCCGGCAGGCCGCGGGATGGGAATTTTCCTTGACGGCGGGGTTGCAATCCACGCTCATCGGAAAGTGTTTGAAAGTGAAGGCCACCCTGTCCGCGTAGGCCCCCAGCATCACCTCGTTAAAACGCGAGGCCTTCTGACAGGCCGGGCATAAAAAATCGCTGAACTCGACGACGCGCAGGGCGGGCGTCCGGCCTCCCCGGGTCGGCGAGTCTCCAGGGCGCGTCTCGACGGCGGGCGTTTTTTGGACGAAATCGGCGACCTGGCGACGCAGCTCCTTTTGATTGAATTGGGAAAGAAGGATATAAAACGAGAAAATTCCCGCGGCGACGGTCGCGGTGACCCCGAAAAAAAACCACGCCACCGGCTTTTCGGGACCCGGGAAAAAAGCGGCCAGGGACCCGGGCAGGGATTTTAAAAATTCTCTCGGCGATTTACCCCATGCGACCGCGGAACCCAGAAGCAGCGCGGCGTTCACCCCATAGGTCGCCAGACACAGGAGGCAGAGGCGGTGAATCTGGCGCCACATCACAAAAAACAGATACAGGTCCACCGCCACCGAGAAAGCGGCAAGCGCGGCCAGGCAGAGCAGCGCTTTTTCCGCGGAGGCTTTAAACTGCAGGGAGACGATGGAAAGAACGAGCGCCGCCGCATATCCCAGGATGCCCCAGTAGGCGAGCGGAAACCCCAAAAAAGACGCCCAGGGGCTGAGGGCCACGGCATGGCAGTCCAACACGCCCGTCCCTGACCCGCAAGCGGCTCCCCCCGTCAGCTCGCCGCGCATCAGGGCCGTATGCACGGCGGCGAGCTTGACGGTCACGGCCAGCCCGAGAAGGCTTAAAAAAAAGTTGATGAGCTTTGGCAAATCAGACCGCCGTGGATTCAATCTTGCGCACGCCCCGCGGGTAAGAGGAATCGGCGGTATTGACCGGGCCGATGTCGACGAGCGCAACGCGGGGGCCGGAGGGCCGGCTGCCGGTGTTGGTCTGGTCGTTGTCCAGATTGAGGTAATAGGGCGGGGGGTCCCAAGACGCGTTCGTGAAGTTATTTCCCCGGCCGCCGCCGAGAGAACCCGTCGGATTCAAGGCGACGACATTGCGCCTTATCCGTTCGGTGGCGTCGATGACGCCGGACCGCGCGGTCCAGTAACGCTGGATTTGACTGACTCCCCCCATCCTCCCGGCCAGGAGCGACTGGTTAAAGCCGGCCGAGAACGCATAAACGGCAAGCAGGCTCACGATAATAATGACGATGATCGCGACGGTCAGCGCGGCGCCCCTCGCGGAATCCCGGCTCAAAAGAATCATTTGGTCATCGCCTCCGCCGCGACGTCCCGCCATACGGAATTTTGCGGGTTGGCGGCGTCTTTCAAAAGCTGGATCCTCACGATCCTGGCCCTCCCCGAGGGCGCGGGGTCAATTTTGATGAAGGCCGCGTTTTGATCGAGCAGAAGACCCGGCACGAGCTCGGGATCGGCGGCGGCCGCGTCTGGCGGCCTCCAGGAAGGGTCGGCGGGGACCATGGACGGCGTAGTTTTCCACCCGCGCAGGCTGTAATGGGTCCCGTCGGGCTCCGCGACAAACCCGTACACGTGCCAGTCGTCCCCGGCCTTGTTGAAAAGCGTAAACTTGGGATTGTCGACTCTCACCTTGAGCTGACGATAGCCCTTGGTGACGGCGTCCAGTTGGAATTCACCGCCGAAATCAAGCAGGTTCGCCGCGAACACGGGGTCCTCGATCATGGCGACGGCGAGGCGGTGGTCAAGATTGACCCCCTCCGCCTGGCCCGAAGACGCCGTCTTAAGAAACTTCATCGCGGTAAGATAAAGCGTCGCGGCCGCAAGGAAGACAAGCGACACAAGAAGAGAAGCCACCAAAATCTCAACCAGCGTGACGCCGCCCGCCCGCCTCCTCATGCGGTGTCGGAAACTGTGATTTCCGCCTTTCGATAGGCCTTGCCGGAGACCGCCTTCACTTCCCACTTGCGGAACACCCCGTCTACGCTCTCGGAAGTTCCCGGCGCGGGATATTGACCCACCGCCAGAGCGCCCCCGGAAGCGAAGCCCTTCACCCCCACGGCATTGTTCATTCTCAGCGCCCTGTCCTCCGCCATCGCCGCAAACCGATTCTGCCTGGCCGAGCCCTGGGTCAACCGGCCCAGGTTCAAAAAGACAAGGAGCAGCCCCACCCCGACCGTCGCCAGGAGAATCATCGCGGTGAGAACCTCGACCATCGTCAATCCGGGACTTGGGGGCTTGAAAGCCCCCCTCATGTGAACGACCCCGCCCCGTCCGGGAAATCGTCGGTCCTCGTCGTGGTGGAGCCGCTGCCGGTGCGCGAGACCGTGTAGCTTTTGGCGGGGGCGGGCCGGCCGATGCGCGTGGCGGTCGCGCTGTAGGCGGGCGCGGTGGTGGAGGAGACCTGAATCGAATAATGCGCCGCGCTGATTTCGGTGCCCAGACCCGCGTTGATCGCCGCGGCCGTGGTGGCGGGCGACGCGCCGGCCGGAGGCCAGAACTGGTTGCCGTGGTTGATATAATAAAAGCGCTCGGCGGCGTCGATGGTCTCGAGATTCACCTTGGCCTCATTGGCCCTCGCCAGCTCAACCGTTCGAAAATAGCCCGGAATGGCCAGGGCCGCCAAAGCGCTCAAGACGACCAGAACAACCAGAATTTCAGTCAGCGTAAAACCCCGCCGTTTTTTCACCGCTTAAACTTTCAGGCCAAATATCTCAAGCTTGGGTGCTAGCTGGCGGATCTTCGTCATTTTCTGTTATCGTCACAGCTCCAGTTTGGTCTATCGCAATCACACAAGCCCTGGCCCCAAAAGCCGGAAACTGCCAGCTGTTTCTAGTAGCCGTCACAGTAAATGCCTGGTCTCCTGACACGATCCCATAATTAAAATGCCTTTGCGTTCCGGCGGCCGTTTGCGCATTGGGGTCAAAATCCAGCTGAGCAAAGTCGACAGCCGTCGGATACACTCCGTTCGTCCCATAAGCTCTCTGCGAGGACTCTTTGACCGCCCCCAGAGCAGTCAAAGCTTCCTGCCGCCTTGATTTTTCCACAACATTGATATAGCTGGGTATGGCCAGACCCATCAAGGCCGCCAACACCACAAGGACGACCAGGATTTCGATCAGCGTAAAGCCTCTTTGGTTCCTCTTCATAGGTCTCCCCCTCCGTTTAAAAGCAAGCCGCCGCATCTTTTTAAAAAGCCCGTACAGGCACCGCCCTCCTTACTCTCTACCAACAAGTATATACTCCTTCCAGTAAAATTCAATCTCAATAAAGCAATTTTCTTGTGTTTATTATTGCACGATATTGGCCAGATTGAAAATGGGCAGAAACATGCTCACGACGAGGCACCCGATTACCGCCCCCACGACGATGATGATCGCGGGCTCGATCAGAGACCCGATCCGGGCCACGGTCGTGTCGATCCGCGTCTCGTGGTGATTCCCCGCCTTCTCCAGCATGGACGCGAGCTTTCCGCTTTCTTCGCCGATCGTGATCATCTCCCCCATCATATGGGAAAAGTGGGGGCTTTTGGAAAACGAGGCGCCGAGACTTTTCCCCTGCTGCACCTCCGTGATGATTTTCCGGAGGGCCTCCCCGTAGACGACGTTGCCGGACACCCTGGCCGCGATGTCGAGGGTCTTCATCAGATTCAGCCCCCCCTCGAGGAGCGTCGAGAGAATTAGCGCCGTCCTCACGTGAATGGCGTCCTTCATAATCTCTCCGACCAGCGGGACGCCCAGAATCCAATGGTCAAACCAGGCGCGGCCCCGGGGCGTCTTGAGAAACAGGCGAAAGAGGTAAACCGCCAGCGTTATCCCGGCCGCCCAGATGAAGAAAAATCGCTGCAACCCCTCGCTCACCCCCAGCACCACGCGCGTGAAAAAAGGAAGCTCGGCGTTGAAGCTCGCGTAAACCCTTGAAAAAATAGGGATAATTTTAAGAAGAAACACCAGCACCGCCACGATCGCGACGCCGATAATCACGCAGGGATAAAACATCGCCGAGACGATTTTTCGCTTGAATCCGATGCTCGCCTCGAGGCTTTTCCCCAGCTGATTCAGCACCCGCGTGAGATTGCCGCTTTCTTCGCCGGCCTCCACCACGGGCGCCCAAAATACCGGAAAATGCTTCGGCTGTTTGGCGATCGCGCGGTTGAAAGTGGCCCCGCTCTTTACGTCGGCCCGCATCTCCTCGATC
>JACPAX010000004.1:0-15111 GCA_016180585.1 Candidatus Omnitrophota bacterium | reverse complement strand
GAAGAGCCCCGCGCTCTCGGTCTGCGTCGAGAGGATCTCAAGCACGCGCAGAAGCGGTATTCCGGAATCCAGAAGAATGGAGAGCTGCTGGATGAAAAAAAGAAGGTCCCCGGACCGGATTCGCCGGTGGCGTTTCTTTTTTTCCCGGGACTCGCCGCGGGCCGGGGCGGCGCCTCTCTCAACGATGCGCGTGAGAATCAGGCCCCTTCCCTGCAGCATGGCGACGGCGATGCTTTCTTCCGCGGCGTCGACCTCCCCCCGGACGGCCTCCCCCTTTTCGGTCCTTGCGGCGTAGGCGAAGGTCGGCATCGCGTTTATTCCTCGGCGAGCGTCACGCGGGTGACCTCGTCAAGCGAGGTGACCCCGGCGAGCACCTTGGCGTAGCCGCTCTCCTCGAGAGAGACCATCCCCCCCTTGCGGGCCTCCATGCGGATGAGCGCCGTCGAAGCCCTCTGGGTGATAAGCTCCTGCAGGCGCTCGGAGATCACCATCATCTCGTGGATCGAGGTGCGCCCCAGATACCCGGTCTTCGCGCAGGCCTCGCAGCCCTTCGCCCGGTAGAGGGTCTCTTTTTCCCAGACAAAACGCTTGGGAAACCGGTTGGGATTGGGCTTGTAGGCCTCCCTGCATTGGGGGCAGAGCTTGCGGACAAGCCTCTGGGCCATGACCAGAAGGAGCGACGAGGACACCAAAAAAGGCTCCACGCCGATGTCGACGAGGCGGCTGATCGACGAGGGCGCGTCGTTGGTGTGAAGGGTGCTGAACACCAGATGCCCCGTGAGCGCGGCGCGGATGCAGATCTGGGCGGTCTCCGCGTCGCGGGTCTCGCCGACCAGAATGATATCGGGGTCCTGCCTCAAAAAGGCCCGGAGCCCCCGCGCGAAATCAAGCCCGATGGAGGATTTGGCCTGCACCTGGTTAATCCCGGGCATTTTGTACTCGACGGGGTCCTCGATCGTCAGCACGTTTTTGTCGGGGGTATTCAGCTCGTTAAGCGCCGCGTAGAGTGTGGTGGTCTTGCCGCTGCCGGTCGGCCCCGTGATGAGGACCATGCCATAGGGTTTGTGAATGATTCGGCGATACGTCTCAAGCTGGGCGGGGTCGAACCCCAGAGCCTCCAATTCCAGAGGGACCGCGGAGCGGTCGAGGATACGAAGCACCATCTTCTCGCCGAAAATCGTGGGGAGGGTCGACACGCGGAAATCGATGAGGCGGTTGTCGATTTTCGCGTTGAAGCTCCCGTCCTGCGGCAGTCTTTTTTCGGCGATGTCCATTTTGGAGAGAATCTTGAGCCTCGAGACGAGCGGCAGATACATCGACCGGCTCGGCGGGGGGATCTCGTGAAGAACGCCGTCGATGCGGAAGCGAATCGCGAACGAATCGGGCCGGGGCTCGATATGGATGTCGCTCGCCCGGGTCTTAATCGCCTGGCGGACGAGGAGATCCGCCAGCTGGATTACCGGCGCCTCGGCGGCCTTTTCGACGACGTCCAGCGACAGCTGATCCTCGGCCCTGGCGTCTTCGGAGATCTCTTCGGGCGCCGCGTAAGAGGCCTCGATCGCGGTTTTCAGCATCCCCCCCTCGCCGTAAAACCTCCCGATCCCCTCGTGGATGTCCTTCATCGTCGCGATCACGCGGCGGATCTGGCACCCGCTCATCTTCTTCACGTTATCCAGAAGGACCAGGTCCGTCGGGTCGGCGAAGGCCACCGTCAGCGTATTCCCCCGACGGGCCAGCGGCAGAAGACGGTGCTTGCGGGCAAAGGCCTCGGGAATAAGCTTGGCGATGGCTTCGTCGGGGGCGAGTCTCAGAAGATCGGGGTCCTTCACCGCGCAGGGCACATCGAGCTGCCGACTCAGGGCCTTGACGATGTCTTCCTCGGAGACGATCCCGGATTTGACGAGGACCTCCCCGATAAATCCGCCGGGGGTTTTCTTTTGGGCCTCGACGGCCTTGGCGAGATCCTCTTCGGTGACCAAGCCTTCTTTTAAGAGAATTTCCCCGAGTTTGAAATAGGGCTTGGCCATCGGGGGACGAGGGCTACTCTCTCGCGTTCCCGGGGCTGACGTTGCCGAGGGCCTTGTTCATTTCGCTTTCCACGAGCGGACCGACGCGGCTTTTCTTGCGGGGAAAATAGACCTGCTGGCGGTCGCGCTCCAACTCCTCATAAGGCCCCATCGACAAATCCATCTCCTGGTCTTTAAAACTATTGAGCGCGCGCTTAAGCGACAGATTTTCGGCGAACGCGCCCGTCTTGTTTCTGGAAATGCGGTCTGAGTCCTCGACAATGTGCGGGGTGATAAAAATCACAAGTTCCCTGTCGATATCGTCACGGTCCGTATACTTGAACGCATTTCCAAGGAAGGGGATATCCCCCAAAAACGGCACTTGTTTCTCTCTGGTCTTTCGGTTGCTGTCGAGAAGTCCCCCAATCACCAGCGTCTCGTGGTTTTTTACGCGCGCCGTCGTCCGAAGCGTGCGGGTCGTCGGATCGTAGTAACTTGAATTTAAGCTTGCGGCCGAGACCGTTGAGACAGTCGGCTCGACGTAAAGGGTCACAGACCCATCCTCCTTGTTGATCTGAGGGGTCATCTTGAGCGTGATCCCCACCGGCTCGCGCTGAGGAACCGATGACTGCGAGAGCGCAGTCGCGGAACCTTCCTGGTTGACGGTCGTGCTGATCACCTGAACGGTCGTATTGGTCATCAATTTGATGATCGCCGCTTCGTTGTTTTGTGTCAGAACGCGCGGCTCGGCCAGCACCTTTGCGTCCGTGCGGGAGGTAATGTAGCGCAACGTCGCCGTGAGGTTTGCCATGGCCAAGGTGCTTGGCGTGACTGTTCGGGGGTTGGCCGCCGTGCCGGCCACTTTTGCGCCGCTGGCATTGAGTCCTCCCCCGAAAATGCTTGTCGCGTTAAAAGGAAAGGTGGTTGCCATGCTGGCGCCGGTCAACACGCCCAAAGCGCCGTTGGTGCCGCCCCAATCCACTCCGATATCATCCAGCAGATCTTTTCTGACTTCCAAAAGATGGACCTCCAGGCTCACCTGAGACGCCGGAACATCGAGCGTCTCGATGACCTTCGCGATTTCATTCAATTTGTCCACGGTATCCGTCACCACCAGGGTATTGGTGCTGATATCCGAGGTGACGCCCCCCCTCTTGGACAGGAGTTTCGAAACAAGAATGTCAATTCCGCGGGCCGCAGAGACGCCGACGGACGAACCGTTTGACCCCCCGTCCGATGACGCGCTTCCGCCATAACTGGCATTGGAGCCGGAGGACGGCGTGATCACGTTGGTCGTCGTGAGCGCCGTTCCCACCTGACTGGATTCAGACGCCGTTAGATCGCTAATCACCTTCCCGCCTCCGATATCCAGCGGCGAGATGGAAAGCCTCGCGAACTTCAAATGAAAAACGCGCGTTTCAAGGTCCCCGATATCCGCATCGGCGGGGTAAACGATGAACACCCTGCTCCCCTCTTTTTGCTTGTAGCGAAGGTTGTTGGCGGCAATCAGGTTGTCCAGCGCGTCGTCGATCGGCACGTTCTCGAAATAAACCGTGACTTTCTTTTGTTCCACCTCTTCGCTCGAAACGAAGTCAAAATTCATGGACACCGTCTGCGCGGGAACGGGGGGAGGCGTCTGGTCCGAGACCCAATCGGAAACATAGCCGGCCTGTTGGCTGAACGACGCCTGCGTCGGCCAGCACACCCCCGTGGCAAAAAAAGACGCGAAGACGATTAGGCTCACAACCGATCTGACTTTTCTCATGGGGTCTCCTTCCCGCCCGGGCGGAGTATAAACTCCTGGTCCGCTTCCCGAATCCACACGCCTTTTTTGTCTATTCCCGTGACCACCGCCGAGCCGATTTTACTTCCGATCTTCACCATTTTGTTGTTGACGATCGCCCGGGGGTTCTCCGTATTCCACACGATCCCCTGCGCTTTGAGGCCGGAGACAGGCCCCTTCGCGATCCGCCCGGTTCCCGGAGTCAGGCCAAAAGGATCCCGGTACGCCTTCCCGAGATACTCCACCGCCGCCGCCGGGATCGCCGCCGCCGCCGAAAAAACGACAAGAAAGAGAAGCGCTCTTTTTTTCATGGCTCACCTTGCGCGAAACACGCTGACGACCAGCGTCGCGTCCAGGCCGTCCGCCGCGCCGCCTTTCTTTTTCTCAAGGGCCATCTCGCTCACCTTCATGAGCCTCTCATCGCTTTCGATCTGGCCCACAAAATCCCCGAGCTCATGATACCCGCAGACGGCATTCAAACGCAAAGATATTTTTTCATACCGGCCGACTCCTTGACTCGCCGGGGACGAAATCGAGTCGATGCGGACGCCGGCCTTCTCCGACGCCCGGCTGAGCGTCTCCACAAACCATGAGACCTCCTTGCTTTTGGCGAGCCGCGCCCGGTAGGCAAGCGCTTTGTTTTCCAACTCGGCGATGTTTTTCAGAACGACTTGTTTCTCGGCCTCTTCTTTTTTGGCCGTGCGCGCCGCCGAAAGTTGCTGCAGATCCCCGCCGAGAAAAAAGCTCCATCCCAAAAAGAGCCCTCCGACCCAGATCGCGGCGCCGACGAGGTAAAGTTTTTTTTGGGGCTCAAGCTCCACGGTCGCGTTAATCTCCCGCCGCGGCGCCGGCGGGAAGGCACTCGATTTCGAAGACCCGCCCTCCCGCGCCGCTTTGGCTCGAGCCCATCCTGACCTGGCTGAATCCGGCCATGAAACCCGGATTGCCCTGCAGGACATTGATCAGCCGGTTCGTCTCAAGAAGCGCCGTGCCGGCGTTGTCCGCGAGAACCTCCCAGCGAATCTCGGAGGAAACGGCCTCGCCCGCCGTTTCGGTCTCTTCATTCCTGTACCGCCACGACAAAAGCTGAACCGGGACGGGAACGACGCGGGCCATCTCCCCCATCTTTGTCGTCAGATAGGTCCTGTCGGCGGTCAGCGCGCGTAAAAAATCGTTCTCTCTGGCAAGCCCGCTCTCTTTTTGGCGCAGCTCGGCAAGCGGGGCGGTCCGGGAAACCTGCCCGCGCAGCGCGGAGGTCTGGAAACCCACGAGGAAATGCGCCGCCAAGACCGACGCCGCGACGGCGGCCGCGTGTCCTGAGACCCACCGCTTGAAAACCTCCCTTTCCGATCCGGCGAACATCGCCTCGGATTCCGCGGGTTCTTTTTCCGATCCCTCGGGGGTCAAATTTAATTTTGCGCTTTCCGTTTCATCCGCCTCGCGCATCGCAAGCCCCGCGGCGATAAGCATCGGGGATGAAAACCAGGCCTGCCGGGGGAGCGTCAGGCCGGACGGGGTCCCGTGCCCGACGGGGATGCCGAATTCCCCACGCAGCCGTTCCTCCCAATCCCCGATCTCCGGGGCGTCGTCCGCGCATAGCACCACATGGGTGATTTTCTCTCCGGCGAAATTTCTCGAAAAATAATTGAGCGTCAGCCGGACTTCGCCGGCCAGCGACGCGAAATCGAGCGGCTGCGGATTTTCCGCGAATTTCGAAATGTTGCAGTCCCGCGAAAGCAGGATCATGCCGCTCCTGGAAATCACGATGTTGACCGCCCCGTCATTGTGCACGTCGAGGATGAGCGCCGGATCGGCATTCTTCGAGGGGGCCGCGTAAAAAAGCGCGCGGATAAGCGAGAGCGCGGCCGGTTCCAGCGCGGAGATCTTGAGGCCGATGGAGCTCAAAAGCGCCAGGTAGTCGCTCACCACGGTTTTTTTGGCGGCCAGGAAAAGGACCTTCATTCTTTTGGCCTGGCGGTCGACATGAATGTCAAAGCTGTAGCGCAGCTCCTTCATCTCGAAAGACACGTACTTCTGCGCCTGGTAACGGACCGCGGTCTTGCGCTCATTTTTGGGCAGGAGCGGCATGTCCAAATAACGGACGATCACTTCCTTGCCCGACAGGCCGCATGCCAAAGCCGTGGTTTGGATCCCCGCCTTGGACAGGGCCTCTCTGATTTTTTGCGAAAGCGAATTCTTTTCCGCGGGATCGGCGGAAGGGTCATGCGTCCACGGCAGTTCCGCGAATTTGGCGAGCTGAAACTGGCCAAAGTTCTTCCGCACCTCGGCGGCGCAGATGTTCTTGGGCCCTATATAAACTCCCACACCAGATCTAGTGGTTAAAATAGCGGCTTTCCCCCAGATCCACCATGATTAATTAAAAAGGCTGAATATTAAATAAAGCTCTTAGTCAGAATACCAAATCCGTAAGAAAAAATAAAGAAAAAAGCATGAATGGATAAACATAGACATGGAGTTTTAATAAGTCGTAGCCAAAGCGGGACAAAAAAACGCCCTAATTTTTTTCTTCGTCGTCTTCCTCGTCCTCATCGTCTTCTTCCCCTTCCCTCTCTTCTTCCGGAAAACCTTTGCCTACCGAGGGCTCTTCGGGGGCCGGACTTTCCTCGAGGCTCTTAAAAAACTGCTCGGGGGTCAGGGTCTTCAGAGCCTCTTTGAATTTTTCGACCTCCTCGTCGGTGATGCGGCTGCTGATGAGCGGGCATTTTTTAAGAACTTTTTCATCGATGTAAATCGGGCAGCCAAGACGCACGGCCAGCGCCAGGGAATCGGAAGGCCGCGCGTCCACCTCGATGATCCTGCCGTGATGACGGACAAAGATCAGCGCGTAGTAACTATTGTCCCGCAAATCGGTGACGACGACCTTCTCCACCTCCGCGCCGAGGAGCTTGATAAAATTGACCAGGAGGTCGTGAGTCAACGGGCGCGGAAATTTTTCTCCCTGCATCTCGAGCGCGATCGCATTGCCCTCGCTCACGCCGATCCAGATCGGGACAAGACGCGTCTTCTCTTTGTCCTCCAGCACCACGACGTACTGAGGCAGCGGAAAAAGCGAGACGATGGAGGATATCTTGGCTTCTTTAATCATCGGACCATTCTAACGTCGGCGGCGCAATTAATCAACCACGGCCCACAATCCTTTGCGCCGGGCCTTCGCCTCCTTTTCGGCTTCCTTGATCGCCCGATAGTGTCGCCCATTGGGGGGATAATACCCCGCCTTGGCGCAGCCCTCGGCGACCAGCGCGCGGTTGACGAGCTCCCCCTCGCCGGAATACGCGTAGGCAAGCGTGCGCTTGTATTTATCCCGGCGCTCGATGTCGTATTCCAGAAAAATTTTTTTGCCGTCGAGACGCCGTCGGGCGCAGGCGGCGCTTTCTTTCCCGTAGGGATCGATGCGGTGTTTGTGCGGCTGGTATTCCGGGGCGTTGATGCCGATCAGACGAAGCGGCTCGCCGCCGTCAAGCACCACCGTGTCTCCGTCGATGACGCGCTCGACCAGACGCGGAACGCGGCCCCGGTCCGCCGCGACCGCCGGACCCGCGCCGAGAAAACCCAGGAGACCGCAAACCAGAATGAGAATAGCGTCGCGCAAGCGCCCGCCTCGCGCTTCGCGAGGACGGGTCCGCCGACGCCCTGTGGCGGAAGCGACCGGGCAATGGTG
Organism: Candidatus Omnitrophota bacterium; assembly: GCA_016180585.1. GTDB lineage: Bacteria > Omnitrophota > Gorgyraeia > 2-02-FULL-51-18 > 2-02-FULL-51-18 > JACPAX01. The sequence continues at coordinate 7,643 of JACPAX010000004.1, read as the reverse complement.
AGGGGCTTTTGGCAAACTACCAGCAGTCCGCTGAAAAAGCCTCAGATGCAAGGCGCGAGGAAGCGAGCGCGGAGGCGCTATGGGAATAGCGCCGCACAAGCGAGCGACCGAGCAACGCAGCAGATGAGGCTTTTTCAGCGGACTGCTACTCGATTTCGAGCACCGAATCAAGCCCCCCGTAAGGATTCGGTTCGAGGAGGTCGTTCTGAGGATCGGTGAGCCATTTTCCGTCGACGACAAACTTGTAGCGATAACGCCCCCTCTCCAAAAATACCCTTTTCTGCCAGACGCCCCCTTCTTTCTGCCACAACAAGGACTCCGGCGACACCTGCCAATGGTTGAAGTCCCCCACCAGATGCACCTCTCTGGCCCCCTGGGCGCGAAACATGAATTCCCTCAAAAAATTGGAAAGCGCGGCGGAGCGATCGCCGTTCAGGGCCGGGGAGACGCGCACCCCTTGGGTTTTGCTCAGGATTTCCTGCGCCAACAAGAGATGATCCACCGCGCCCCGGGATTTCTCGTCGAGCCTGACGAGCGGCACCCCCTGGGCCTGAGACTCCCTGACCTTCACCGTTTGGTGAATGGGGGTGCTTAGGACATGCTCGCCGAAAGATCCGCGAATCTCCTCCATCATGCGTTTGGCGAAGCGGGTCCGCATGTCCACAAGCGTCGGGAGCGCATAAATCCTGGGCGTGTGCGAAAGCCTCACGCGGATGAGCTCCACCATGCTGAGCAATTTATCCACTCCCATCAGCGCGAAAGAACCCAAGTCCACGGGCACCAGAACGGTCTGGGCCGCGCGGAGCGCGTTAAACGTCAGGAAGCCGAGGCTCGGCGGACAATCGATCACGACGTATTCGTAAGGGAACGAAAGGCTTTTCAAGGCCTCGTGGAGTTTGGAAACGGATTCTTCCTTGTTGGTGAATTCCTGCTCGATCGTGCTGAGAAGAATGTGGGAGGGCACCAGATCGAAACGCTCGTCGATCGGAATGATCACGTCTTCCAGAAAACTCTTCTTGCGGTCCGGCTGCTCGGTCAGGACGTTGTAAACGGAGGGGGTGTTTCTCTCGCCGCGGACGCCAAGCCCGAACGTCGCGTGGGCCTGGGGGTCAAGATCAATCAGCAGGGTCCGCTTGCCCAAGGAAGCCAGAGACGCCGCCAGATTGACGGCGGTCGTCGTTTTTCCGCAGCCCCCTTTTTGGTTGGAGATCGCGATCGCGTGGGTTTCAGTCAAGCGTGACCACCCTCAGGTCCTTGATGAAAACGACATCCCCCGGCTTATTTTCCGTGTCCTTGGAGCCGAAGTCCAATCTTACACTCACGACCTGGGTTTTGTCAAATCCCGGGACGGAATCCAAAAGAGAGATCTCCGCTTTTTGCCAGCGGGTCGTCAGGCCCCCCGGAAAGGGGTACACCTTGCCGCGCGTAAACGCCAGATTGCTCCCCGTGTCCTTGAACGCCACCGCGACGTTTTCGCCCCCTCGCGCCCCCCGGGCATAAAATACGATCTTCGCGCGGGTCAGATTGAGCGGACTGTCAAAGGGAAGCGTCGCGCGGGCAAAGGGGGCAAGCGAACTGTTGATGAGCGTGAGCCCCTGTTTATTTTTGGAACTCTTGAGCCTGGCGGCGCCCTCAAACACGAGATTCTCCAAGGCCATCGGCCGCCCCTCCTCCTTGGCGGCCGCGGCCGCAACCGGTTCGGAGACAACGGGGGACAGCGTCTCCGGCGAGAAATCGGGGTTGTTGATCGCGGACCAATACGGATTCTTTTCGTCGATGATCTGGAAGTCCACAAAAATACGCTTCGTGGAAAAAAGACTGAAGGCCGTGATCAGAAACGCGACCGACGCGATGATCCACGGAACCAGCGACGCCCATCGGGGAGCCTCGACCACCCTGATCACGAGCGGGGGCTGGGACTTGGGGTCCTTTTCGGCGCCCGAGAAATAAATATCGGAGAGCTGCTCCTGGGTCATCTCGCGGTTTGTCTTGTCTTTCGAAGGCCCCTTCCGACCCCTCTGGATGGCTTCGAGGAGTCTGCTCATGGGGATGGCATCTTTCGCCTTTCTTCCAAAAAACGCTCGGCGTCCAACACCGCTTTTTTCAGGTCTTCCAGACGCGAGACCTCGAGAGAAAGCCCCCGCCCGGTCGGGACTTTTTCGCCGGCCTCCGGAATCGTCGTCCAGACGCGGATGTCCAGCACCTCCTGGCGGCCGCCCGCCTGTCGGCGGGCAGGGATCTGCCGAAGCTCGAGCCGAATTTCCTCCGTCTCATTTTTTGGAAACGAAGCGATCAAGGCGTCCATGCCCCCTACTCCTCCACCAGGATCTTGGGCGGTTTCTTCGGGCCTCCGGCCTCGATCTGACGCAGGTCGGCGCGGATGGCTTCGAGCTCCTCCGGTTCTTTGAGACGGCCCCCCAGGTCTTTGACCCGCTCAAGCTGCGGAGAAACACGCCTGTCCCAGGAGCCGACCGCCTTGTCCCAGGAGTCGGCCGATTTCTGGATGCCGTCCCGGACGTTCTTGAGATACCCCATGAAATGACAAAGACGGTCTCCCAGTTCCCCGACGACGGCCCCCAACTCCACCGCATTTTTGGTAATGCCCTGCTGCCGCCAACTGTATTTGACCAGATGGATGAGCGGCAAAATCGTCATGGGGCTCGCCATGATCACCTTCCGGCGATAGGCCTCTTCAAAAAGTCCGGGGTCCGTGGCGAACGCGGCGCGTATCGCGGCCTCGCTGGGGATAAACATCACGACATAAGGGACGTCGGAATCGACAAACGACTGATACTCTTTGCGGCTCAGGCGCATAAAATTTTCGCGGATGTTCTGCACGAGCTTCCGGTAATGCTCCCTCCGGCGCTCCTCGTCTTCGCACTCCTCGGCGAGCACGTACTCCCCCGTCACTTCCTTGGAGTCGATCACCAGATGCTTGTCCCCGGGCAGCTTCACCACAAAGTCCGGCCGGACGTCGGCGCCGTCGCCGGTCCCGAGCGTGACCTGCGTGTCAAAATGAATCCCGGCCGTGAGCTCGTTTTGTTCCAAGATATCCAGGAGCGCGCGCTCGCCCAGTTTCCCGCGCACCCCCGAACCGGTGGTCAGCGCGCGTTTCAAGCCCACGGTCTCGCTGCGAACCGCCTGCTCCGCTTCAAGCACCTGCTTCAAGGCGCTCTCGAGCTTCGCATAAAGCGCGCCGCGCTCGTCCTCAAAATTTCTCACGCGCGCCTGATACTCTTCAATCTTGGACCGGATCTGGCTGAAAGAAAGGGAGATTTCCTGATTTTTCAAATGGAGGCTCTCGTCGGCCTCGGTTTTGACCTGACGCAGGTCTTTGATTGCGGCCGAAAGAAACTGCTCGCCGGCGGCCCTGAGCTCCTCGGAGGCGGCGAGCCTGAATTCATTTTGGAGTTTTTGCGTGAGCCCCCGTTCGGCGGCAAGCAGCGCCTCGCCCTGCGCGACACGCTCACGCAGACGGACCACCCGGACGGCCTGAAGGAGAAAACCGATCGCCGCGCCGGCGGCAAAACATAAAAAGAAAATCAGCGGCCCGGCCATGCTAGGCGGCCCCTGATTTTCGGACGAATTTCATGCGGAGCTCATAAAGAAGCTCTTTGGTCATGAGCGCCTCTTCCGCGGATAAATTACCCCGCGTTTTTTTGGACAAAAGCTCAATCGTATCGATGAGATACCTGGCCTGATACAGATCGGTTTTTGTTTCCCGGCTCAACGGATGGGGGACCTCCCCGAGCGCCACCAGCGCCTGCATCCCCAGGCTGGAAATGAACTCGGAAAAATCGGGTTCCGAAGGAAGGGGCTCGCGCGTCCTGCCGGTCGCCGGAGAATCGCCCTTGGTTTTCTCTTCCTGGACGGAGCTCTTCCACGATTCGTCCACTCGCTTCTCCGCGGGGACTTCTCCCGGCTCTTCCTGGCCCCCACCCATGGCAAACCCCTTAGAACTTTCTGCGGTTTCTGCTGCTGCGCGCTTTCCGGCGTTTGATCTCGCTGGGTTTTTCATAGTGCTTTCTCGCCTTCAGCACTTTCAATATCCCTTCGCGCTCGATTTTTTTCTTAAAACGCTTCAGCGCCTTTTCCAGCGGCTCATTGGGTCCGAGCTCAACTTTGGACATGCACTCCCCTCCTTTCTTTGGTTGTCGCTTGAACCGGAAACGGCCCCACCCTCAAAACCGCCGTAAGACAAATAATACCACGTTCTTAGAACTCGGCAAAATCGCGGCGGCCACTCCGATAAACGTTTTTGAATTATAGTCTTATTTCAGGGGGGTGTCAATTGCGGGACAAAAATTCAAGGCGGCCGCGGCGTTTTCTGACCACCAGTCCTGACGGCCAGTGGGTTTGGAGCGAGGTATTCGGGGATTTCAGGAGATCGGCCAGGGCCTCCAGATGCGCGTAGTCGATTTTTTTGGTATGCCCGACCAAAGACCCGGCGGCCCGCAGAAAAACTTCTTTCAAAACGGCCGGGGGCAGGCGGCGGAGACGGGCCTCGTCCAAGACAAGTCTTGCCCGGCTCCGCCTCAGAAGGCATTTTTTAAAAGCGCGGGCCGAAACGGCGTCGAGATGGCCCTGGATTTCCTCCGAAATATTCCTCAGCGAGGCCAGCGCCTCTTTGATTCCGGGATTGCCATGGGCCTCGATCCAGGGCAGGAGCCGGCGGCGGATCCGGTTCCTGAAAAAACGCGGGTCTTGGTTGCTTCGGTCCGAGCAATACTTGATCCCGGACTCCTTCAAAAAAGAAACAAGGTCTTTCTTCCTGCAGTTGAGCAGCGGCCGAATCACCTCAAACCGTCCGGACTTTCTTTTGAACGGAATCCCGCCGAGTCCCCGGATCCCCGTCCCGCGCACCAGACGCATCAGCACCGTTTCCGCCTGGTCATCGAGCGTATGGGCCGTGACGATTTTCCCGCATCCGGCCCGGGCGGCCGCCTCTTCAAAGAACCGGTAACGCGCCACACGGCCGGTTTCCTCAAGCGAGCGGCGCAGCTTTTTTGCCAGAGAACGCAGGGCCACCGTTTTCTCGTAATACGGCGCCCGAAATTCCCTCGCGAGTATTTTCGTAAACCGGGCGTGGCGCCTCCCCTGGCGCGGCAAAAATCCATGATTGAGGTGGGCCACGTTCAGCCCGAGGCGGTATTTTCGGCGAAGTTTGGACAGGAGGGCAAGCAGGGCCACCGAATCGGGCCCTCCGGAAACCGCGAGAAGAAGCGACTCCCCTTTTTTGAAAAGACCGCGGCGGCGGTTGGTCCGCTCGACGCTGTCCAAGTCAGATGCAAGGCGCGAGGAAGCGAGCGCGGAGGCGCTATGGGAATAGCGCCGCACAAGTAAGCGACCGAGCAACGCCGCAGATGAGGCTTTTTCAGCGGACTGCTAGAAGCCGGAATCCGGCGGCAACTCAATACACGAAAATATACGTGGCCTTGCTTGACGCAGGGTCATACTCCACGTCCACTTCGGTGCCCGGCGCAAGCGACTTAAGCTCGCGGTCTTTCTCCCCGTCTGTGATGTCCGTCGCATCATCCAAATGGACCGTCACGGTTTTTTCAGCGGCATCTTCCGTGTCGCCATAAAGCTTGATTGTCACGGTCTTTGCGGATTCATCGATAGATCCGACTTCCCCCGAGACAAACTCCAAATTCTCGGTGGCGGCCTCCGACGGGGCGCCTGTCGGTTCCGGACTCTGGACCGCAGCCGCGGGATCCGATGCCTCAGCAGTCACGCTTTCCGCCGGAGCGGCCAAATCGGCCGGAATAGCCGCCGGAACGGGCTCCGAAGGCGCTTCGGAAACAACCGCCGGCTCCGGAGAGAGCTCGGCGGGCTGGGACTCGACGGCCGTTTCAGCGGCCGGACTGACTGAAGGGGTCTGGGTCTGGTCGGTTGTTTCTTCCGCATAAGCCACCGTCAGCATCGCGAACGAAAAAAGAACCACCCACAAATATTTGCTCATTGAGTAAGCTCCCTGGTTAACTTTCACTGATAAAGAGCTAGTATAACGACTGTTTGTTTAAAAGTCAAAACGAAATGGCGGCGGTTGTCCGCCAAAGAGCTTGGCGGATTCGTCCCGCCAAAAAGCGCGGCGGGCGAAGATTTGTCTTCAATGGAGTGGCGGCGGTTGGATTTGAACCAACGACCCGCGATTTATGATACCGCTGCTCTAACCAGGCTGAGCTACGCCGCCGCATTCCTTATCCATCCACCCCCCAGGACCCTGTCGCCGTCATAAAAAACGGCGGCCTGGCCGGGAGTCACGGCTTTTTGGGGTGAATGAAAACTGATCCGGACTTCCCCGTCGGAAACGGCTTTGATCGAAGCCGGGGTCTTGGGACTCTTCGACCGGATTTTGACCGACACGTCCCCCAGCCGCGGCCCCAGAAGCCAGTTGACCCGGCCTACCGTCATCCGGGACTTCCACAGGTCTTCCTCCGGACCGACCGTGACTTCGTTTTGTGCCGCATCGATGCGCGCCACATAGAGCGGTTCCGGACTTGTCAGGCCGATGCGTTTTCTCTGTCCTATCGTAAACGCATGCGCGCCGTCGTGACGCCCGACGATATGGCCTGCCCCGTCCACAAGATTCCCCGCGCCGGGAAGCCTTTCCGGGGCGTATTGCCCGATGAAATCCCCGTAACCGGCCTTTACAAAACAAATCTCCTGGCTGTCGGGCTTATCATGGACGCGGAGCCCTATCTCCCGCGCCAAGGCCCTCACCTCCGCTTTGGTCAACTCGCCGATCGGAAGCATCGTCTTGGCCAGTTGGGCCTGGCTGAGCCCAAACAGCACATAGGACTGATCTTTGGAGGCGTCCACTCCTTCCGAAATAAAAAACCTTCCCTCGGCCGCCTCGTAGCCTTTCCTGGCGTAGTGTCCGGTCGCGACAAAAGCGGCCTCGAGCTCACGCGCCTTCTCGAGAAGCACCCCAAACTTGATGTGGCGATTGCACTCGATGCAGGGATTCGGCGTCCGCCCCTCCAGATAATCGTTCACAAAATAATCGATGACCTTGTCTTTGAAATCGACGGACAGGTCCATCACGTAATGCGGGATGCCGATCTTTCCGGCGACGGACCTGGCGTCATCGATGTCGCGGATCGAGCAGCAGCCCCTGGATCGCTCGTCCCGGCACTCGTCGTTTGACCAGGTCTTGATCGTGACGCCGATGACTTCGTAGCCGCGGTCCTTTAAAAGATGGGCGCAGACCGAGCTGTCGACGCCGCCGGACATCGCGACAATCACCCGTTCTTTTTGTGGGTTCATCGAGCGGATTGCAACGCCAATCAGGATTTCTTTTTATCTTCCGGCTGGTCTTTTGACGGGGCGTCGGAGCCCTCTTTGAGGGCCCTCTTAAACTCGCGGATCCCCTCACCCAGGCTTTTGCCTATTTCCGGCAGGCGGTTGGCCCCGAAGAGCAGGAGGCAAACCAGTAAAATGACTAAAAGTTCTCCGAACCCTATTCCGAACATGCGTCCCTCACTTTCCAAGAATAACTTTTTTCGCGTGGACTGTCAATCGGCGTCACCCGCCGGTAGTGGGTCCGTTTGCCCTCAGGGCCCGGCTCGCCTTGTCCCTACCCCCTCCCGCGCCACCCGGCAAGCTTTATCCTCACCCGGACGTCCGATTTTCCCCTCCGA
>JACPAX010000003.1 GCA_016180585.1 Candidatus Omnitrophota bacterium | reverse complement strand
CTTATGGAGCTTTCCGTAAAGGCTTAAGGGGAGACGCTAAAAAAGCTCCGGAGGTGATCCAAAATCACGTCCGTGTTTTTTTGGCGAGGGGTCTCCCCAGCCTTTACGGAAAGCTCCATGCTCAAAAAGCTTCTATGGAGCCGGAGGGGGGTTGGGGGACGGAGGGACGAGTGTGGGGGAGGTGGGGGCAAAAGGGGACCTCAGCGTCTTTGTTAAATTGTTCAAGAACTTGAAAGGTATGCTAGGTATTAATAAGACTTGACAATAAAATTAAGATAATGTTAATATTGAGTGAAATAGTTTTCGCCTTATCAACAAGGAGGGGAACTGTGGTGGACTTGCAAACGACGCTTCTTGATCCTGCTCAGACGGTATGGGCCCGCGTTATCGGTTTCTTGCCCGTTTTGCTGAGCGTACTGATCATTCTGTTCGTGGGCTGGATCGTGGTCTCCATTATTCAAAAGGTGGTGACGCGATTCCTCAAGCTCGCCAAACTGGATACCCTGAGCGAAAAGGTCGGCATCGCCAATGTGCTCAGCAAGGGGGACATCAATTATACCCTTTCGGAAATCATCGGGGTGTTGATTTACTGGCTCCTGATGCTGGTGGTGGTGCTCGCCGCGGTGAATGCGCTGCAGCTCAATGTGGCCGCCGAGCTGCTGCACCAGGTGGTGCTCTACATTCCGAACGTGCTGGCGAGCGTTTTTATCCTCGTGATCGGGATATTCCTCGCCAATGTGGTGGCCAACGCCGTGAGGACGACCGTGGCGACCGCCGGAGTGCGGCAGGCCAGATCGCTGGGCCAGTTTACCCAGGTCATCATCATGCTCTTTGCCATCATCGAGGCGCTGAATCAGCTTAAAGTGGACACCTCGATCGTCGAGCTCGTCATCAAGGCGGTGCTCGGCGCGCTGGCGCTCGGCGCGGGGCTCGCGATAGGCCTTGGCTGCAAGGACATCGCCGCCCGATACGTCAGCCAGTTGATTGACAGCTTCAAAACGAAAAAGTAACGACCCCGTCTTTTTTTTAGGGTCGGAAGACAAGGCTGCCGGTCGCGGACGCTCTTTCGCGGCCGGCGGCCCGTTTCTTTGTCCGGGGATTTGTGTTATAGTGGCCCCATGGTGAAAAAAATCGCTCTTTTTTTCGCGGTCCTTTTGGCCGTCGGCGGCTGCGCCTTCGAGGGACCCGAGGAGCTCGGGCGCCTGGTCAAAGAAGACCCCGAATTTCGCCAGATGATCGCGGCGCGGGACCAGGTGCATTCCCAGATCAAGCTCATCAAGGACGATCTTCTTTCCAAAAAACGGACGATCGACGCCCAGGTCGAGAGACTCCGCAACGATTACGACGTTTACGCCAAAGAGCAGAACGTCAAGATCGAGAAGATGCGGGCAAGCGTCGAGGCGAACCGGGATTTCCTGAGGAAGGAGATCGAGATCGCCGAGGCCCGGCTGGCCGCCCGGGACAAAGAGATCAAGAGCTATCAGAAAACGCTGGGAGACGTGAAGGACATGTTGAGAGAAAGCAAGGGAATCAACCTCTCGTCTCAGGAGAAACAAAAATGGGAAGAGCGGGTCCTCATGCTGTCCGAGAAAATCCGTCCGCTCTCCGAAGAGATCCAGGAACTCAAACTGCAGATCCGCCTCAAAAAAAGAAAAATAGGTTTTCTGCGCTAATCCGGGGACAATCCGTCCCTCCTCTTGCGAGGCCGCCCATTTCCGGTCCGTCTCTTTTTAGAAACCTGACGCAGCCCGTATCCGCCGGCCGTCCCTTTGTCTTCCTCAAAAAAACGCGTTATCCGGACGACCCTTTTTGCCTGGCCGGGGTCCTTGGCCGAAGCGGCCCGGCCGTTCTTCTGGAAAGCGCCAGAGTCTCCGATAAAACGGGAAGGTATTCGATCGTCGGGTTTTCCCCTTCCTTTATCTTTCGCGCGAAAGGGAATCGGATTCGGCTCACCCGCGGCGCCTGCGCCCAGACGGGGATCGGCGATCCGCTCGGCGTCCTACGGAGTATTTTCAAGAGGTTTGAGGCGGCGCCCCAGGCGGGGTTCCCGCCGTTTACGGGGGGCGCGATCGGCTATTTTGGCTACGAAGTCAAAAACCTGATCGAACCCGGCCTGCCGCAGCGGGCGGCGGATGATCTGGGCCTGCCGGACATCTATCTCCTTTTTTTTGAAAGCGGTCTTGTGGTGGACCACCGGAGGCGGGAGGCCCTGTTTTTTCTTTATGAGTTGAGCCCCGCCGGTCGGGGCCCTTCGCGCGCCTCGGTGGCGAGGCGTTTTGAAGCGATCGAGCGGCGGTATCTGCGGTGTTTGAGGGGACCCGATAAAAAAATCGCGTTCCCGCGCCGCCGCGCGCGCGCGCGCGAGGTGGAATGCGCGTTGAGCCGCGGGGAATTTATCGAAAAGGTTGAAGCCGCCAAAGAGTATATCCGGCGGGGGGAGATCTTCCAGGCCAATCTCTCGCAGCGCCTGAAATTCGCGCTGGAGGAGGACGCGATCCGGGTGTACCGGAGGCTGCGCCGCATCAATCCCTCTCCTTTTTTCGGTTTTTTGAGGGGGGAGGGGTTTCAGGTGATTTCCGGATCGCCGGAAAGGCTCGTGAAACTCGAGAACGGTTTTCTCGAAACGCGGCCGATCGCCGGCACGCGTTCGCGCGGCAAAAATGATCGCGAGGACGCGGCGGTTTCCCTGGAGCTCATCCTAAACGAGAAAGAGCGCGCCGAGCACGTGATGCTCGTGGACCTGGAACGCAACGATCTGGGGCGCGTGGCCGAGGCCGGGAGCGTGTCGGTGGACGAGCTCATGGCGATCGAGGACTATTCCCACGTGAAGCACATCGTCTCGAATGTCCGGGGCCGTTTGCGCGGGGGCCTGGGCATGATCGACGTGCTCAGGGCCGTTTTCCCGGGCGGGACCATCACCGGCGCGCCGAAGATCCGGTGCATGGAGATCATCGACGAGCTCGAGCCCGTCGCGCGCGGCCCCTACACGGGGTCCTTGGGTTATTTGAGTTTTACGGGTAATATGGACTTGAACATTCTGATCCGGAGCCTCGTCGTGAAGGACGGCGAGGCCAGCCTGCATGTCGGCGCGGGGATCGTGTCGGATTCCGTGCCGGGGAGGGAATATGACGAAACCCTTTATAAAGCAGAAGCGGTTCTTTCCGCGGTCCTCGGCCGGAAGCGGACGGAGGCGTTTCTTGAGGGACGGGGAGTTTCCCGTTGATTTTCTCGGCGAGGTGTCGTGTTTTGAAACGCTGAGAGTCTACGACGGCCGCCCGTTTCGTTTGGCCGAACACTGCGCGCGTCTCGGGCAGTCCTGCGCCGCGATAGGCCGGACGCTTCCGTGCGCGCCGGCCGATCTCGGCCGCTGGATGAAAGAGGCGGTCCGGGAAAGCGGGTTTGGGGGGGCGATCGTGCGGCTGGGCGTGCACTGGGCGGGGCGGACCCGGACGGAGGTGACCGCGGTGCTGCGCGAGTTTTCCGGCCATCCGCCGCGTCTCTACAGGGAGGGCGTCGCGCTGAAGACCGCCGTGCCCAGGCGCTGGACGCTCAGGGCCCAGGACCCCCGGATCAAGGCCTCTCAGTTTGTCGGCGGTGTCTTGGCTTTTCTGGAGGCCTCGGGCCAAAGGCCCCACGAATTTGTGTTTTTAAATTCGGCCGGGACCGTCGCCGAAGGAAGCGTCTCGAATCTTTTTGTCGTCGACGGGGCAAAAAGGCTTTTGACACCCTCGGTCAGTTCGGGTATTTTAAGAGGTGTCACGCGCGACGTGCTCATGGTCTTGGCGAAAAAAAAGGGATTCGAGGTCCTCGAGACGGCGCTCACCCGTCACGAGATCTACAGCGCGAAAGAATGTTTCATGACCAACACCTCCTCGGAGGTGCTCCCCGTCGTGCGCGTGGATGAGCGGGTGATCGGGCAGGGCGCGCCGGGCGAAGTGACGCGGATGCTCGCGGCGGAATTTAAAAAGGAAGTGTTGCGCTCCCCATGACCAGAATCAAACGCGCGCTCCTCAGCGTTTACGATAAAACCGGGATAGTCCCGCTCGCCAGATCGCTGGCGGATATGGGGGTGGAGATTCTCTCGACCGGAGGGACGGCCGAGCTTTTGCGGAAAGAGGGCGTGCCGGTGAAGGACGTCTCGAGCGTCACGAAATTTCCCGAGATGCTCGACGGCCGGGTGAAGACGCTCCATCCGTATATTCACGCGGGGCTTCTGGCGGTCCGGGACAACGAGGAGCATCTGGCGGCGCTGGCCGATCACAACATCAAACCGATCGATTTTCTCGCCGTCAATCTCTATCCCTTCGCCGACGCGCTGAAGGCGCAAGGCCAGGAGCGTCAGATTATCGAGATGATCGATATCGGCGGTCCGGCGATGCTTCGCAGCGCGGCGAAGAATTTCAAGTTCGTCGCGGCGGTGTCGGACCCCGCCGATTATGAGCCGGTTTTAAGAGAGATGCGCGACAAGGGGACTTTGAGCGAGGCGACGCGGAGGGCGCTGGCCGCCAAAGTCTTCCGGATGAGCTCCGAATACGACCGGCTCATTCAGCGGTATTTCGAGGGGAAAAAAGAGGCCGGGCCGGGACCGTTTCCCGCGGTCCTTGAGCTGTGTTTCGAGAAAAAATCCGATTTGAGATACGGGGAAAACCCCCACCAGAAGGGCGCGCTTTACCGGGACGGCGGCGGGACGGGTCTGTCTGCCGGTCAGGCCGGCGTGGTGTCCGCGCGCCAACTGCACGGCAAGGAGCTCTCGTTCAACAATATCCTCGACCTCGATGCGGCGCTGGCGATGGTCGAGGCCTTCGGCGACCCCGCCTGCGCGATCATCAAACACACGAGTCCCTGCGGTTTTGCGACCGGACGCGACGCGAAGGCCGCTTTTCGGAGCGCCTACCGGTGCGATTCGTTGTCGGCCTTCGGGTCTATCGTGGGTTTCAACACGGCCGTTGACGCGAAGACCGCCGAGGAGCTTCTGAAGAGCGGGTTCATCGAGTGCGTGATCGCGGAGGATTTTGACGCGGCGGCGCTCGAACTTTTAAAAAAGAAAAAAAATTTGCGGCTCCTTGCGGTCAAAAATGGCAAACGCCGGAGCCCCGACGGCGGGCTTGATTTCAAAAAGGTCAAGGGGGGATTGCTCGTCCAGGAACGCGATACCCGGACGATCGTCGCCGGGGATTTGCGCTGCGTGACGAAGGCGAAACCGAAGAAGTCCGCGCTCGCCGATCTTTTGTTTGCGTTCAAGGTCTGCCGTTTCGTGAAGTCCAACGCGATCGTCGTCGCCAAAAACGCGAAGACGGTGGGGCTGGGCATGGGCCAGCCTTCGCGCGTGGACTCCTGCCGGACGGCGCTCGAGAAAGCGGGGCCGCGCGCCGGGGGCGCCGTGCTCGCCTCCGACGGGTTTTTTCCCAAGCCCGACTCCATCCTTTTGGCCCGAAAATTCGGGATCGGGTCCATCATCCAGCCGGGCGGTTCCATTCAGGACGGAGAGGTGATCAAGGCCTGCGACCGCGCGAAGATCAGCATGGTGTTCACCGGCGTTCGCCATTTCAAGCATTGATGCGAAGGCCTCTGCGTGATCTCGCAGCCTCCGGCGAATCATTGCCCCTCGCGCGGCGTCGCGGAGGCGAGCACCACGGAAAGCGCCCTCTTTTAAAACCAGCGCAGCCGGAGCGTCGAGGCCGATTTTCCTCTCCGCCACAAAGCTCGGCGGATCTGTCCAAACGGCGCGCTTTGTGGACGGATCCGACGCGCCGTTTGGCGGAGGAGGGGAAAATCGGCCGGTCGTGCGAGGGGCAATGATGCGCCGGAGGCTAACCATCGCCTGTTTTATCGCGGGTTTGTTTTTTTGGGCTCCGGCGAGCGCTGCGGCGGCGGGGCATGAGATTTTTTATGCGGAGCATGACTGCGTGGTTTATGTGCCTGCGGCCGTGGTCGCCGGAAAGAGGGCGCCGGTGCTCGTGTGTCTGCCCGGCCGAGGGGTCAGCGCCCGCCAGGACATCGTCCGGTGGAGAAAGGCCGCCGGATTCACCGATGTTTTTCTTGTGGATTTCAACGTGGATTACCTGGCCATCGGCAACGACCTGGGCGTCCGGAAGCTCCAGTCCCGGATAGAGAATCTTTTGAAGGAGATGTCCCAAAGCTATGCCGTCCAGACGCAGAGGGTGTCCATCGCGGGCAGCTCGGCGGGCGCGGTCACGGCGCTCGCGCTGGCGTTGAGGTACCCCGAGAGATACGACTCCGCGGGCCTGGTGAGCACCGGCCCCGTCAACTTCGAGACGGAGGACTACCGGACCAACGCCGCGGGCAAGCGTTTTTATATCGCCCACGGCAAAGAGGACCCGACCGTGCCTCTCGATGAGGCCGTCAAGGTCAAGGAGTTTCTCGAGGGCGGCCGCGCGGTGGTGACATTCGTCTCCGTGCCGGGCGGGGGGCATGAGTTGCCGCCGGGGGTCTACCGGTCTCTGGCGCGATGGCTTTTCCCGCCGCGGGATTTCTTGCAGAAGCTGAAAAGTCTTTTCTAAATTCCCCCATGGACTACCCGGCCGCGCTGGCGTATCTTGATTCCCTGGTCAATTATGAAAAGGTCCGTTCTTTCCGGTATCCCGAGGCGCTGAATCTCGGCCGGATGCGCGCGCTGGCCGCGGCGTGGGAGGACCCCCAGACCGCTTATGCCTGCGTGTCGATCGCGGGCTCCAAGGGGAAGGGATCCACGGCCGCGATCTTGAGCGCCATCCTGAACGCGGCGGGGATCCGGACGGGATTGTATACCTCGCCGCATCTTTTGGACGCGCGTGAGCGCATCCGGACCTGTGGAAGGGATATCCCGGAACGGGATTTTGCGGAGAGAGCGTCCCGGATGAAGGAACTGCTTTTAACGGGGCCCTGGGAAAAAGACCCCCCCACTTATTTTGAGGCGCTCACCGTGATGGCCTTTGATTATTTTCGTTCGCAGGGGGCGCGCGTCGCCGTTCTCGAGGTGGGGCTCGGCGGCCTCTATGATTCGACCAGCATCGCCGACGCGAAAGCGGCGGCCATCACCCCGATAAGCCTGGAGCACACCGACAAGTTGGGCCGCACGATCGGCCAAATCGCCGTGCAGAAGGCCGGTATTATTAAGGAAGGCCAGACCGTGATTTCCGCTCCCCAGCTTCCGGAGGCCGGGGGCGTGATCGAGCGCGCCGCGGCCGCCGCGCGGGCGACGCTGTGGCGCGTCGGAGAAGTTATCGCCGTCGTCGAGAGGGCATTCGGAGAGGATTTTCAGGATTTTGACGTGCGCGCGCCGCTCGGCGATTGCGAAGGTTTGAGGCTCAAGTTGCTTGGGAGGCACCAAATGGAAAACGCCGCGCAGGCCGTGGCGCTTGCCCAGGCCCTCGGGGAAAAGGCCGGCTTGAAAATCCCGCAGGAAGCCATGCGGCGCGGCCTGGAATCCGCGCGTTGGCCGGGCAGGCTTGAGGTGATCGGCGCGTCTCCCCGCGTCGTCCTGGACGGCGCGCACAACGCGGACAGCGCGCGCAGAATCCTTGGGGCGCTGGCCAGACATTTCCGGTTCGAGCGCCTGATCGCGGTGCTCGGTGTCTCCGAGGACAAGGACCTCGGCGGAATTCTCGGCCAGATCGCGCCGGTCGCGCAGGCCGTCGTCGCGACGCAGTCCTCGCACGTTCGCGCGCTGCCCGCCGAAGCGGTGGCGAAAGCGGCCGGCGGCATCGCGCCGGAGGTATTTTTGGAGAAAGACGCCCTCCGCGCGTTTGAAAAAGCCAGATCGCTTGCCGGCCGAAACGATCTGGTGCTTGTGACGGGGTCGCTTTTTTTGGTGGGGGACATCCGGAGAACGCTGTGCTGAGGGAATCCGAGAAGGACACGATTGTGGCGATTTCCACGCCGCCGGGCGAGGGCGGGATAGGGATCGTGCGCCTGAGCGGGGACCGGTCCCTTCCGATCGCGGATGAAATCTTCGCCGCGCGAAGCGGCAAAAAAGCCGAAGACCAAAAAAATTTCACCGCGCGTGTCGGTCACGCGATGTTTTCCGGCCCTCCGCCGGCGGTGATCGATGAGGCGCTGCTTCTGGTGATGCGCGCCCCCAAAAGCTACACCGGCGAGGACATGGCGGAGATCAGCGCGCATGGCGGCACGAGGGTCCTGGAGGCGATCGTGGAGTCGGCCGTCCAGGCGGGCGCCCGTCCGGCCGGCCCCGGGGAATTTACCAAGCGCGCTTTTTTGAACGGCCGCATGGATCTGGTCCAAGCCGAAGCGGTGCTGGATCTGATTCGGGCCAAGACGGAGCTTGCCCGGCGCTGGGCCGCTTCCCAGCTCGAGGGGACGCTCACCCAAAAAGTGCGCGCCGTCCAGGACCGGCTCGTCGAGGCGCTGAGTCATCTTGAGGCCGCCATCGATTTTCCGGACGACGAGGTCCGGCCGGCCCGGCCATCCGAAATGCAAAACCGCCTGCGGGAAATTTGCGGGGAGCTCGCGGACCTTTTGGCCGGTTCCCGGATGGGGATCCTGGCCAAGCAAGGCCTGCGGGCCGTGATTACCGGGAGGCCCAACGTCGGAAAGTCGAGTCTCATGAACGGGCTTCTCCGTTCCCCGCGCGTGATTGTCACGTCCTATCCGGGCACGACGCGGGACGTGGTGGAGGAGACCGTACAGGTTCACGGTTTTCCGGTGCATTTGGCGGACACGGCGGGCATCCAAGAGACGGAGCACCCCGTCGAAAAGGAGGGGATTGAGCGCTCAAAGAAAGCGATTGAACGGGCGGACCTGATTCTTTTCGTGCTGGATGGAAGCCGGCCCCTCAGCGCGGAAGATAAAAAACTTTTGGAACTTTTGCCGGAAGACACGCCCCGGGTGCTTGTCCTCAATAAATCAGACCTGTCGGGCCAAATTAAAAAAGAAGATCTCAAAAATTGGGCAGGCGCCGTCGTCTTGGAAACCTCCTGTCTCTTGGGGAAAGGTTTTGAGGAGTTAGGAGAGGAAATATTCAGAATAATCACAAAAGGCAAAATGCTCGCCGGCGAACCGGTGGCGATCAGTTCGCTGCGCCAGAAGGATCTTGTGGAAAAAGCCCTGGGATCGGCGAAACGCGCCGCGGAGTCTTGCCGAGACGGACTTTCGGCGGAATTTTGCGCGGCAGATGTCCGTGTCGCGATTGGATATTTAGGAGAAATCGTGGGGGACGTCGTCACCGACGACGTCCTTAACGTCTTATTCAGCCAGTTCTGTATCGGGAAATAGGCGTCACCCGACAAATTGACCCGCACCAAACGGGCCGGTGGTGGGTTGGTTCGTCCGCGGGGCCCGGCTCGTCTTGTCCCCGCCCGGACGCATGATTTGCGCTCCGACCCGCGAACGGGGCCTGCCGCCTGCGGGACTCCGCGGTGCTCGTGTAATGCTTC
>JACPAX010000002.1 GCA_016180585.1 Candidatus Omnitrophota bacterium | reverse complement strand
ATCGCGGCGGTGAGGGTGGTCTTGCCGTGGTCCACGTGACCGATGGTGCCGATGTTGACGTGGGGTTTGGTGCGTTCGAATTTTTCTTTGGACATGGTTATCGGTTCCTTCTTTCCTGGATGGCTTCCTGCGTGTTGCAGCTTTTTACGATCTTCTCGGCGATCATCTTGGGGACCTCCGCGTAGTAGGAGGGCTCCATCATGAACGTCGCGCGCCCCTGCGTCAGGCTGCGGCTCGACGTCGCGTAACCAAACATTTCCGACAGCGGCACAAAACCGCGTATCGCCTTCACGTTTCCTTTTTGAGTCATCTGCTCGATCTTGCAGCGCCTCGAGCTCAAGTCGCCGATCACATCCCCCATGTATTCCTCGGGAGTCGTGACCTCAATGCTCATGATCGGCTCAAGGAGTATCGAGGAGGCCTGTCTCATCCCGTCTCTGAACGCGTAAATGGCCGCCATCTTAAAAGCGATCTCCGAAGAGTCGACCACGTGGAAGGAGCCGTCGATAAGCTCCACGATAATATCCGTCGCCGGATAACCGGCCAGCGACCCCGACTGAGACGCCTCCATCACTCCGTTTTTTACGGCCGGGATGTACTCCCGGGGAATCGCGCCGCCGACGATTTTACTTTCAAAAACGACGCCCGATCCGGCTTCTCCGGGCTTCATGATAAACACGACGTGCCCGTACTGGCCGCGGCCGCCGGACTGCTGAATGTGTTTGCCGACTATCTCCACGGGCCTGGTGATCGTCTCTTTGAAGGCCACCTGCGGTTTGCCGACATTCGCCTCGACCTTAAACTCGCGCTTCATGCGGTCGACGATGATTTCCAGGTGCAGCTCGCCCATCCCGCTGATAATCGTCTCGCCGGTTTCCTGGTCGTAATGCACGCGCAGCGTCGGGTCTTCCTCGCGCAGGCGCGAGAGCGCCATCCCGAGCTTCTCCTGATCGGCCTTGGTCGCCGGCTCTATCGCCATGTCAATGACCGGGTCCGGGAACTGCATCCTTTCGAGAATCACCGGGTTTTTCTCGTCACAGATCGTATCGCCCGTCTCGGTCTTCCGCAGGCCCACCACGGCGCCGATATCGCCCGCGCGAATCTCGTCGACGATCTCCTGCTTGTTGGCGTGCATTTTCACAAGCTTGCCGATGCGTTCTTTCTCGTTTTTAGTCGCGTTGTAGACATAGGTCCCCGCGGTCACGGTTCCCGAATAGACGCGGATAAAGGTCAGTTTCCCGACAAACGGATCCGTGGCGATCTTGAAGGCCAACGCCGCCAGCGGCTCTTTGCTGTCGGGCTTCCTTAAGATCGGCTCGCCGGTCTGCGGGTGCGTGCCGGGGACCGCGGGGATATCCAGCGGCGACGGCAGGTAATCCACGACCGCGTCCAGGAGAAGCTGGACGCCTTTGTTTTTAAACGAAGAGCCGCACAGAATCGGGACAAAGGCATTGGCCACCGTCGCGCGGCGCAGCGCCTGTTTCGTCTCTTCCGGGCTGATCTTGTGGCCGTGGATATACTTTTCCATCATCGCCTCGTCGGCTTCCGACAATTTCTCGATGAGATCGGCATGGGCCGCATCCGCTTCCTTCCTATATTGTTCGGGGATCTCGACCACCTCGTAATGGCTGCCCAAGTCTTCGGTATGGTAAATCTTCGCGTTCATCTCCACGAGATCGAGCTGTCCTTTGAAATTTTCTTCGGCGCCGTAGGGCCACTGAATCGGGGCGCTTGAGGCGGTGAGCCGCTCCCGGATCTGCCCGACCACCGCCTTGAAATCGGCCCCGACGCGGTCCATCTTGTTCACAAAACAGACGCGCGGCACCTTGTAGCGGTCCGCCTGGCGCCAGACGGTCTCCGACTGGGGCTCGACGCCGCCCACCGCGCAAAACACGATCACCGCGCCGTCCAGGACTTTCAGCGAACGCTCGACCTCCACCGTGAAATCCACGTGGCCCGGCGTATCGATCAGGTTCAGCCGGTGGTCCTTCCAAAAACAGGTCGTCGCGGCGGACGTGATCGTAATGCCGCGCTCCTGCTCCTGCTCCATCCAGTCCATGGTCGCGGTGCCCTCGTGCACCTCGCCCATGCGATGCACTTTGCCGGTATAAAAAAGCACGCGCTCGCTCGTCGTCGTCTTGCCGGCGTCGATGTGCGCTGCGATTCCAAAATTCCTGGTTCTCTCTAAAGGATAAACGTTAGCCACGTCCCGCTCCGAACTCCGAACTTCTCACTCCGAACTCCCCTACCATCGGTAATGACTGAAGGCCCGGTTGGCCTCGGCCATCTTGTGAATTTCTTCTTTTTTCTTCACCGCGGTTCCCTGCCCGTGGTACGCGTCCAGGATCTCGTCCGCCAGACGCTGCTGCATCGGCTTGCCCTTGCGCGCGCGGGCGGCGTTCCGGATCCAGCGGAGGGCCAGCGACACCCCGCGGTCCCCCCTCACCTCGACCGGTATCTGGTAGGTCGCCCCGCCCACGCGGCGCGACTTGAGCTCAAGGAGCGGCCTCACGTTATCCACGGCCTTGTTGAGCACTTCGAGCGGATCGGCCTTTTGCGCCTTCTGCGCGACAAGCTCCAGCGACCCGTAGACAATGCTCTCGGCGTTCCACTTTTTTCCCTCGATCATCAGCATGTTGACGAAACGCGAGATGGTTTTGTTGCCGAATTTCGGATCCGGATTGACCTCCCGTCTCTCGGCCCTTCTTCTTCTCATGTCCTTGAACGATCTCCCTTTATCTTATTTCTTGGCCGGGGTCTTCGCCGCGTCGGCGGACTTCGGGGCCTTCGCGCCGTACTTCGACCGTGACCGCCGTCTGTCCTGCACGCCGGCGGTATCCAGCGTCCCGCGCACGACGTGATAACGCACCCCCGGAAAATCTTTCACGCGCCCGCCGCGTATCGTGACAATCGAATGTTCCTGCAGGTTGTGGCCCACGCCCGGGATATACGCCGTGACTTCCACTCCGTTCGTCAGGCGGACTCTGGCCACTTTTCTCAAAGCCGAGTTCGGCTTCTTCGGCGTCTGCGTTTTGACCTGCAGACACACGCCTCTTTTTTGCGGAGAACCCTGAAGCGCCGGAGATTTCGTCTTGGACAGGACGCTCCGGCGTCCGAACCGTATCAGCTGGCTGATTGTCGGCATGGTTTAGCTCGGTTTTTCCTCTGGAATCAGTTCGTCTATCGCCGCCTTGACGTCCTGTGTCTTCTTCTTGTTTTCTTCCTCGACGTGACGGACGATTTCCACGCGGCGCTGGCCGGCAAAACCCGTGCCGGCCGGAATAAGGTGACCCATGATAACGTTTTCTTTAAGCCCTAGCAAGTAATCTTTCTTGCCGGCCGTCGCCGCATCGGTGAGAACGCGCGTGGTTTCCTGAAAACTGGCGGCCGAGATGAAGCTCTCGGTCGAAAGCGACGCGCGCGTGATCCCCAAAAGGATGGGCTCGGCCTTCGCGGGCTCTTTTTTCTTTTTGAGGATGAGGTCGTTTATCTCCTGGAGCTTCCAGCGGTCGACCTGCATGCCGACGAGAAGGTCCGTATCGCCCGAATCGTTGATCCGGACCCTCTTGAGCATCTGCCGCACGATCACCTCGATGTGTTTATCGTTGATACTGACGCCCTGCAGACGATAAACCTCCTGGACCTCGTTGACGAGATATTCCTGCAGCTTCCGCTCTCCGCTGATCCTCAAGATGTCCTGCGGCACGACCGGCCCGTCCACAAGCTGCTGGCCGGAGTAGACGTAATCACCCTTGTAGACGTTCAGGTGTTTGCCGTGGGGAATCAGATATTCCTTTTTCATGCCCGTGGGACTTTTTACGACCACGCGACGGTGGCCCTTCTTGGATTCCCCGAATTCCACGGTGCCGTCGATCTCGGAAATAATCGCCGGATCCTTCGGGCGGCGCGCCTCAAAAAGCTCGGCGACGCGCGGCAGGCCGCCGGTGATGTCTTTGGTCTTGGTGACTTTACGCGGCGTCTTGGCGATGAGGCTTCCCGCGCTCACCTTGTCCCCGTCGTCCACGATGACGTGCGCGCCGGAGGGTATCGGATAAATCGCCAGCACGTCTTTCTTGTGGTCCAACACCAGAATCTGGGGGTGATGCTCGCCGCGGTGTTCGATGATGACCCGCTCGATATTTCCCGTCGCCGCATCCACCTGTTTATGCATCGTCACTTCGTCGAGAATGTCCTCGTATTTGACCGTTCCCTCGACTTCGGTAAAAATCGACGAGGTGTAAGGATCCCAGTCAATGAACACCTGGCCCTTCTGGACTTTCCCGCCGCCGGCCGCTTTCAGATAACCGCCGTGCGGGACCGCGTGACGCTCGAGCTCCCTGCCGGACTCGTCATGAATCGAGATCTGGCCGTTGCGGTTTAAAATGACAAAGGTGTTGTTTTTGACCTCGACCGTCTTCAGATTGTGGTACTTGATCAGGCCCGTGTTCTTCGCCTTGATGGAGGACTCGGCCACGATACGGCTGGCGGTGCCTCCGATGTGGAACGTGCGCATCGTCAGCTGGGTCCCCGGTTCGCCGATGGACTGCGCCGCGATAATCCCGACGGCCTCGCCGAGCTCGACCAGGCGGCCGGTCGCCAGGTTCCTGCCGTAGCACTTCGCGCACACCCCGCGCTTGGACTCGCAGGTCAACACCGACCGTATCTTGATTTTGTCGATGCCGGCCTCTTCGATTTCCTTGGCCATGTCCTCGTTGATTTCCTGCCCGGACTCGACGACGATCTTGTCCGTGACGACGTCGACGATATTGTCGAGCGCCACCCGCCCGATGACTCTCTCTCTGAGCGAGACCACGATCTCGTCGCCTTCGACGATGGCCTCGACGAATATCCCCTTCACGGTCCCGCAGTCTTCCTGGTTGATGATCACGTCCTGCGCGACGTCGACGAGCCTTCTGGTCAGATAGCCGGAATCGGCGGTCTTAAGGGCCGTATCGGCCAACCCCTTGCGGGCGCCGTGCGTCGAGATAAAGTACTCGAGCATCGTCAGGCCCTCGCGGAAATTCGCCTTGATCGGGCTCTCGATGATTTCACCGGACGGTTTGGCCATCAGACCGCGCATGCCCGCCAGCTGACGGATCTGTTGTTTGGATCCGCGGGCCCCGGAGTCGGCCATCATGAAAATCGGATTGAAGACGTCGAGCTCCGTGAAGACATTGTCCGCGACTTCATCGGTCGTCTGCGTCCAGATGTCGATAATGTTGTTGTAGCGCTCTCCCTCGGTGATCACGCCGCGGCGGTACTGTTCCTCGACCTTGGCGACTTTTTCCTGGGCCTTTTCCAGGAGCACGGCCTTCTTCGTCGGGATGCGCAAATCATCGAGCGCGATGGAAATTCCTGCGAGCGTCGCGTATTCGAAGCCGAGGTTTTTTAAATCGTCCAGAAGCTGGATGGTGCGATGATGTCCGGCCTTTTTGTAGCAGTCGGCGATCACCGAATTCAGCCTGGATTTCGTGAGCACGCTGTTAAAAAACGGGACTTCCTGGGGAAGCACCCGGTTGAAAATAACGCGGCCCGTCGTCGTTTCGATAAGCCCGCCGTTCACGCGGACTTTGATCCTGGCGTGAAGGTCGACCTCCCCGTCCGAATGGGCGATCACCACCTCTTCGGGGCTTGAGAAAACGATCCCCTGCCCCTTCGCGCCCGGCTTTTCCTTGGAAAGATAATAACAGCCGAGCACGATGTCCTGGCTCGGCGTCGCAACGGGACGTCCGTCCGCCGGCGAGAAGATGTTGTTCACGGCCAGGAGCAGGATGCGGCATTCGATCTGCGCCTCGAGCGAGAGCGGGACGTGCACCGCCATCTGGTCGCCGTCGAAATCGGCGTTGAAGGCCGCGCAAACCAGCGGATGGATGCGAATGGCCTTGCCCTCGACAAGCATCGGTTCAAACGCCTGAATGCCCAGGCGGTGGAGCGTCGGGGCGCGGTTGAGCATCACCGGATGATTTTTGATCACCTCTTCGAGGATGTCCCAGACCTCCAACCTCTCTTTTTCCACCATCCGTTTGGCGCTCTTGATCGTATGGACGAAACCGCGTTCCCTGAGCTTTTTGATAATGAACGGCTCAAAAAGCTCCAGCGCCATCTTTTTGGGCAGGCCGCACTGATGCAGCTTGAGCTCGGGGCCGACGACAATCACCGACCGGCCGGAGTAATCCACGCGTTTCCCAAGAAGATTCTGGCGAAAACGTCCCTGCTTGCCTTTGAGCATGTCGCTCAGGCTTTTCAGCGGCCGGTTGCCCGAACCGAGCACCGGACGGCCGTGTCTGCCGTTGTCAAAGAGCGCGTCCACCGCTTCCTGCAGCATTCTTTTTTCGTTGCGGACAATCACCTCCGGCGCGCGCAGCTCGAGAAGTTTTTTAAGACGGTTGTTGCGGTTGATGACCCGGCGGTACAGATCGTTGAGGTCGCTGGTGGCAAAACGCCCGCCGTCGAGAGGGACGAGCGGGCGCAGGTCCGGCGGAATCACCGGGACCGTCTCAAGGATCATCCACTCGCAAAGATTGCCCGAGTTTTTAAAGGCCTCGACAATCCTCAAATTTTTGATAATCTTTTTCTGCGTGGCCTCTCCCTTGGCCTCTTTGAGCTCGGCGTGGAGCTTCGCGTGAAGCTTCTCGATGTCGACTTCCCTGAGCAAATCCCGGATCGCCTCGGCGCCCATCTTCGCGACGAATTTATGCCCGTAATTGTCGATCATCATCTGGTATTTTTCTTCGGAAAGAAGGTCGCCGGCCTTCAGCGGCGTATCGCCCGGATCGATCACGATATATTCTTCGTAGTAAATGATTCTCTCGAGCTCGCGAAGGTTCAATTCGAGGAGCGCCCCGAGCCGCGACGGCACCGCCTTGAAAAACCAGATATGCGTCACCGGCGTCGCCAGGTCGATATGGCCCATCCGCTCGCGGCGTACCTTGGAAAGCGTCACCTCGACTCCGCAGCGGTCGCAGACGATTCCTTTGTGTTTGATGCGTTTGTACTTCCCGCAGTTGCACTCCCAGTCGCGCGTGGGGCCGAAAATCTTCTCGCAGAAAAGCCCGTCCTTCTCCGGTTTGAACGTCCGGTAGTTGATCGTCTCCGGCTTCTTCACTTCGCCCTTGGACCAGGCGCGGATCACCTCCGGAGAGGCGATCTTGATCGAGATGAAATCAAAATTCGGCGCGACGTACTCCGTCGGGGCGTTGTTGAAATTGTTACTCACTGTCCACCTCTTTGTCTTCCGGCTTTTTTTCGGTCCGGACGTCCAGCGCCAGGGCCTGAAGCTCCTTCAACAGCACGTTAAAAGACTCGGGCGTGTCGGCCTGCAGCGCGTTCTCGCCTTTTACGATGGACTCATACATACGGGTCCTCCCCTGGACGTCGTCGCTTTTGACGGTCAAAAGTTCTTGAAGCGTGTAGGCGGCGCCGTAGGCCTCGAGGGCCCACACCTCCATCTCACCGAAACGCTGTCCGCCAAACTGCGCCTTTCCACCCAGCGGCTGCTGGGTCACCAGCGAATAGGGGCCGATGGATCTGGCGTGAATCTTGTCATCCACCAAATGCGCAAGCTTCATCATGTAGATGTATCCGACGGTGATCTCCTGGTCAAAAGACTCGCCGGTGCGCCCGTCGCGCAGCCTCACTTTGCCGTTTTCGGGAATGCCGGCCTTTTTCATCTCCCGTTTAATCTCGGCCTCCGTCGCGCCGTCAAACACGGGGGTCGCGATCGTAAGCCCGAGAATTTTCGCGGCCCACCCCAGATGAGTCTCCAGGATCTGGCCGACGTTCATTCGCGAGGGCACTCCGAGGGGATTGAGGACGATCTCCACCGGCGTCCCGTCGCTCAAGAA
This sequence comes from Candidatus Omnitrophota bacterium, assembly GCA_016180585.1. Taxonomy (GTDB): domain Bacteria; phylum Omnitrophota; class Gorgyraeia; order 2-02-FULL-51-18; family 2-02-FULL-51-18; genus JACPAX01. The sequence goes on along the minus strand of JACPAX010000002.1, from coordinate 1,685 downwards.
AGGCATGTCCTCTTCGTGCATGATCTTGGCGACGATGCCTTTGTTCCCGTGACGGCCCGCCATCTTGTCCCCGACCGAGATTTTTCTTTTATTGGCCACAAGCACCTTGACGCGCTTGAGCACGCCCGGCGGCAGTTCGTCGCCACGCTTGACCTTGTCGATCTCCCGGTCTTCTTCATAGCGGAGCTCGTCGATCTGGTCGTCCAAAAGACGGCAGACCCGCTTGACATTCTCCTCCGCCTCAACGGCGTCCTCGAGCTTGATGCTTTCAACATCGGCGCGACCGACCTTGTGGAGGTCGGATTTTTTAATCGCCCTGCCGCGACCGATAAGCACCGCGCCGGTCTGGCCGTCCACGAGGCTGACGGCGAGCGTTTTTCCCTCAAGAAGGCTCGCGAGCTTCAGCGCCCTCTCCTTTTCGATCTGCTGGATCTGCTCCTCGTAGAATTTCTTGATCGCCTCGATCTCTTTGAATTCCTTGGCCCTCGTCTCCTTGGTCTTGGTTTCCTGCCCTTTGCGCGAAAAGACCTTCGTCTCGATCACGATCCCCTCGACGCCCGGGGGAACCGTGAGCGACGCGTCGCGCACATCGCCGGCTTTCTCGCCGAAGATCGCGCGGAGCAGTTTCTCTTCCGGAGACAGCTCGGTCTCGGACTTTGGCGTCACTTTCCCCACCAGGATGTCGCCCGGTCCGACCTCCGCGCCGATGCGGATAATGCCGTCCTCGCCCAGGTCCTTCAGGGCCTCTTCGCCGACGTTCGGGATATCCCGCGTGATTTCTTCCTTGCCGAGGCGCGTGTCGCGCGACTCGATCTCGAACTCTTCGATATGAACGGACGTATACACATCCTCCTTGACAAGTTTTTCGCTCACGAGGATCGCGTCTTCAAAGTTGTAGCCTCTCCACGGCATGAAGGCCACAAGCACGTTCCGGCCGAGCGCGAGGTCCCCGTTTTTGGTCGCGGCGCCGTCGGCGATGACCTGGCCCTTTTTGACCTTTTCGCCCAGCTCCACGATCGGGCGCTGATTGATGCAGGTGCTCGCGTTGGACCGCCTGAACTTCCGAAGGGGATATCTTTCCCCGCTCACGACGATTTCATCCGCCTGAACGCTTGTCACCTTGCCTTCTTCTTTGGCGACGATCACCGCACCCGAGTCCTTGGCGGTGCGGTATTCCAGGCCCGTCCCCACCAGCGGCGACTCCGTCACCAGAAGCGGCACGGCCTGCCGCTGCATGTTCGATCCCATCAGCGCGCGGTTGGCGTCGTCGTGCTCGAGAAACGGAATAAGGCCCGCGGCGATGCTTACCAGCTGTTTCGGCGAGACATCCATGTAATCGATGTCCTTGGGGCTCGTCAACGGGAAATCTCCCTTATGGCGGCAAGGCACCCTGGATTCGGCGAAATAACTGTTCTTGTCGAGCTTGGCGTTCGCCTGCGCGATGATAGACTGGTCCTCGAGGTCCGCCGAAAGGTACTCGATTTTATCCGTCACGCGGCCGTTGTCCACTTTGCGGTAGGGCGTCTCAATGAAACCGTATTCGTTGACGCGGGCATGCGTGGAAAGCGACGCGATCAGACCGATGTTCGGTCCCTCGGGCGTCTCGATGGGGCAGATCCGGCCGTAATGGGAATGGTGCACGTCCCGGACCTCGAATCCCGCCCGCTCGAGCACGCGCCGCAGCT
>JACPAX010000001.1 GCA_016180585.1 Candidatus Omnitrophota bacterium | reverse complement strand
CACGACCTTGCCTTTATGCCGGACGACAAGACATACTCCCTGTTCGTGTCCGTAAACGGTTTGAAGTTGCTGCCTTCCTTGGGTTTCCGCATCCTCCGGCCTCATTTTCCAAGGTTCATCACTGAAGCAGGACTTGAACAAAGAGACGATCCGCTCATGGGTGCTCAGTTCGTTTGGCGTTGGCGAATCGGATAATGAAAACCGCTCGATACGGTAGCTGTTTCCTTTCGGATGCCGGTTGGTCGCCCGAGTCTTGAAGTGCCAGACTTCTTTCCGGATAGTCACGATGGTTCGTATTCTCTTGCTAAGCCCTTAAAAGCTTTCAGGGGCTAAAAGGAAAATAGGGAAGAACCTTCCCGGCGCTTCTTTTCATGTGCGGCATCATCGGCATCCTCGGCCAATCTGACGTGGCCTTCGACCTATTCAAGGGCATGCTGGCGCTCCAGCACAGGGGCCAGGATTCCGCCGGAATCCGACGGGGCAAGAAGCACCGCTCCGGCCCCGTCGCCGAATAGGACACAGGTCGAGCGGTCCGTCCAGTCAATATAGGAGGAGATGAGATCCGCGCCCACCACCAAAATTTTCCGGTAAGTGCCGTTTTCGATGAACTGCTCGGCGGTGACAAGGGCGTACACAAAACCGGCGCAGGCGGCGGCCAGGTCGAACGCGGCGGCGTTTTTGGCGCCTATTTTTTTTTGGAGGAGACAGGCGCATGAAGGCAACGGCATGTCCGGCGTCGTTGTCGCCGCGATGATGAGGTCGACCTCTTCCGGCAGGACCCCCGCGTCCTTGAGGGCCATGCGGGCCGCTTTCTCGGCCAGGTCACTGGTGCCGGTCCCCTTCTCGGCGATACGCCTTTCGGAGATCCCGGTACGCGTGCGTATCCACTCGTCGGAGGTCTCCACCATCTTTTCGAGATCGCGGTTGGTCAGAATCTTTTCGGGGACGTAGACCCCCGGCCCCTGGATGCCCGCTCTCATTCGCTGCTCCGCACCGCTTCCACGATGTGCTGATTGATCTCATATTTTACGAATTCGCCGGCCCTGCGAATCGCGTTCTTAATCGCGCGCGCGTTGGAGGAGCCGTGGCTGATGATGCAGTTTCCGTCGATGCCGAGAAGGGGCGCCCCGCCGTATTCCGAATAGTCCACTTCTCTTTTAAGCGCGTCAAAAGCGGGTTTGGCCAGCAGCGCCCCCAGCATCGTGATGGCGCTTCTTTTGAGCTCCGCTTTCAGGAGCTTGCTGATCACGTCGGCGATGGACTCGGAGACCTTGAGCACCACGTTTCCCACAAAACCGTCGCAGACCACGATGTCCACTTTGCCGTTGAAAATGTCGCGCCCCTCCACGTTGCCGATGAAATGAAGGCGGCTTTTGTTCAAAAGCTGGTGAGCTTCCTTGATATATTCCGTTCCCTTGGTCTCTTCTTCGCCGATGTTGAGAATGCCGACCGAGGGACGGTTCTTGCGGAGGATATAACGGAAATACACGTCGCCCATCAGGGCGTACTGGTAAAGATGCGCGGGCTTGGTGTCGATGTTGGCCCCGACGTCGATGAGAAGCGTCGGCGTGTCCCCCAGCGTCGGGAGCACGATCCCTATCCCGGGCCTCTCGATGCCTTCGAGCATCCGGAGCTTGAGCGTCGAGGCGACGACCGCGGCCCCCGTGTGGCCGGCCGTCACAAACGCGTCGACGACTCCCTCCTTGGCGAGGTCGGCGCAGATGGAGACGGAGGAGTCTTTTTTCTTGCGGATCGAAACGGCCGCCGACTCATCCATGCGGATAAAGCTGCCGGCGTGATGGATCGAAACGCCGGAGGGGACATGGGGGTGCTTGTCGAGCTCCGCCCGGAGCAGGTTTTGGTCGCCCACCAGGACAATCCGGGCGTCCATCTCGCGGGCCGCCAGCACGGACCCGGCAACGATCTCCTGGGGGGCGTTGTCTCCCCCCATTCCGTCAACGGCGATTCTCACTTGACGGTTTCCGCCGGAAGGCTCATGCCTTCCTTTTCTTTTCCTTGGTTTTGATCCGGAGGACGGGGCGGCCCTTGTAATAGCCGCATTTGGGACAAACGCGATGCGAGGCATGCGGAATGCAATGGTCGGCGCCGAGCGGGCAATGGGGGTCCACGGCCGTCTGCACGGTCCGCATGATGTCGTGCGTGCGGCGTTTGCGCGTGCGCGTGTTGGAATGGCGGCGTTTCGGATTAGGCATTGGGTTCCCTTCTTTCTGTCTCTAAAATGCTTTTGACTTGCACCGGCAAGTCTCACGGTTAAGGTTGGCGCCGCAGGACGGACATAAACCCTTGCAGCCCGCGCGGCACACGGCCCGAATCGGGTGTTCGAGGATGATTTCGTCCCGCACCTCCGCGTCCACGATCACCGAATCAAGGCCCTTGATATCATAATGAAGGGTGATGTCTTTTTCAAATAGATTATTAAACTCTTCCAGACAGAGCGAACACACCAGGCGGCGGTCGCCCTCCACACGGGCGCTCACCGTCAGCCCGTCCTTGCTCTTCCAAGCCTCCACGCGGAGGCGGATCGGCCCGGGAAAGCTCATGATCCCCACGTTGATGTCCAGATCCGCGGGGTCGACCTCCTCGTCCCGGACAAACGCGCGGTCTTCCTGCAGGTCTTTCAGATAAATTTTCACTTAAACTTTTTTTGGATGGCGTTCCACACCGGCCCCGGCACGAAAGCGCTCACGTCCCCGCGCAGGCGGGCGATCTCCTTGATAAGCCGGCTCGAAAGATACGAGTAGGATTCATGCGGCATCAGAAACAGGGTCTCCACGTCATCGGCGAGCTTGCGGTTGGTCAAGGCCATCTGAAATTCGTATTCAAAATCCGAGATCATCCGCACCCCGCGGATCATGGCACTCGCTCCGATCTTGCGCGCATACTCCACGATCAGCCCCTCAAACTCGCTCACCGTGACGCCCGGCAGGCCGCGGGTCGCCTCCTTGAGGAAATCGACCCGTTCCTTCACCGTAAACAGCGGACTCTTTTCGGTCGAATGGTGCGCGACGGCGACGACGACCTCGTCGAAAATACCGAGCGCCCGCTTGATGAGATCGATGTGCCCGTAGGTCACCGGGTCAAAAGTCCCCGGATACACGCCCTTGGTGTGTCTCATCTGCTTTTCCTTATAAAGCGCATTTCCCGCATTATATTGAAAGGCCCGGGCGGGTTCAAGGGATTTATCCGGTGTGTTATACTCTATGGACATGAGATCGCGGCGACGATTTTCCAAAAGACTGCTCGTTCCGGCCCTGCTCATTTCGATTCTTTTGGCGCTCTACCTGCATTACGGCCTTTTTCCCGCGCGCCTGAAAGACCGCGTGATCCGCGAAGTCGAGACGGCCACCGGGCTAAAAATCAGCTTCACCAAAGTCCTCGTGCTGCCGTTCCGGGGGGTCATCCTGCACGACCTGGTCGTGCGCGGCCGCTCCCGGGATCTGATCTTCTTCTCAAGAAAATTCTCGGTGGACGTGCGCCTGTTGCCGTTTTTCAGGGAAAATAAAATAATCATCCGCAATATCCTCCTCGATTCGCCTGTCTACGCCGTAAATCTCGATCCGGAAAAAACGCCGCCTCCGGCTCCGCCGCCCAAGACCAGGATCTCGGGCCAGATCGACGTCCCCGTCGTGCCGGAAAAAACGCCGGTGAACCCCGCGATGGCGATCGAGGACGGGCCGGAGGCCTTTCTGCCGGAAAACGTCTATCTCGAGTCGGTCCGCATCGTCGACGGCACGCTGCTGCTGAAAAAAACCCCCGGCTCCCCCGCGCTTGAGACCATCCACTCGATCCACATCCTGATGAACTACGACAAGCCCCCGCGGGTGACGTTCAGCGGCTCGGCGAGTGTCGGCGAGAAAACCTACGCGGCCGCGCATCTGGACGGTTTTTGGGACCTGGAAAAAGAAATCTACGAATTCCGCCTCCGTATCCAAAGCGACAAGGTCCCGGAGTGGCTTTCGGCCGCCCAGCAAAAAAACCTCATCCGGCTGGAGAAGGGCGCGCTCTCCATCGACGCCAGGCTCGCGGGAACCGGCGGCGGGAAAACGGCCTTCGGCGCCGCGGCGAAGCTCGGCCGGTCGGAGCTCCGCGCGGGAAAAAGCCGCCTGGTCGGCGAGGCGCTGCTCAAGGCCAACGGGTTTTTCGATCCGGAGACCAAACAATTTTCCGGTTACCGCGGGGCGTTGGAGTTTCTGGGGATAGACGCCTACGACCTGGCCCCGGAACTGCCGAGGCTGAACGGCATTCGTGGCAAAATCCTTTTTGATCCCGGCGGCCTGAAGATCGACGCGGTGCGCGGAGAATGCCGCCGCCTGCCGTTCACGGTGGACGGCCAGGTTCGCTCGCTTGAGACGCTGGACGCAAACCTCCGGATCGGCGCCCGGGCGGAGCTCCAAAAATTCCTCTCGCTCCTTAGCGTCCAACAGGCCCGTTTCCTCAAAGACCTCCAAATCCGGGGCCGGTGTCTGGCGGTCACCTCCCTGACGGGGTCTCTCAAAAATCCCTCCGGCCTGCGCAAAGAACATCTGGTCGAGTTGCGCGACGCCTCGCTTGAGCATCTCCCCACAAAGACCGCCGTCCATAACATCGGCGCCTCGATTTTCGCCGGCGACAACGGCCTCCGGATCGAGGGGGCCCGCTTCGACTGCTTCAAAAAATCGTTCCGCCTGGCCGGGTTTTTGCCCCAAAAACCGGAGACGCCGGGCCGGCTCATCCTGCAGTCCTCCGACGGGCTCGAGTTGTCGGCCGAATATTCGATAAAAGGGGATCTCGTCCGGATCGCCGGGGCCCGCCTCCGTTATCTGGGCATTCTCTGCGACCTGCGCGGCGAGATCTCCAATCTGAAAAACCCCTTGCTTGCCCTTCGCGGCCATGCGGACGCCGATTTAAAAAACGCCCCGCTCTGGATTCCCTCCCGGGCAGCCGTCGTCAGGAAGGCGGGGCTTGGCGGCCGCGCGGCCGCTGATTTCACGCTGCGGGGGACTTGGAACAAGCCGCGCGAATGGAAGCTCGACGCGGATCTCGGCGCGCGGCCGCTCTTTGCCGCCGGGACCCTGCGCCTTGACGACGCCCTCGTCCAAATCCGGGCCAAGCAGGGAGTGGTCCATATCCCCTATTTCCACGCCAAGCCCTACGGCGGCATCCTGGGGGGAAGCCTCGTCGTCGACACCACGAACGCGGGCAATCCCTTTGACCTCAAAATCCACGCCAACCACGTGGATCTCGCGCGGCTGACAGGCGACCTCCGGTCCGGCCCTAAAAATTTCGGCGGGACGCTTCTTTTTCAGGCCGTCCTGAACGGCGCCTTCGCGCGGCCGTCGGGCTGGCACGGCCAGGGAGCCGTGAGCGTCCAGAACGGAAAGCTCTGGGAGACTTCGCTCTTCAAACAAATGGGAAATCTGGTCCTCTTGAAAGTGGAGGGGCTGGACCAAGTGGTCTTTCATGCGATGGCCGCGACTTTTTTGATTCAGGACGGAAGAATCTGGACCCAAGACATGACGCTCAACAGCGATACGGTGGACCTTTCGCTCAAGGGAAGCGTCGGGTTTAACCAAAAACTGGATCTCTTGATGGGCATTCAGTATTCCCGGGGAGTGCTTCGGGGGGCCATGAACACCGGGGGAATCGCCCCGCTTCTCGTCGACGCCGCCGGCAGCTTCATCTCCAAATACAAAATCAGCGGCACCCTCAAAAACCCAAGCTACGCCAAGACCTAGGGCGACGGGGCCTGCCGCCTACCCCGGCCTGTTAACCTCCCCGTTCCCCTCCTTCGTAAGGAGGGGAGTGTTCCTCCCCTTGCGAAGGGGAGGTGTCCCGTCGAATGACGGGACGAAGGGGTCAAACAAAGCCCGAATGGAGCAAAAGACGCCGAGCGGCGCGCATGGCTCTGCCGCGGTGGCTGATTTTATTTTTTTGCGTTTTGGGGAGCTCGGCGAAGGTTTTGGAGAAACCGTCGGGAATAAAAACCGGGTCATAGCCGAATCCATTCCGGCCGCGCGGGGCTTGGGCAATCCGTCCGCGGCACTCTCCCCTCACCACGCCCACGAGTTTCCCCGCGTCATACAGCGCCACCACGCAAACAAATTTCGCGCCTCGCTTGGAGGGAGGAGTTTTTTGGAGAAGACGGAGGAGCTTCCGGTTATTGTCCTCGTAGGTACAGCCGGGCCCCGCGAACCGCGCCGAGTACACGCCGGGCCGCCCGCCGAGCGCGTCCACCCTAAGCCCCGAGTCGTCCGCCAGCGCGAGCGATCCCGTAAACTTAGAATAAGCGCGCGCCTTCTGCTTCGCGTTGGCCTCGAAGGTCCTGCCCGTCTCCGCGGCCTCGGGACAACCCGGAAAATCCGCCGGCGACAGCGCCCTGAGCTTCGCGCCCTTCAAAAGACGCTTTAATTCTCTCAGCTTGTCTTTATTTTTCGTGCCGAGGACCAGTATTTTTTTTGACGCAGAATTCATCGGGGATCCGGGGTCGTCGTTTTCACCGCTATTGTATCCTTTTTTTCCCGATTTTTTTATTAAATCCCCCGATAATCCACGGGCCGGTAATGCGCCCATTCTGCCCCACCGAATCCCCTAAGAGAAGGCACAAGCAGTCCGGATTATCCTCTCGGTGCCAGAGGGGTCAGACCCCTCTGGCACCGGAAAGGGTAGCGGTAAAGCATATCAAAATGTAGTGTAGGTTTAAACCTACGCTACATTTTGATATGCTTTACCTTACCATAGAACCAGATAGAGTCAGGCAAAAAGAAAACTGGCGGGACTAAGGGGTATAGATCAGACCGATTGCCGGATCATCTGGATCATCAGATGGACAGCTTGTACGATCCGGTCGAGGGGAAGTCTTGTGACCGCGGGCAGAGAATACCGGCGCCGGATTGTCTCGGCGGGGACAAGATCGGGGTTTTCTGTGACCTGGATATACTCCGAAGCATCGGTAATCTCATGGCCCAAGAGGCGCCCGATAAGATGCATGACCTCGGAAAAATCCTTGTTCGTGGTCTTGAGTTCGCCGACCCTTGCCAGGAAAAGAGCGCCTTTTAAACCGCCCCGGAAATTGGGGATGTCCCCCTCCTGAATGGATTGGATAAAGAAGTGACGCATGCCTTTCTCGTCCCTTCCGGGTGTCGTGACCAGAACGCGGGGCGCGTCGACGTACTCCACGCCGAGATCCTCCTCTTTAGTCACGATGGCGTTCCGCTGCCCCTCCGGGATCTGAGAGGAGATTCTTTGGGTCAGCGCTTCGCCTCCCTTTAAAAGAAACTTTGCCTTTCTCCCCCAAGGACGACGGCGGGCAAGCCCCATTTCTTCGACAAGAAGAGGGACGACGACTTCATCGAAGCCCCTGACGGCGGGATCGAGCCCTTGGAGATCGACGACTACGACGGCCTTGACCCTATTCTGGGCCTCCTCCAAGGCCTTGCCGGCGGAAGCCCCCTCGACGGCCGAGTTGGACCGGTCCAGCGCTTGTTTAAAATCCGGCATGGAGAAAGTGATTTCAAAACCGCTTTGACCGTCCGCAAAACTTGTTTTCTTCCATTGGCCCGGATTGACCGTACGCGCTCCCTTGCCAAGGCCTCGGATGGTCAGGCTTCCGTTGCGATTCTCCTGATAATCCAAAGACAAAGAACCCAGCATGAGTTTTCCGGTCTGTTTCGTTGCCTCATGGACTCTAACGATAAAAGTAACGGCTTCGTTCGGGTTGCTAGGGTGTTTGAGAAAGGCCGCAGACGAAGCTGTGGTTTTCCGCATCACAACCTCGCTCGCCGACCGGTTTCCAGTCGGTGCGACTCTCAGACTCAGCTCAAAACGGCTGACTTCCTGGAGTTGATACCGGGATGTTACATCCAGCCAATACTCACCAATCGACCAATGCTCACCATCGGCCTGGGGAGACTTTTTTCTGCGCCTGAAGTAGCTGAAGAAATTGACAGTCTTTCCACCGGGGAGATCAATCGTGATATTCTCGAGCGCCCCCGCAGGCCTTTTATTGTTTTGAAAATCGCTGACATAACCCGCGCCGTAAAGCTCATTCGCCTGCCGTGTGATGGCTGCGTCGATTGTGCCAATTTCCCCTTCCGCAAGGGTGCGAATCCGCGAAAAAAGCTCGGGGTTGGAAGAATCAAAAGCCTTTTCCTTGAAGGTCTCCCGGAAATAAGCCGGCAGCGCCTGATTCAAAAAGGCGTCTTTGCCTATGAACTCAGGGCCTTCGGTTCGGGTCACCGTCCGGGTTTTCTCGTCCAACCAAAGAGTAAGGCTTTCTTTTAGTTGAAAGCGGCCGTCGACCAAAATCCGATATTGGATTGCTATCTCGCCGGACCGGATATGCCTTAACGCAGTATGGTAATCCAGAGACACCCGATGGTCTCCGAAAGATAGTTCCAAATGGATCGGGTGGACACCATCGAGGAAAAATCTCACCAAGTTTATTTCCGCCCGTCGGGAATCCTTGACAGATATTGGACCCGGTTGCCCTTGGATCGCCGACCGGAAGCCTTTGCCGCCTTCTTCTTTTTGAGCCATCCTTGCGTCTGCAAGCGCGCCGGCCGGCGGTTGAGAACGCTCCTGGGCGACCATAAGAACCATTTTTTGCTTTTCAATGGCAATAAACACTTCTTCTTGTTCGGATGCTGTGGGACTCCCCATACGACGCTGCGAATCAAGCGATCCCAGCAAGGTTTTAATTGTGGACCATTCCGCCCCGTCAAAAGCCTGTCTAATCCTCTCTGTCTCCGGGCCTGCCGGCTCAAATCCAGAGGCATCGCCAGAAAGCGCGCGCTCCAATGCCTCAAGAGCTTCGAGGGTCCAAGGACCCCGCCGGATGGCTCGCAAAATTTCTTCCTTCGCCAACCGGATTCCGGTTGGCACGATTCTTAGACGATCAACGCTCTCTTCCACGAGTCGATGCCGGAATGCTCCGTTTATTCCATATCCATGAAGACTGGAATTTTTATTGATCCAAAAATAGCGGGAAAACTTGACAGCCTGTCCATTAGGAAGCTTAATCGTGATGTTGTCGAGCGCCGGCACATGTCTTTCGTCGTAACGATCTATCGCGTACAGCGTTATGGCTTCGTTGATTTCGCTAATTCCCCCTTCCGTAAGGGTGGGAAGCCGCGAAGAAATCTCGGGGTTGGAAGAATCAAAAGCCTTTTCCTTGAAGGTCTCCCGGAAATAAGCCGGCAGCGCCTGATTCAAAAAGGCGTCTTTGCCTATTAACTGAGGACCTTCGGCTTGGGTCACCGCCCCGGTTTTCTCGTCCAACCAAAGAGTAAGGATTTCTTTTCGTTCAAAGTTAAAGGGGGCGTCGACCGAAATCCGATATTGGATTCTTATCTTGCCGGGCTGGATATACTTTGTCGTAACATAGTAATCCAGAAATACCCGATGGTCTCTGACAGATAGTTCCAAATGGATCGGGTGGCCACCGTCGGTGAAAAATCTCACCAGATTCATTTCCGCTATTGGACCCGGTTGCCCTTGGATCGCCGATCGGCCTCCGACCGGCGCGATCCTCAGATAAAAACTACCGTCTTCCTTTTTCATTTCCGCCCGGCGATCGCCTCTTTTTCCTTTGTTTTCAAAATCGCGAAGCCGTTTTTGAAGTAGAGCGATCCGAGATGGGATCGCTATTACTGCTTGTCTTGCTGCCTCTTGATCCAAAGACGAGAGACCGCCTAATTCAGGCTGCAGTTTATTCGCCCTACCAAGATAAAACACTAAAGTTTGCTGCAAATACGCAATTCGACGACCTATCGCCTTTTTTAGATCCGGTTGCCCTTGGCTCGCCGATCGGAAGTCGGAGAGCGTTTGAATCTCAAGACTCAGGTCTTCTCCGGGCCTTCTTATTGCGTCCAACAAATCGCGCACGGCTTCGTAAAGAGCCGGCTCAACGATAAGGGTGACGCGCCATTCCCCAGAACCCGTCAGAATTTTTCTCTCCAAAAGCAA
>JACPAX010000092.1 GCA_016180585.1 Candidatus Omnitrophota bacterium | reverse complement strand
ACTCCGCTCCCTCGGAGGTGAGGATGCGCGTCAAGAGACCCCCCTCGTAGAAGCTTCTTTTTTGGTCGGGCTTGGACCAGAACTCCTTTAAAGAGCCGTCGGGGTAGTAGTCGGCCCTAAAATCGTCGGAGTCGACGAAAAGAAGGATCTGGGTGGACGAGTCATAATGATAGGTGGAGCGAATGCCGGTCTTGGAGAGCGTGTAATCCACCCGTCCCTGGGTGTAGAAGACCTTCGTGCCGTCGGGGACCTCCTGAGAGAGGACTTCGCCGTTTTGGAAGACCTGAACCTCGAAATGAGCCGACTGGATGAGGCCGGCCTCATCCAGCGCGAGGTCGCCAAGCACGGTTCCGTCGGGACGCTCGACCCGGGAAAGAGCGCCCCCCACGTACCGGAGGAGGTCGTCGCTTGAGGTGGTGAGGGTGAAGTTTAAGAGCGCCCCCCACGTACCGGAGGAGGTCGTCGCTTGAGGTGGTGAGGGTGAAGTTTAGCTTTTGGAGGTCTAGAAGGTCGGTCTGGTGTTGGGCGGCGTTTTCTTGGCGGTTCTGGAGGGCCTGGATGAGCTGCGGAGGGATTGGATCAGCGATGACGTAGATCCAGGGCGCTAGACGCCTTTGGGAATCATTCCAATCTTCAAAAAAACTACTCCAAAAATCCCCCGCCCAAAGAACTTGGGTATTCAGGAAGCTTACGGCCAGGACCAGCGCTACGGGTTTGAGGAGTCTTTTTCTCACAGTTCAAAGGGTACCCGAAGGATTCATATTTATCAAGGATTATTTTGAGGATATGTCATTTTAAGAATTAGAGAGAATTTCGTAGGAGGCTGCCGTGCGGGAATCGGTGTTGGTGACCAGAAGGTAGGCTTTCTCAATGTCTTCGGCCCGAAGCCCTTCTTCTTTGGCCAAACCTCCCAGGTCCCAACCCCGGTTTTGTCCGACGTGGATCCGGGAGATTTTCTTGTGGATCACGGCCCCCCCGCGGGAAAGAAGAAAGAGCTGCGCGGCCAACGGTCTGCCGCCTTGCACGAAGGAGACGCCGATCCGGGGCAGAGACCCGGGCCTCCCCGGAAATTCAATCACATAGTAATCCGTCGCCCACGCCGAGACATCGGCCTCCGGGGTGTTGTCGCCCGCCACCGGAAGATTCCCCAGCGAAGCGCGTTCTTCTCCCCACTCCCCTATCCAGTCCGTCCGGCATGTTTTACCCAGAAAATCACGGCCGCCGAAACCGTCCGCCAGGTAAAAACCCTCTCCCTCATAGATGAGGCGGGTCCGCGCGACCTCCTTAAGATAAACGTCGGAATCTTTCAATCCGAAGTCCTTGAAGAGGATCGACGCGGAAAACTCCTCCAGAAGCCGCTCGACGGGCATGCCGGTCAGTGTCTTAAGGGTCTCCTCGAGGCCCCTGTCGGCATCCCCGTTTCTGAGCCGCCGGCTGGCCAGCTCGATCTGCTTCATGCCCTTGCGGTAATCGATGAATCTCCAGAACAGCGCGTTTTCATACCTCAACTCGGTAAAGGCCTGGTCCGGATAGCGCATGAAATAATTGGACCCGCCGCGGGAGAAACGAACCTTGTCCGGCAGGAGTTCTTTGAACCCTTGAGAGAAAAAATCATGTCTGGCGCCGACAAAAGTTTCGAAATAACGCGCAAGGCCCTCCACGTACCAATCCACCTTCGTTTTTTCCCCGACCGATCCGGACTCGACGGCATGTCTTTCCTTGTTCAGGTTTTTGTTGTAATAAAAAAGGACCGCGTGCAGCATCTCATGCGCCAGCGTTCCCCGGAGGTCCACCTCGATATTTCGTTTCCCCAGCGGCGAAGGGTTGATTTTTTCCCAGTTCCGGATGAATTCCCGGTAGTTTGCGGGCAAAAGGATAATCGCCTGAAAACGGTGGTTTGAAAGCGGGACCGTATCAAAGCAGGGCGCGTCCCCGAAAGCGAGCGGTCCGATGCCGTACGCGGAATAGGGATTGTCCTCGAGGGTCCCCAGAAAAATATCGAGGGTCTTGTCCGGATCGTGGGCGTAATGCGTGTTGGGGGCCGCAAACGAATATCCCCTGCTTGAAAACCCCTCAAACTGGACGATGGTTTGGTACGCCAGCACGGCGGCGTCAAGGACGTTCTTCGCAAACAGCGGTCCTTCCCCGTTTTTCCTGAGGATCTCGTCGGTAAAGTGCACCTTGATCCCGACCCCGTCCGCGAAGCGGTACTCGATGGTTTTTTCCCATCTCGCTTCACCACAGGCGTTTTGCGCCCATCCACCCAGAAACAAGAGGCATAGGAGATATGTTTTGAGAGGTTTCATGAGCATACTTTTTAAGCCTTTGTAAAAAGTATACACTAAAAAGATGGAAATACAATATAAAATTGATTAATTTTAGATATTTTATAGGGTTTTTGGTAGTGGGTCCGTTTGCCCGCAGGTGGCGAGCCTTGTCCCCACCCCCTCCCGCGCCACCCGGCAAGCTTTATCCTCTCCCGGACGTCCGATTTTCCCCGCCGAGGAAAATCGGACTCGATAGCCGCCGGTTGAGGACAAAGCTTGCCGGGTGGCGCCGAGCCCGTGAGGTTCTCCG
>JACPAX010000059.1 GCA_016180585.1 Candidatus Omnitrophota bacterium | reverse complement strand
CCCTTTTGCTTTTGTTCAAAAGTATTGGTCTTCACCCACTCCTCGAAACCGGGGAGTGGCGCCGGCGCCTCCGTCGGGGGCGGCGTCTCGAAAACCGGCGGCGGGGCCTCGCCCATTTTGAGATTCCAAAACGCCTCTTTCCCGGAGCCCGTGGCGATCACCTGGCGCCGCTCGTCCACAAATTCTTTGCGGAAAACCTCAATCCCCCACTTCGCGACGAGGTATTTGATGCGCGCGCGGTTTTTGTCTTTGCGCTCGCCGTTGCGGTCAAAGAGGCGGATCACCGCCTCCGCCGTCGGAAGGTACTGCTCAACCGGGCAAAACTCCTCGAGAAGCCGGGCCGGGAACGGCGTGCTGCCAAGCCCCCCGCCCACGTACACTTTGAACCCCTTCGCCTCTTTCCCATTGACCGTTTTCGTGGTCGCGATGAAGCCCAGATCGTGGATCCCGACCTTCGCGTAGTCCTCCTCGGGGCTGCCCTCAAAAGCGATTTTGAATTTTCGAGGCAGATTCTGGCAGACGGGGTGCCTCAGGAAATAAAGGCTGAGAAGGTCCGCGTACGGCGTCACATCAAAGACTTCCCTCGGGGAAATGCCGGAATAATGCGAGCAGGAAACGTTTCGGACGGTGTTGCCGCAGGCCTCGCGCGTCGTCAGTCCCGTCTCGGCCAAGATCCGCAGGATCCCGGGCACGTCGGCGCGTTTGATCTCGTGGAGCTGAATGGCCTGGCGCGTGGTGACGTGGGCGAGCTTGTTGGGCGCGTATTTTTCGGCGATGTCGGCGACGCGCTCAAGCTGAAGCGCGTTGAGACATCCGAAACGGACCTTGATGCGGATCATGTGGCGATCCGTCGTCCCGCGAATCCCGTACACGCCGTTTTCCAGGCGGAACTTCTTGAAATCGTCGGGGTCAAGCTCCCCCCGCTCCAGCCGGGCGATCTCGGTCTCAAAACGCCGGATCTCGGCCTCCTGCTCCGGGGACAGTTCCCGGGCGGTCTTTTCCTCGAATAAACCGGCGTAATCGGAGACCATTGATTTGGACATGGGATTTTCCTCTCTTGTTGAGAAGAGTTTACTTCTCGGGGGGTTAGAAGTCAAGTAAATTTATAGGATTAAAATCTGTTTTTACTGTTTATTGTTGACTAATTTACTTATTTATAAATTCTACTTTCTTGAATTCCAAAAACAGGCGGCCGACAGCGCCCAGGCCAGGACCCCGATCAGGAGGCTTCCCCGCAGCGTGAGCTCAAACGCGGCGACTTTGAATTCCCACCCCAAAAAGTAGCGGAGCACATGGAAAGATCCGCCGGCGGCAAAGATCAGACCGGACAGTCTCAGGAGGTTCGCGACGTTCTTCGAATTGCCTTTGGCCATAGGGAAAAACTCCGCCAGTAGGATAACACAAACACGCGGGGTAATTCTATAGGATATAGGATTCGGTAGGATTCGAGTAGCGGACAAGTTTGCCTACGGGTGGCGAAGCCTGGGGAACTGCGGGACGCCCTTTAGCGAAAGTCGGCGAATGGGTGACGCCGGAGGGGAGGCCTCCGCGGCGCGGAGTGCAGAATGACACGAGCACCGCGGAGTCCCGCAGGCGGCAGGCCCCGTTCGCGGGTCGGAGTGAAAATCATGCGTCCGAGCGAGGGCAATGCGAACCGGGCCCTGCGGGCGAACTTGGCCGTTCCTAAGCCTCGTAAAGACGAAGTTTCTTCAGTTCGGCGCGGAGCTCTTCGTGGTTTTTGGCGAATTCGTCGAGGCGCTTTTGCACGTCCCGCATCAGCTCCCGCTTGGCGTTCTCGATCGCCAGCTCAAACTGCCGGTCCTGGCTCGTGTCGCGGAGCAAAAGCTGCACCGCCGCGATCTTGCCGTTTTGATGGACGGGCCGCGGATAGGCCTTGAGCGTCAACCGGCCGCCGCTTTCGGTCAGAAGCTCCAGATCGAACGGCCCCTCCTGCCTGCCCTCCATCGCCGAGCGGATCACCTGAAGCATCCGGCTCATGAACGCCGGCGGCAGCAGTTTGGACATCACGAAAATTTTGCCGGCCACCTTGGACTCGCTGACTCCGAGAAGCTTCTCGGCCGCGGGGTTGACCGAACGGAAACGGCCGAACTCGTCCAACAGCACGATGGCCTCCGGGATGTCCCGATAAAGCTCATCGCAACGGTGCTCGACTTCCCTGAGCGCCGTCTGCGTTTCTTTGAGCGGCGTCATGTCGCGGAGCACCAGCACCGTGGCCACGATGCAGCCTTTATGGTCTTTGATCGCAGATTCGGTGACCACCAGGTTCAGACGCTGGCCGTCGCCGCGCGCGTGCTCGATCTCATAACTGTGGTCCGTGCCGAGACGCTCGAGCGCATGGGCCGTGTCTTTGGCGGGGAAAGTCGGGATCACCGCCGGAATGGGTTTGCCGAGAATCTCCGCTGTCGGCAGACAAAACAAATCGTAGGCGGCCTGGTTGGCCACCTGCACCGTGTCCTCGGCGTCCAGCACGAGAAGCGCGTCGCCCATCGCGCCGATAATCTGATTGACCGCAAAAGACGGCGTGATGTCCACGAGGCGATAGCGCAGCATCACGCACGTCCCCACCCCCATGAACCCCAAAACGCCGACAAAACCGAAAGGATAGACGGGAATCCCAAATTTAGGCAGATAATCGACGCACGCCATGAAAGCCATCCCGAACGCCACGACGAGCCACCGGATCCTGGCCTTGTGGGTGTCCGTTTGCGTTTTATGGTATTCGAGCCAATAGAGCCGCATGCTCTCGGTCAAAAGTCCCACGAAAAAAACCAGATACAAAAACGCCGGCGTCTCGTACCTGGGGTAAAATCCCCACCGGTAGTGATACAAATCTCCGATCATCCAGTCCGTGGTGACGAACGCCCATGAAAAAAGAGCGGACCCCGCGAAATAAATGCTCGCTTTTTTCCAGTGTGATTCGTACAAACGCAGCACGCGGATGGTGAAGAAATAAACCGCGGAGGGGATAAACGGCAGACCTAGATAAGCCGCCTTCGCCCACCAGAGCGCCACGTCCCGGCTCTCGGCCAGGTACATCCCGGTGAACGCGAAAAGCCATACCGCCGCCGGCAGGATCATCAGGAAAAAGGAGTTGGCCACCGACGAAAACCGCTCCCGCACCAGCATGCACAGCCCCAGAAAGAGCACCGCCAGAGAGGTTAGAAAGACCGGCAACGCATAGGGGTTAAGGTGGTATACCACCGTCCCAAACCGAATGAGAAACTCACTCTGCGTATAGGGCATACTCCTATCCTTTTTAAGCAAAACTAATCAAAAACTACTATTCTCTACATAGATTATACACGATAAAATCCAATAATTCCACGCTGGAGACCTCCGATTCCATTTGACACCCCGTATCATCGTCTATACAATGACCTTGCTCTTTACGGGGGAAAGCCGTGAAAATCGGCTACTGTCCCGCAGCTGTAATCCGCCAACGTCTGCCTACCGGCAGGCGGGCTTTAGTAGCGGAGAGTCAGAATGCCCGTCGGAGCCAGTCGGAGTAAAGTCCGGTCACGTCTATTTAGAAATGAGCTTCCCCGAGGCAGAGAAGCGCGTTTCCCAAATAGCCCGCCGCTTTTATTCCCCTATTTTCTCCTTAAACTTCAGTCAAAAGATCAAGGGGGATCCGGTGATTCGACGCATGCTTCTTTTGTTCTTTATTTTAACGGCTCTCGACGTTCAGGCCGCGTGGGCCCGGCAACCATCCGATAACAATCAGAAAAAGAGCGAAAAGAAAACGCAGACCAATCTTTTTCAAGAAACGCTGGAGCTCCCATTCAAAACAACGGAAGGAATCGTGACCTCCGTCTTCAACCTGGGAAGCATCGTGATTACCCCCACCCGCACCGCCGAAAATGTGAACTCCGTCGGCAGTTCCATCAGCGTATTCACTGAGGAAGAATTGGAGGCCAGAGGAATTCAGACCGTGAAAGACGCTCTGCGCAAGGACTATAGCGTCGACGTCAGCCAGACCGGCACTTTTGGGGGTAACACCTCGATCTTTCTCAGAGGGGCCAACGCGGGCCACACGCGCGTCATGGTGGACGGAGTTCGGGTATTTGACCCGATGGCCCCAAACGGCGCCTTTGATTTGACTCATTTCAACATGGACAATGTCCGCCAGATTGAAGTCGTCAAAGGACCCCACAGCAGCTTGTACGGATCCGATGCGATGGGCGGGCTCGTGAACATCATCTCCAGGAGAGGCCATGGCAAACCGTCGGTGTCGGCTTATGGGGAGATGGGAAGTTTCCAGACTTACCGGGGCGGGGTGGATTGCAGCGGCCAAACCGGCCGGCTGGGCTTCGCATTGGGCAGCTCCTATGTGAATACAGATGGTATTTCAAGCGCCAGGCGAGACCTGGGCAATTATGAAAAAGACCCTTATGAAAACCAGTCTTATTCCGCGCGGTTGGATTATGATCTTTCAGAGAAGATCGGCGTGAGCTATATCGGTCGTTACTCCTACGCCGATTACGAGCTTGACGACGCGTTTGCGCCGCTCGACGATGACAACCGTAAAGCATGGACACGCCAAATTTTGTCTTCGGTCGTGATCGACTACAACCTCACGGAAAACCTGGGGCAAAAATTACAATGGTCTCAAACCGGAAATTACCGAAGAGATTTTGACGAAAACGACCCTGCCCATTCGCTCGATTACCTAAGGGACTGGTACTACGGCGAGACCCATCAAGTGGATTGGACTGCCAGCTACCGCCTGTTTGAGGTCAATACGCTGGTTGCGGGCGTTAATTATTTGAAGGAAAAAGGATCGTCTTACTATTACTCGTCGGACAGTTTTGGCGTCTCCGAAGCGGTATTTCCCAAACGCTATGCCGACACCACGGGGTATTTTGGGGAATATCGCCTGAATATCAATGACCGTCTCGCCTCGACGTTAAGCACTCGGATCGAAAATCATTCCGAATTCAATGCCAACAACACCTACCGCGCAGACGCCGTTTACCGAATCAATAACGTCGATACAAAACTGAGGGCCGGTTACGGTACCGGATTTAAAGCGCCTACGCTCTACCAGCTCTACGCTCCGGCCGACCTTTACTTCCTGGGCGGAAACACCCAGTTAAAACCCGAGGAGAGTGAGACTTATGAGTTCGGCGTGGAACAGCCTTTTTTCAGCGAGGAGCTGAGCTTCGGGGTTTCTTATTTCCATAATGACTTCAAAAATCTCATCGACGCCGTTTATAACCCTTCCACTTTTATCACGGACAAATACAAAAACGTGAGCCGCTCGGAATCTTACGGCTATGAACTGCCGTTCCGGTATACCCCGTCGAAAACGCTCCAGGTCACCGGGAATTTCGCCTGGCTCGAAACCGAGGACCTCGACACGCACGAGGAACTCCTGCGCCGCGCCAAACACAAATTCAACGCGGGCTTCTACTTCACGCCTTTTGAGAAAACAAGTCTCGGCGCCGATTGTTCCTACGTCGGGCATCGAGTCGATTCCGGAGGCCGGCTGCTCAAGAGCTACTTCAAGACCGACCTGAAATTGTCCTATGACGTCAATCCGAACTATAATGTTTATCTGAAAGTGGAAAACCTATTCGACAAAAAATACGAGGTCCTCGCGGACTACGGCACGCCGGGTTTTTCCGCCTATACCGGCGTTAAGGTGCGATTTTGAAGTCAAAAAACCGCACCGGACTTTTAATCGTCTACACCGGAGACGGCAAAGGCAAGACGACGGCGGCCCTCGGTGCCGTATTCCGAGCGCTGGGACACGGTTGGAAGGTGGCCATCATTCAGTTTGTGAAGGGCGACTGGCCCATCACCTGCGGAGAAGAAGAATCTGCCAAAAAATTCAGTAAGAACGGCCAATTGTTATTCGTACAAAAAGGCGCGGGGTTCGTGGGAATTATGGGAGATAAGAAACCCAGGGCTGTCCATATTGGGGCGGCGAAAAAAGCGCTCAAGTTCGCGGAATCCATTATTCGCGACCCAAGCTATGACTTGGTGGTGCTTGATGAAATAAACGGCGCCGTTGAATTGGGACTTCTGGAAATTCCGGAGGTGCTCAAAACCCTTTCCGGGAGACCGGAACCCAATTCAATCATTGTGACCGGAAGAAACGCCGCCCCAGAGATCATTCAAATAGCGGATCTTGTCACCGAAATGAGAGAGATTAAACACCCATTCAGAAAGAGGAAAATCCCTGCACAATTCGGGATCGATTTCTGAGCCGTTTTATGATAGACTCGACAAAAAGAAGGCGCAGATGAAAACCACTGGCGAAGCGGGACCGTTGCAAGAAAAGTTTATCGTATTTCTGATCATTGCGGCGGGTGTTCTCCTGAGGGTGATTCCTCATCCATGGAACGTCAGCCCGATCCTGGGATTGGCGCTTTTTTCAGGAGCGCATCTCAAAACCCGCACAGGCGCGCTCTTATTGTTGGCCACCCTTTTCGCGAGCGACTTGTTCCTCGGCTTCGACTCAACACTTCCTTTTGTTTGGGGATCGTTTCTTTTGGTTTTGATCTTGGGCAAATCCTTGAAATCCGCGGGATTCGGGGCAAGCATCTTCCTGACAACTCTTTCCGGCTCCTCCCTCTTTTATCTCATCAGCAACCTGGGTGTGTTCCTCGCCACTCCACTTTACGAGAAAACATGGACCGGACTTCTCCGGTGCTACGTCCTAGCGATTCCCTTCTTCAGAAACGCGGTGATTGGAGACCAGGTGTACGCTCTCGTGTTCTTTGGGACTTACCACCTGGCATTTCGGAAGTCCGTTTTAAAGACCGCTTAAAGCCGCGACGGACAAAGACACCAGCCCCTCCTCAAAAACAGCCGGTTTGGTCAGAAAACTCAAGACAGCCGTGCCGGGTTCTTCGATGTCGTAAAAATAGCCCGGGTGGATAAACACGTGGCGCTCCCGTAAAAGCCGAAGGGCGAACTTTTCGTCGTCGGGGGCCGAGGTCATCCGGATCACGGCGTGCCATCCCCCCTCGGCCGGGAGTATTTTAAACGCCCCGCCCGCGGATGCCGCGCGGCGCAGGGTCCCGAGATTTTGCTCCACACGTTCCAAAATCTCGCGGCGCGCCGCTTCCCGCCGGGCCATCCACTCCGGAAACGCCCGCTGGCTGGGAGTGGAGACGGAAAGAAAGGTGTCCGCGATGACCTCCAGGCGGCGGATCGCGGACGCGCGGACCGCCGGGGGACCGCTCACGACGATCCAGGAGAGCTTCATCTGCGGGAGACCCAGCATTTTGGAGATGCCGTTCAGCGTAAACGTAAGCGCCGCGTCATGGCCCGCGAGGCTCCGCTCCGCCGTCCGGGCGCCGCGCCATTTAAAATCGATAAACACCTCATCCGACACCATCGCCGCGCCGTGGTCCAGACACAGCCGGCTCACCCGGGCGATTTCTTCTTCACGGAGAAAATTGCCGGTGGGGTTATTGGGGTTTACGAGCAAAACGCCTTTGGGCCGCTTCGCAAACAGACGATCCAACTCCCCCATCTCCATGCGCCAGGATTCTTCGCGCCGCAGGGGGTATTTCAGGAGTTCGACGTCGCTCCACGCCGCCAGGTAATCCAAAAGCGGATAGCCCGGAGTCGGGGCAAGCACCCCCTCGCCGGCATCGCAGAGAAGCCGCAGGATAAACGAGTAGGCTTCGCTGGTGCCGGCCGTGAGAAACACCTGTTCGGGGGCGACGGCGATCCCCTTCGACCGGTAATAGCCGCTGACGGCAAGCCGCGCCTCGGCCAGCCCGTGAGGGTCCGGTTCGTAACGCAGGTTTTCCGGCCGGCCGAGAGGCCCCAGGATTTCCGGGTCCAAAAAATCAAAGCCGCACCGCGTGGGGTTGGTTTCGGTAAGGTCAATCACGGGTTCGCCGCGCCCGAGTTTCTCCCCGAGAAGCCGGGTGAGCGCGTTGCCGGTCTCCGGCCACTCGGTGCGTCTGGAAAATTTCACCCCTCCAGGATATGGTATAATTGGGTGACAGTCAAAAGGAAAGCGCGATGAAAAAAAGACTTATTTTCAGCTTGACCGTGGGCCTAGTGGCCGCGGGGTTCTTAGCCCCGCGCGCGCAGGCCGCCTCCTATGCGGACCAGTTCACCACCGGCGAAGAGTGGGCGGAAAAGATGTCGGAACGGGAGAAGTTCATGTCGCTTCTCGTGCCGATGTCCCTTTTCAATCAGTACGGCGTGCCGTTCCGCCGGACGCCTCCTGAGTATGTCAAGGCCATGGACAAGGTGCTCCTCTACAACCCCTACCTCGAAAAAGAGGATGTGGCCAATATCTTCGCCTCGACGGTATACGCCTACGAACCGGAATCCCGCCCGGGCTTCGAGTGGATGCTGAGAGAGTTCCAATACCGCAACCCAGGTAAAGAAATCCCCTGGCCCCACTTCACGTTGCGCCGCGTTCCTAGGCGCGAGGAAGCGAGCGCGGAGGCGCTATGGGAATAGCGCCGCACAAGCGAGCGACCGAGTAACGCTGCAGATTGGGCTTTTTCATCAGACTGTTAACTATTTTCTTTTACAGAGGCCTGTCAGATACCCCACCAGCGCCGATCCGGCGGCGGTCCCCCCAATGAACTTCCAGGGGTTCTTGTGGGCGCGCTTATTGAGGTCGGCGATCGCCTTTCTGGCTTTGCCGCCTTTTTCCTCAACGGCTTCCGACACCATCCTGGTCACGCGATTGATGTCGTGCGCGATTTCATTTTTCTTCTCGGCCGCAGTCCTCTGAAGAAGCTGCAGGGCCTTATTGAACTTCCGGCTATGCGTCAGTGCCACAAGCGCCATTTGGTCCTCCTTTTGATAATAATATATTGTTTTATATATTATTAGTTAATTATTACTACTCTTTAATAATTATACATAATAAAACTTAAAAATGCAAGAGTTAGGCTTTTGCCATTCCTCCCCTTACAAAGGGGAGGTGGTCGCCGAAGGCGACCGGAGGGGTGGTTTTAACCTCCCCGTTCCCCTCCTTCGTGTGGTCGCCGAAGGCGACCGGAGGGGTGGTTTTAACCTCCCCGTTCCCCTCCTTCGTAAGGAGGGGAAATCTGTGTTTTCTTTTTACCCTTTACGTCGCCCAAGAAACCCGTATAATGACCCTTGTCCTATTTAACGACAAGGGGGACGCATGGCGGAAAAACCGAGGTTTTACGAGGGGCGGCTGTCCAAGATCGTTTCGCTCTCCGAGACGGTCAAGCATTTTGTGTTGGATTATGCCCCGTCCGCGGACCTCTCCTTCACGGCCGGCCAGTTCCTCATGGCGCATCTGGAAAAGGACGGCAAGCCCCACAAAAAAGCCTATTCCATCGCCTCCTCCCCTACACTGGCCCTGGAGAAAAAACAGATCGAGCTCTGCATCAAGCGTGTCGAGGGGGGTTACGTCTCCACCTGGTTTTTTGGCCTGAAAGAGGGCGACGTAATCCGGACAAGTCTCCCCCACGGCGTTTTCACCGTGAAAGAGCCCTGGCAGGAAAACCTCGTTTTCGTCGGCACCGGCACCGGCATCGCGCCTCTTCGGGGCATGATCCACAAGCTCTACGAAAGCGGCTGCGACAAGGAAATATGGCTGGTGTTCGGCAACCGCTACGAAACGGACATCCTCTATGACGAGGAGTGGCGGGCGCTGGAAAAAGAGCGACGAAATTTCCACTACCTCCCGACCATCAGCCGCCCGAAACACTGGACCGGAGAGACCGCCTATGTCCAGGAGGTGGTCAAGAAAACCTTCGCCCGCCACCAAGACTCCGGCGGAACTGCGGGCGGCGCTCAAGGAGACTTGGATTTTTACGGCTGCGGGCTCGTGCCGATGTGCCAGGAGCTCAAGGCGGCGCTCCTCCAGATGAACGTCCCCAAAGAGCGGATCCACTTCGAACAATTCACATAAAACAGGATCTTATTTAGGAAAGGTCGCCGCGGCGCTGGGTGTCGTCCAGAAGACGACGGATGTCGTGATGGGCTGAGCGCGAGACCTGACTGCAGGCGAAGATAATCACCGAAAACTGCCACGCGTCCTCCGGGCCGATCACCAGGCCCGAATGCACGTCCTCCGCCTTCGAGAGCGTCGAAGAGTAGTCCTTGATCGCCTTGGAAAGTCCGCCCTCAAACACCTCCACCGAGGAGGTCTTGTTGTTATATTTGAAGGAAGGGAAAGAAACGCCGCGGACCAGAAAAAACGTGTTGAGCGATTCCTCGTCGAAAGGGGCCTCTTCCCCGAATTCAAATCCCTCGAATCGCGGCAGATTGAACGGCAGGACGATCGACGGTTTTTCGACAACCACCTCGCCCTTGCGGACCACCGTGTCGCCGGTATTCACCGCGGACTCGCTCAAGAATACGTAAGGGACGCGTGTCACCGCGAACGCGTGAAGCGGCTGCACGCGCGGACGGATGATCTCGGTGAATCGAAGCGCTTTTTCCCAGCTTTCCTGAATGTCCACCTGTTCCCCTATGTCATTGCGAGCACATTCGCTGCGCTCGGTGTAAACTCCGCGAAGCAATCTCTGTGACAGACCCGCAAAGATTGCTTCGTCGCTCCGCTCCTCGCAATGACGGTCTACGCCTTGAAATTGTACTTGAGCCGCGGCGGCGCCGCGTTTTGCGTGAAACAGCGCTCCATGTCCTCGCTCATTTTTTTCACGTCGAGCCCGAGCGTCTCGGGCGAGTATGCCTGCAGATAGCGGAGCGAGGTTTTGTAGAGCCCCTCGGCGCCGCTGGCGACCCCGCGCTGGCGCTGATAGAGCGCCGCCGCGGCCTGGATGATCCCTTTGTAAAAATCCCGCAGCGGGTCGTCCACGGGGGTCTTGAGCCAAAGGTTCTCAACCACCTCGTGGCACTCAAAATACTCCCCGCGATTAAAAAGCTCAAGCCCTTTTTTGAGACGCCGGTCAGCACCCATCACGAACGAGCCTCCAACTTCCTCAGATAATCGTAGCCGTAGAGGCCGGTATTGTGGCCGTCACTCCAGACAATTTGAAGCGCGTAACGGCCGACCGGATGAATGGAAAGCGCCCGGAGTTCCGCGGGCACCGACCCGGCGACAAGCGTCCTTTGCCCCGTGTGCTCATCGACGCAGCGCGCGCAAGGGCATGCCAGCCGGAGGTCTCTCGCCTTGTAAACCGTCCTTTTCCCGTCGTTCCAATCGATCTCGATCGTCGGCCCGCCGGCCGCGCCGATTTTGGAGGGGACCCTTTTCGTCCCCAGTGGAGGGGCGCCGACCTTTACCTGCGTCATGAGATTCTCGGCGATATTAAAAATCGCCCGGGCCGGCGCGCTCTCCGGCGAAGCGTGGACAATGGGGTCTCCCTGGTCCGAGGTCAGGCGGACCGATTTGACGAGCGGAATCTCGCCCAGGAAAGGAATCCCCAGGATCCGGGCGGCCTTGCGCGCGCCGCCGGAACCGAAGATATCTTCGCGCCCGCCGCAATGACCGCAGACATAATGACTCATGTTTTCGATGATCCCCAGGATCGGGGCATTGAGCTTGTCAAACATCACGATCGCTTTTTGGGCGACGTTCCAGGCGACTTCCTGCGGCGTCGAGACAATCACGGCGCCGGTCAAAGGAATAGTCTGGCACAGGCTCAGTTGAATGTCCCCGGTGCCTGGAGGCAGGTCCACGATCAGAATGTCGAGCTCCCCCCACTCCACGTTTCCCAAAAAATCCTGCACCATTTTATGGAGCATCGGCCCGCGCCAGATCACCGCCTCGCCGACCGGGATGAAAAAACCCATCGAAATCACCTTCACGCCCAATTTTTCCACCGGAAGGATGCGGTTGCCGTCGGCGACCGTCGGACGGTCCGTGATCCCAAGAAGGGTCGGAATGCTCGGCCCATAAACGTCCGCGTCCATCAGCCCGGTTTTGGCGCCCTGTTTGGCCAAGGCCACCGCCAAGTTCGCGCTCACGGTAGATTTGCCGACGCCGCCCTTGCCGCTGGCAACGGGAATGACATTTTTAATCGGATGGGCCAAAGGAGAAATTACGCCGGCGAGGTCTTGCGGTTGAATATCAATTCGATGGTTTTTTTGGAGAGAAGTAATTTAACAAAATTTTCTTTGGCCGGATTGCGCAACATCTTGTCTAAAAGAGAGAGCACCCCCCAGCGGACAAAATTGGCGCCGTACTTGATAAGCAAGAGAGTCTTCAAGAAGAGAACACCGCGCAGACCGTAGAATTTACGCGTAAAATAAATCTGGCTCCTTCGGTATTCCACCAGGACATTCAGCATGTTTCTCTTGGCAGTCACGCCACCATAGTGCAGGACCGTCATGTCTGCATTGTAATGAATCTGCCAACCTCTGTCTTTCATCTGGTGACACAGATCAATGTCCTCAAAATACATGAAGAAATGGTTGTCGAGAAGACCCGCGTCAAAAAGGGCCTCCTTCCTCGCCATGAGACAGGAGCCCGATATCCAATCCACTTCCGTCGGCTTGGCGTATTTTTCCTCCAGATAATCCCTGATCTTCAAGTCATTCATGGAAAGTTTGTAATGAATGAGCTTCCGGTAGGCCTCCGTGATCAGCGTCGGAAAACGCCCCCAGGCCAATTGCAGTTTGCCCTCCCCATCCAGTTGTCTTGGCCCCAGCGCGCCGACACCCGGGTTGGCGATCAGATACTCCACCATCCGGTCAAGACTGTTGTCCAAAATCTTGGTGTCGCTGTTGAGAAGCAGGACAAAGTTGCCGCGCGCGTTGTTAATCCCGAGATTGTTGGCTTGAGAAAACCCGAGGTTTCTCCCCGTCTCAATGCAAATGACATTCGGCGCCTGGGCTCGAATCAGCTCAAGGCTGTGGTCTTTTGAACCGTTATCAATGACGATGACCTCAAAGCTACAACGGGGACGGTTGGTGTAGATCGACCGGATACACTGGAGAGTGTACTCGGGCGTCTCGTAATTGACACTCACGATGCTCAACGTGACGGGATCCGAGGGGCAAGGCAATCGCTTCATGAGCGGCTATTATAAAATAATCCGATTTGAAAGTGAAACAAAATTTGTGCAAATCTTTCAAATTTCATAACCGAGCGCTCAAGGTTTATGTTTAAACCAGGACGTATACAGCGTCAAGTCCGATAGATTGTCGACTTCATACCACGGCTCAGCTATAGGTACGGCATGCACCTCTTTCCCCGCTTGAATCAAACGACGAAGCATGGATGTCATATCCATCGAGTTTATCTCACTCTCACTGCATTGGCTCAAAAGGTCGCGCACCAAATTCCAACCCGCCGGTGTAAATTTGAGCAGACCCATATATTGTCCTTTGATCTCGTCCAGGCTTTTAGCTCGAGCTCCGATGTCCACAAGACGGCCTTGGGGATCGGTTTTAAACGTTTCTGCATCTTTGAGCGGGTCCTCAAACCTCGCGCGCCACAGCTCAAGCCAGCGGGTATCGTAGGTGATGGCCAGTCCATGCCGCTCATGAACAAGCGCGGCCACCGCGGCAGAGGGATAAACGATGTCCGCATAGCTCACGACACAAACATCCTTCCGGAGCCACTCGTCGGCGCAAAGAAGCGACGCGACCATATTGCTGCGCTCCCAATTGGGATTCAGAAACTTTGTCACGCCATCCGGTTTTAGGCGCTCCGCGAGGTAACCGGCCACAATGCCGATTTCCCGGATCCCGGCCCCGCGCAAAGCTTCCAGTTGCCACTCCAAAAGCGTTTTTCCCCCAAGCGAGAGGAGACATTTCGGACGATCAACCGTCAGATTTCCCATCCGACTCCCGCGTCCCGCCGCCAAAATCAACGCCCTCATAATTGCCTTTTTATTCCGCGAAGAAAATCCGTGATTCCTCGGATGTCATTCCCGCGGAATGGCGCAAACCGTTCGGGATGCCACATGATACCCAGAACCGGTTTATGCCGATGGCGGATGGCCTTGATGACGCCGTCGTCAGCGACCGCCCATACCTCCAGAGGTTCTCGGGTTTCCAAGGCCCCCCAACAATGATAACTATTCACCGTTTGCCTCCGTCCCCGCACACGAATGCTTTGACTCCGGACCACGTGCCCTTTCACGCGCTTCAGCTTCACCCCGTAATAATTTTGGATAAGCTGCATCCCCCGGCAAACACCGAGAAGAGGCAGTCCTCGCCTCAACGCATACTCCAAAAGCAACGTCTCGGTGGCATCCCGTTCGGGAGAATCGCCGCCATAAACAGCGAGATCGTTGCCTCCGGTGAGCAGTACCGCCGAGCTGTTTACTTTTTTCAAAAGACGCTCCACCATGGAGGGACGGTTCGGAATTTCAAGGGGTAAGAAGCCACATCTTTCGAGAAACGCCGCCCAATTCGAATCCAAAGCGTCCCGGCGCTCATTTTTTTTCACCACTACACGCTGACTCACCGCAACCAGAATCATGCCAGCACCGTTACCTGGCGTTTCGCGCAGTCTAAACGCACCCTTTTTGCTCTGGACCAATTGGAATAAAGGGCCTCACCGGCGCCGATCACGGCCGGAACACCCATTTCAACCGCACGAATCGCCATGTGTGAATTCGCTCCTCCATACATCGTGATAAACCCGGCGATGCTGCGCGAAAATATCCAATCATAGCCGGGATCCGCGCTCGGCAGAAAAAGAACGCTGCCCTTCAAGCGCTGTTTGTCTTCCTTCTCTGACGAGACCGGTCCTTCGGCGCTGCCGAGCGTGACAAAATTGGGCTCGCAGGAAGCAATTTCGAATGCCCAAACCTCATTCGCATCGACAATCAGCGGCGGCAAAGAGATGCTCGTCGTAAGCGCGTACCTTCTCCTGCCCTCTTCGATGCTGGCACCCAAGACCTGCGAAGCTTCCAAACTGGAAGAATACAGCCGTCCTACGCACTCCATATCGGCGTAGGAAGATTCCTCACGCGAAAAACCGCACTTTTCCGAAAGACCCTTGAAAAGAACGAGCGCGTCACTCAAACTGCGGCTAAAAATAAACTTCGCGTATTCCCTGCCCTCAATGGCCTGCCGAATAAAATAAAAAAAACTTTCCACGCTATGATCCAGCCCATGCTCACCCAACAAAATTTCAATCTGCTTCGACTGTTTGGAATTAAGCCGAAACGGGCGTGCCTGGATTTTATTGGGCCTCTTTTTTTGAGACCAATCGAAATATCTATCCGGCGTTTCATCGTAACGCGGTGAGAGAATATCGTAACTTCCGGGGCGCAAATGACCGTAATGTCTCAAAAACTCCGCTTTACTCAAATGAAAAAGATCCCGCGTTAACCGTGAACTCACCGTATTCAGAGAGGCCATGAAGGAGGCGTAATCGGCACGGCTGAAAACACCGATGTTTTCAAGAGACCTCAAAAGCTGGATCGCGATGAACGCGGCGCGCGCCAGGCCCGCGAACGGAAGCGTGCCGTATCGCTTGCAGTCCTCCAATAACCAGTATATTTTTGACACCGTATCCAACGAGCTGGCTTGGATGACCAGACGCCGGGATTCAAGCTCTTTAATCTTCCCGATATCGCCGCGCCAAAGCCCTCGTTTTTCGTGAACAATCCCATTCGTGAGCCTGCGCAGGCTTTCCGAAAATTTCTTCAAATCCGTATCGGAGAAGCCCTCTTTTTTCAGCGATTTAAGGCGTGCCGGAAGATCCGGCGTATAGCAGGAATAAATGATGTCGAACTCCACCTTGTCATGATGATGCGGATTTTCCACCAATCGCTTAATATAATAGTCCACCAGCCGCCGCGCCAAAGACACCTCAATATCAGCGGGAATGAATGAGTTAAAACTGACGCGCACATCGATATAGGGCAAACCACAGAAACTAAGCAACAACGGAAAACTTCTCAAATTACGGTAACCATAATTGTCTCTCTGATAGGCCCAAATATTATCCGTGATCAATTCCTTGTACAGCGAAAATGCCAAAGGCCGGGGACGGACCCCGATTATTTCGGCAGGGTTCCAATCTGGCATGATCCCGTAGACCGTGCGCGATCCAAAAAGATAAGGGTGGGGCCTGACAGACCTCTGGATTTTTTTGTGAATCGCTTCGAGCGCCTGTTCTTGCTGCGAAGGTTGCGCCGCAGGAACAGCCGGAACGGTCAAGGGCCGCACTTGCAATAAATATAAGTGCCCGTCCCGACCGACGGCGAACTCCACATCCACGGCGTCGGAGCCAAGCAAATGCTCGACCTCGCACACGAGAGACACGATCTTTCGCATCCTTGCGGGACAGCATCTATCCCATGCGTCCCTGTAAACATACACGGTTTTATGCAAGCGGGATCGGCCCGAAGTCACCGAGGAGGTCGAATTAGAAACATCGTCATAATTGATAATGAAATAGGGACCTCCCGTGCTGGGATCTCGGCTAAAAACAACGCCACTCAAAACAACAGCCTTTAAATAGGGCTGTAAAAAAATCTGATGAGCAGGATTGCGATCCGCGAAAGAAGCGACAACACGCGAAACGGCTTTTTCAAGTGCCGTCCTGCCCAGAACCGCCGGCACTGAGAGATACTGGCCTGCCTCTGAAGATCCGGCGCCGTCTTCGGTGAAGGCACTGCTTCTTACGATAAGTGGCGCTCGACCCCAACCGGTCGATATAACTTTTTTCCAAACAGACTCCGGGTTTGAACGCCAAGATTCAAGCGTAAACCGTAATTGCGGGAGAACCTTTGCGTTCTTTAAGAGCGGCGCCAAGCGCTCCAGTGTTTCCGCCTTCCCGCAGAAAGAAACTCGGCCCATGTGTCTACCGTCCGCCAAGCCGCGCGAACCAAATACGCGTGACATAAGGGATGAGAAGCGGATCTTTACCAGCCGATAGAATAACCCGCTCGATTTCCGACAACACGGCGCCGATTCTTTCGCCCGCCTGCCGGCTTAATGTGGCGTGAGATCTCCATGCCTCAAGACAATCCGATACCTTCTGTTCATGCCATGTCTTTCCTTCGAGATAGCGGACCTCGTCGAATAATCCGCTGGATTGGATCACGGGCGCTTGATCTTCACGGCGGCTGCCATAGTCATAACCTCGGATAAGGGTTTTGATCTCGTTTTCAATCGCGGCCTGGAGCGGATCCGTTAAATCGCGATGATTCCACAAGCAGGCAAACCAACCGCCGGGCTTCAAAATCCTGGCCGTCTCGCGAAGCGCCTCCGCCCTGTTGGTGACGTTGAAAGATGAGCCAAAAACAACCAGATTAAAAAAAGAAGCCGGCTGGCCGGTATTCTCCGCCGTGCCTTCATGCCATGTGACATTTGAAAATGAGGCAGTCTGCGCGATCCCGTTTTTCCGCATCGCCTCGTTCGGTTCGACGGCGACAATGTGAAATTTGTTTCCGGCCAAAGGACGCGTGAGATGGCCGGCGCCGGCGCCGATATCACAAACTTCCGCCCCTTCTTTCAGGCCTGCCGCATCAAGCATCTTGCGGATCGGTTCCCATGCATAATCGGGCCTCTTAAGATACGCAGCTGCCAAAGACGTGTAATCCCAGTCGGCTCTCATGATATCAAGTGCCGGGCATTAAAGTTTCAAACACCGTTTGCGCCAATTTTTCCGGAGTCCGCGAACCGTCATTATCGAGAACAAGGTCAGGATGTTTGGGTTCTTTCGCCGGAATGTCGACACCCCAGACGTTTTTCAGGCGACCTTCCATTGCGCGCGCGTATATCTTTTTCGGGTCACGTGCCGCAAGAACGACCAGCGGGACACGAATATAGATCTCTTTATATTTCGAGATGTTCTCGCGATTCCATTGCTGGCACTCATGCCACAGGGAGACTGTCGAGCAGATCACGTCAAAACCCTGGTCAGAAAGCATTTTACATAGACGCGCGTTTCGCATCGCGCTGTCTTTCCGGTCGGGAATCTCATAGCCCAAGTCGTTCCCGATCACTTTCCTGAGCTCATCCCCGTCCAAAAAAATCGCTTTCTTACCGGCGGACAAAAGGCGTTCATAAAACAAACGGCTGATCGTCGTTTTTCCCGCGCCGGCAAGTCCGGTAAACCAATAAACAATTCCGGTCGTTTTCACCGCCACCATCCCCACTTTAAAAAACTCTTCTTATTATTCCCTCTATCGCTCAGAAGCGGCGCTAACAATTTCTTATACATATGAACCCGTTTTTCAAAACGCTCGGGATTAAGTTGAAACCGGGTGATGAGCAAATCAATACTTTTTTTGTACACATCACGAAACCAGCCGATCGCTCGATAGTCATCCACTAAAACCGCGGCCTCATAAGCGACAAGAAGAAAGGCCGCTCTTCGCTCAAATTCATCTTGAGAGCCATGCCCTTTGGCCTCTTCGGGAGTCACGTTCATGTCCACCGGCGCAGCGCCGGCTACATGCGCCAGGGGATAACCTTCTTCGGTGCGTAACCACGAATGTAGCGAACCGCTTAAGTTGCCACTATGTAACCACCCTGCTTTTCCACTAAAACAATTTGTTTTTGAACGGCATTCATCAAAATCATTTGGATGCATTTTATATTGTTCGATATAGCCTATTTTGAGACCCAGCGCGCGCATTTGCAAAGAACCCCATACGAACGTATCGGAATGCGCGCTATTCTCATCCACCGCCCAGTCCAACGCGGGAATATAGTGGCCCTTCTGAAAAGTCCTGCCGCAAAAATTCATGTCTGTTTTAAGTAAATCGCTTTTTTTACAGAAGAAAAAATTAGGCCAAAAATTCGGGCCTGCATCAAACCCTATCGCGGGATTACCAAATTTTTCCATGCCACGTTCGAAAATCTTGGCGTGGCAGGATCCCCGCGGCGAACCCAGACAATCGTATTTCCCGCTCTCAATCTGCGAAAAACAAGCCTCTACCCGCCCGGGCTTGAGAATAAATGCGTCGTCCTCTATCAACATGACGAGCTCTTCTTTGCAATCCCGCACAAGCTTTGTCAAGGAATTGCCATGATCCAGCATATGGTCATCGTAGCTGATTATGGTTTTCCCATTTCTTGCAAGGTTCATCGAACCAAATCTTTTCAAAACTTTGCATCCATAGATTTAAAAGAAAAGGATCCCCCGGCGTCGGCAGGAGCGCGGCGCGGCTTAAACGTGGCGTCGGCATCGTTAGGCCTTCACGCCCATACGGGCCGCGTAATCAATCCGTTGAAGCAGCATTTGAACATTCTTTTCCTTAAAATACCGATCGACAGCTTCTTTAGACCCTTTCCAATGACCATAATCGTCCACCAAAAGCACGCCTCCCGGGGAAAGCTTCGGAAATAAATACACAAGCTCCTGATAAGTGGACTCGTACCAATCGGTATCCAACCGCAGGATCGCGATTTTTTCCGGTACGGTATGCGCGAGTGTTTCTTCCGCCCTGCCTTTCACGAACTTCAATTTGTCCTCAGGGTATCCGGTCGAGACCAAATTGCGACGCGCCTCTTCCAAAGGACAGTAAGCCCACGCGTTGTGGTCTTCTTTCAGCTCAGGCACCCAAATTGCCTCTCCCGTATTGCCATAATAATCCACGTCCTTTTCGCTTGGACGGCTCATGCCTTCGAAGGTATCGTAAAGATAGATAGTGCGGCTCTTGTCGCCCATTCCAAGCAAAGTAAGCGCCATCGCCATGGCACTGCCCCCTTTCCAGACCCCGCATTCAACCAGGTCGCCCGGGATTCCACGGCTGGCGACGTACTGCGTCGCCAAGTATAAATTGTACATTCTTTCCGGCAGTGTCATCGTGTATTTACGCGCGGTTTCGAAAACAGGTTTGAAGCCCTTATCCATCGCGGGTTCAAAAAACCGTGCGGCCTGAGCTTTGTCCTCTTTTTTTTCGCCAAATATTTGTGTCAGCCGAGTCAGCATTTGCCCCACGCAAGTTCTATTGTCTTCTTGGCCAAGAGAAGCCGGCCCCTGCTTATTTTAGACTCCCTACCTAGCATCTTTGCAGACAAAAAAATAAGTCCATTCGGCGCCATCTGTCCCGCAGCCTTAACGAACAAAAAAAGGCGTAGTTTCCAGAGTCCCCGCCTGTCGTAATATTTTTTGATGAAACGAAGCTGACTGCGACGGTATTCCAGCTCGGTCCGCAGCATATTTTTGACCGCTGAAACACCCCCATGATGAATCATGCTCGTCCTCATGTCAAAGCTCGCGTGCACATGCCAGCCGGCATCGCGCGCGCGGCGGCAAAGGTCGATGTCTTCAAAATACAAAAAGAAATTCTCATCCCAGCCTCCCAATTCCAGAAAAACCCTTCTGCGGATCATAAAGCATGAGCTTGAAATCCAATCGGCGGCCTCAAAACCTCTTTTCTTTTCTGGAGCATCATCCAACAAAGCGCCGGGGCTGCGCAACGCCCGAAAAGCGGTAAGCTCATCGAATAAAACGCGTCTAAAACTGGGAAAAATACCCGAGGCCAGCTGCAGACGCCCCCAAGAGTCCAACTGCTTTGGGCCCAATATCGCAACGTCCGGACATGCTCCCATGCGCTCGATCATTCCATCCAGCGAGCCTTGAAGCACACGCGTGTCACCGTTCAAAAAAAGAAGGGTGTCTCCCTTGGCCCTGCGAGCGGCGACGTTGTTGGCGTGCCCAAAACCGACGTTGCTTCTCATAGGTAGAAACACGGCGGACGGTGCTTCCCTGCGAATGGCCTCGGCGAGGCCATCTTGCGAACCGTTGTCGACGACAAGGACTTCAAAATCACAGGCAGGAGGATGCTTGAAAACAGACCTCAGACATTTGAGCGTGTATTCCAATGTTTCGTAATTCAAGATGATGACGCTTAGCATACATTCCTGGAGTTTGTATTTTTCTTCAAGGGTTTATACCGGGCCTTGCCAAAAATTAACGAGGGCCGGTGATCAGAAGGGTGCGCGGCGTAGCAAAAACTGGATAGGTTTTCTAAAAGAAGCGCCGTATCTTCCCCGCTCAGGCCGGCCCGCCTTATCAAATCTTCGGAAAGAGACTCGGCAAATTCAAAGACCTCATCGGCGAGAACGCCAATCTGGCTTTCATCACTCACATACAAATCAGGATCGATATGCATGGCCTTGAAAAATGGGACAAAACGGAAATGCCGTGTGTAATCGGATCTTTTCGGCAGGGACAAGCTCCTCGATCCGTAGCCACACTCTTGAAGAAGGTCGGCACAGCGGTGTTCGATCTGTGACACCGCCTCCGCCGCTTGCGGATCTGATTCCCATTCGCTGATTTTTCCGGAGCGGTTGATCAGCTCGCGATCTTCCGGATGTTTCCGCCTGTAGGCTTGTTCTGTGGCGGCTGCACTCTTAAAAGTAGAAGCGCCCGTAGCGCGAGCCAGATCTTTGTCGTCGGCATCCAGACCCGCATAATCCAAAATTTCTCTTAATGTTTTCTGGTCGTCTTTTTTGTAGTCCTCAAATCTAAACACCTTAAAGTCCTGGAAATCCATCCAGCAGAGGTGAAACAAACACAGATGGTCGGCCTTATTCAACAATGTGTACGGGTCGGGAAACGCCAGGAACTCGGAGAAACTCAAATCCGGCTTCTCTCGTTTATACCTCGAATAAAGGCAGGAGCGCGGATCGCGCGTGAAAAAAATAACCGGTTGTTTCTCAAGACTTCTTTCGGGCCATTGGTGATGCCAGGTTACCTCCACCCCCGTCCTAAAAACAAAATCCTCCCGGACGCTCAGCGCCGGGAGCCATTTTCTCAATGTTTTGCCGCGTTCGGTAAGTCGGCAATGACCGCTCGGCAAAGTCTGCCAAATGGCCTCGAGCGCAAAAGGATAGGCTTTGATGCCAAGCTCAAGCAAGCAATTGATGAGCCAGGCCACCCCACAAGGCTCTCTTGGTGAAACGATGAGAATCTTCTCCGACGAGCGAGACAAATCAGGCCACACGTGCCTTTCTTCCGATCACCGCGAAATCCTGCGAGGAATAGAAACGATTGTTGAGAAATCCGACCAACGCGTTGATCTTGATGGTCAAAACATCCGTGCCCGCCAGAGGCTCCAGCGGTTTTTCACGGAAGGGCTGCACCAGACGGATCACGTCGATATTGATGAACCCCCGCTGCCCGGCCAGGAACTGCAGGCTCTCGGGCACCAGCGGATTCTTATGGGTGGGGTCGAGATAAAACGAGCAGGCTCCGACGTCGACATTCTCCGGATTTGGGGTTTCGAGGACAATCACTCCTCCCGGCTTCAGCACACGCATGGTTTCGTCGAGTATTTTGATGAGAACAAGAAAAGGCAAATGTTCGGCGATGTGAAAACCGGTGATAGCCGCGACGCTCGCATCGGGCAAAGCGCGTAGATGCTCCAAAACCTCCTGTTCGACTGCGGGAAGACCGCGCTTGCGGCACTCCTCAAGCTGCAAACGGTTCGTGTCCACACCGTTGGCTTCGAATGCTGACTCCCTGAGAAGCTCAAGCCACTCCCCCCGCCCGCATCCCAAGTCGACGACCTTTTTACTTTCCGTATTTTTTGCCGCTTCTTCCATGCAGGGCAGATAAACCTCCAGACGACGTTTCACTTCTTCCCGCGAGCCACGAAATCGGTTCTCGAAAGCCAAATAGAGCGCATCCATCGCATGGTGCCGTTCTTCGAGAAAGTCAGCCGTAGAATGACCGGTTTCTCCTGATGTCTTTTCGAGCAGACGATCTAAACGGTATTCAAGAGAGAGAATGTCCGACTTCATGTTGACCATCTGTTTATCCAACTCGACCAGAGAAGCCTCGATCCGATCAAAACCATGGGACATATTTCCCAAAGAATTAAGCACGGAGCGATTGACCTGCGTTTGTCTTTTGGTCATCACGCGTGAAAGATACAGCACCAGACGCGACGTCCAAAGCGCCAAACGCCGCTTGAGGCCTTTCAATGTCGTAATTTCGGGAACAATGGAGTCGAGGCCTCCGTGCTCTTCAATCAGCCGGAGATCACCCTCCAGATGGCCCCAATTCAAGAGTCTCTCTCGTTTGGGTTTGACAACCACTCGATTTTCTTTAACAGGACTTTTTTGCACAGGAAAGCCTCCAAAACATGGGTTCGTCAAAGTTCGTTTCTAAAGACACTCAACCACTATCTGTTGGTCCGTGACCGCTCCCACAGTCGCGCAAAAATAGCTCCTCGCCCAGATGTGTTTTCCCCAGTATCTTGATTTGAGCTCCTTGAACTCCATCTGGAGTTTCCTGAAACTCACACCTTTCAAATGCTGCACCAGCTTACTGATGGAAAGATGCGGCGGTGCGCTCACCAGCATGCGGACATGATCTTGTGAAAGGTACCCTTTGACGATCGCCGCATCCAGTTCCTGACAAACGAGCCTTAGGCCCTCCCTTGCGCGATGGGCTATTTTTCCGCTTAGGATGTGATAGCAGTACTTTGTAGCCCATACAAGGTGAAACTAGATATCGTAAACTGTATGTGAACCCTTCCGGTACCTGGACATTCTGACATCATCTTACAACCCCCCGGGAGTTGTCAAACTGGAAGTCTTCGCCTTGAAGGCGAGGGATATCTAGTGTAGTGCGTCTAACGCTTCTTTACTTTTGAGATCTTTTCCAGAATACGCTCCACCGGAGCGCTCCAGATAAAGATCTTCGGGTTTTGATTGTGG
>JACPAX010000058.1 GCA_016180585.1 Candidatus Omnitrophota bacterium | reverse complement strand
TGAGGCTTTTTGATCAGACTGCTCCAGTCCGTTTTTCCTTTAATTTTTGAAAAGGCTCTTTTCTGTGTTTGTCGATGAAGCGGTAATTTTTTGCGCGGCAGGGCGCGGGGGCAAGGGGTGCCAGAGTCTGGACCGGAGCCGCCCCCGCCATTTTCGCCCCACCGGCGGCGACGGAGGGGACGGAGGCTCCGTGGTGATCGAGGCGCAGGCCAATATTCAGACGCTTCTGGATTTCCAGCTCAACCGCTATTTTTCCGCCGAAAACGGAGGCAACGGCTCGAGCAACAATAAGACCGGTTACCGGGGCAAAGACCTCCTCCTCGGCGTCCCGCCGGGGACCGAGGTGTTTGACCGCAAGAGCGGCGAGCTGTTGAGGGACCTCGACGCCGTGGGCGCCCGCGTCGAGGTTTGCAAAGGCGGCCCCGGCGGCCGGGGGAACGACAAAAAAAACGACGCGACCGAAGGCGGCCCCGGCGAGGAAAAAGAAATTCTCCTCACGCTCAAACTCATCGCGGACGTGGGGCTCATCGGTTTCCCGAACGCCGGCAAATCCACGCTCATCTCCCGCGTTTCCAACGCCAGGTCCAAGATCGCGCCCTACCCTTTTACCACTAAAAATCCGGTGCTCGGTGTGGTAAAATTTCAGGACGGAGAGGCCCTGGTGCTGGCCGACATCCCCGGGATTATCGAAGGGGCGCATGAGGGCCGGGGCCTCGGCATCGGGTTTCTGAAGCACATCGAGCGCACGCGCCTCCTGCTTCATATCGTCGATTTCGCCGCGGTGGACGGGCGGGACCCCCTCTCGGATTATCAGGCGCTGAACAGGGAGCTGGCCGGTTATTCGGAAAAGCTCGCCGCCAAAGAACAGGTCATCGTCGCCAATAAAATGGATATCCCGGCGGCGGAGGATTATTTGAAAAAATTCAGGAAGAGGATCCGGAAAGAAATTTTTGCGATCTCGGCGGTGACCGGGCAGGGAGTGGACGCGCTGCTTAATAAACTCAGGGAGATCCGGTCGAGGGCGGAATGAGAAAACCTTTTTTGAAGGGCATTAACAGTTTAGTCGTGAAGGTTGGGACCTCCGTGTTGACCAAAGACGGGAAGTTTGACCCCCCGATGATCCGGCGTCTGGCGGCGGAGATCTCGGTCTGTCTCGAAAAGGGT
Organism: Candidatus Omnitrophota bacterium; assembly: GCA_016180585.1. Lineage (GTDB taxonomy): Bacteria > Omnitrophota > Gorgyraeia > 2-02-FULL-51-18 > 2-02-FULL-51-18 > JACPAX01. Next base: position 9,512 of record JACPAX010000058.1, on the reverse strand, counting down.
CTTCGCGTTTCGATCGTGAGCTCCGGGGCCATCGGCTCCGGGATGACGCTTCTGGGGATGAAAAAACGGCCGAAGACCATGGAGGGGCTGCAGGCCGCGGCCGCCGTCGGCCAGCGCTATCTCATGCAGTGCTACGAGGAGGCCTTCTCGGCCAGGGGGTTCTCGACGGCGCAGGTGCTTCTGACCTGGGAGGACCTGGCGCATTCCTCAAGATTTCTCAACGCGAAACGGACGCTTAGGAAAATTCAAAAATGGGGCCTGGTGCCGGTGATCAACGAAAACGACACCGTGGCCACCGACGAGATACGTTTCGGCGACAACGACCGGCTGTCGGCGCTTCTGTCGGTGCTCGTGGAGGCGGATCTTCTGGTGATCCTCTCGGACACCGACGGCCTCTATCAGGACGGACGGCGCGGCCATCCCCGGTATCGCCTGCGGCATGTCCCGCGAATGGACCGGTCGGTGTTTTCCCACGTCAAAGACAGAAAAAACGCGATGACGGTCGGCGGGATGCGCTCGAAGCTCAAGGCGATCGACATCGGCGTGAGCTCAGGGATCCCCGTGGTGCTTGCGGACGGCCGGATGCCGCGCGTCCTTTCCCGGATTTTCCGGGGCGAAGACGTCGGGACCCTGTTTTTGCCGGAGAAGCCGCCGGGGGCCGCCCACGGGAACTGGACCGCGCATTTTGTCCGCCACATCAACAAAGGCCGGTAGTTTACGGAAGCACGGATGAAAAACAATCTGCTGAAAACGGCGCTTCGCGCCAGACACGCCGCCCCGGCGCTCTCGCTCCTCGGGACGGCCGCGAAAAACAGGGCGCTCCTTGCCATGGCGCGTGCGGTGCGCGCCGAAAATGATTATCTCGTCTCGGAAAATAAAAAGGACGTCGCCGCCGCCCGCCGGAAGGGGCTGACCCAGGGCCTCGTCCACAGGCTGCGCCTGGACGAAGAAAAGATCGCCGGGATCGCGGACTCCCTCGAGCGGGTCGCGGGGCTGCCCGATCCGGTGGGGCGGATCCTGGAGACAAGGAAGCGTCCGAACGGCCTGGTGATCAAAAAAGTCAGCGTGCCGATCGGCGTGATCCTCATTATTTACGAATCCAGGCCGAACGTGACCGCCGACTGCATGGCGCTGTGCCTCAAATCCGGAAACCCCGTGATTCTAAAAGGAGGGAGCGAGGCGATCTCCTCCAACCGGGCGCTTTATCGCGTGCTCTCCGCCGCGGCCCGCAAAAAAGGGATCCCGGAAGGCGCGTTTGAATTTATCGGCACGGGCGACCGCGGGGCGTTGAAGTTTCTTTTGGGACTCAACCAAGTCATTGATCTGGTGATCCCGCGCGGGGGCGAAGGACTGATCCGCCGGGTCGCCGCGGTCTCGAAGATTCCCGTAATCAAGCATTTCAAAGGGGTGTGCCACGTGTACGTCGACAAGGACGCCGACCCCGGAAAATCGGAGGACATCGTCTTGAACGCGAAGGCGCAGAATCCCGCGGTCTGCAACGCGATGGAGACGCTTCTTGTCCACGAGTCCGTCGCGAAAAAATTTCTTCCCGGGATATCGGGTCTCTTGAGGGAAAAAGGCGTGGAGCTGCGGGGTTGCGAGAAAACCCGCGCGATCGTCCCCGGAGTCCGGCCCGCCTCGGAAGAGGACTGGGGGGCGGAATATCTGGATCTGATTCTTTCCATCCGCGTAGTCAAGGATCTTGAGGCCGCCGTCGGGCACATTGAAAAATACGGTTCTCGCCACTCCGATGCGATCGTGACCGAAAACAAAAAAACCGCCGAGGCCTTCACCGGGGCCGTGGACAGCGCCTGCGTCTTCGTCAACTGCTCGACCCGCTTCAACGACGGCGGAGAATTCGGGATGGGGGCGGAGATGGGGATCTCGACGGACAAGCTTCACGCGCGCGGGCCGATGGGCCTTGAGGAGCTCACCTCCTACAAGTACGTCGTGCTCGGAAACGGGCAGATACGGCAGTAATGAGGATCGGCGTCTTCGGCGGCAGCTTCAACCCCGTGCATCGGGGACACTTGGAGCTGGCGCGCGCGGCGGCCGCGGAGCTGGGCCTCGACAAGCTTTTTTTTGTCCCCTCCCGTCAGACGCCGCTTAAATCCGGCCGGGGACTTCTCCCCGTCCGCCTCAGGGTCGAGCTTTTGCGCCGCAGCCTGCGGAAGGAGCCCCGGTTTTTCCTGTCGCTTTGCGAGACCAGAAGAAAAGGAGCGTCTTTCACGGTGGATACGTTAAAGTATTTCAAAAAAAAATTCGGGAAGAAAACGGTCCTTTATTTTCTGGCCGGGGCGGATACGTTGAAAAATCTTTCCCGCTGGAAGTCCCTGCCCGAGGTGTTGAGGCTGTGCCGGTTTGTGGTGTGCTCCCGTCCCGACGTCCGCGTGGGGCGGGTCCCCCTGGGCGTGATTTATCAGCCGTTTGGCGCGCTTGAAATTTCCGCCTCGGATATCCGCCGGCGTCTGGCGGCCGGCAAAAGCGTGCGGGGGCTTGTGCCCCCCGGTACGGAGCGGCTTCTCCGGAATTATTTCCGATCGAAGGTGACCCATCGAACCGTCTGAAAAAATAGACGCCGTCTGCGAGGCCGCCCACGAGCGCAAGGCCGAGGACATCGTGGTCATGGAGATGGCCGGCCGGTCGGGGTTGTGCGATTTTTTCGTGGTGATGAGCGCGCCGTCTTCGGTCCGCGTCAAGGCGATCGTCGATCATGTCGAGGAATCCCTGAAGCGGGAGGGGCTCGCGCCGCGCGTCAAAGAGGGCTATGCCGAGGCCCTCTGGGTGCTCTTGGATTACGGCGACGTGATCGTGCATGTGTTTTATCACGAAAAAAGGAAGTTCTATGATCTGGAGACCCTGTGGGGGGACGCGCCCAGGCGGCGTTTTCTGAAATGACCGCGCCGATCAAAGAGGAACTCACCCGCCTTCTTTCCGAGGCCCTTAGAAAAATAGCGGGGAGCGCCGCGCCCGGGAACCTCGAGGCGCTCGTCGCGTCCTCGTTTGAAATTCCCCGCGAGCCCAAGTTCGGCGAGATCTCCTCCACGATGGTCCTGAGACTGGCCAAGGAGCTTCGCCGGCCCCCGCGGCCTCTTGCCGAAGCGCTTTTGGCGCAGCTTGAGCCGCATCTGGCGCGGCCGGCGCTTCAGGCCCGCGTGTCGAAAATCGCCGTCGAAGGCCCCGGTTTCGTCAATTTTTATTATTCCGCGAAAGAAATCACGCAAGTTCTCCCGCGCATCCGAAAGGAAGGCGGAGACTACGGCCGCCCCCGGATCCCCTCCAAAAAGATCCTGCTCGAATTCGTGAGCGCCAATCCGACGGGTCCGCTCACGGTGGCCCACGGGCGCCAGGCGGCGCTCGGCGATTCGCTGGCGCTGATTCTGGCGTTCTGCGGGCACCGGGTGACCCGGGAATACTACAACAACGACGAGGGCGTCCAGATCCACTGGCTGGGACGCTCGATCCGTTCGCGGGTTCTGGCCGAGATCGGCGTCGCCGACGAGTTTCCGGAGGAAGGCTACCAAGGGGAGTACATCCGCCAGATGGCCAAAGCGCTTGTCGGGCGACACGGCGAGGCGCTTCGCGACAAGCCGGAGGAATTTTTCTCGCGCGCCGGAAAAGAGTCGATTCTCGAAGGAATCAAAAAAGACCTGAAGGACTTTGGCGTCCTATTTGACCGTTATTTCAGCCAGGAAGTCCTGATGAAGTCCGGCAAGGTGGAAGAGGTCCTGGGCCTGCTGAAATCCAAAGGGTTTGTCTACGAAAAAGACGGCGCGGTCTGGTTTGAGTCCACGCGGTTTGGCGATGACAAGGACCGCGTGCTCGTCAAAAGCGACAAAGCCACCACCTATCTTTTGCCGGACATCGCCTACCACAGGGACAAGCTGGAGCGGGGGTACGATCTGCTCGTCAATATTCTCGGACCGGACCACCACGGTTATATCCTGAGGATCAAGGCGGCCGTCGAGGCGCTGGGTTATCCCCGGGAACGTCTGGAGATCCTGATCGCGCAGCTGGTGACGCTCTTCGAGGGCGACAAGACGCTCAGGATGTCGACCCGGGCCGGGGAGTTTGTGACGCTCAGGGAGATTCTCGACGCCGTGGGGAAAGACGCGGGTCGTTTTTTCTTTCTGATGCGGAAATTTGACGCCCATCTCGATTTTGATCTGGCGCTGGCCAAAAGCCAGACGCCGGAGAATCCCGTGTTTTACATCCAGTACGCCCACGCGCGCATCGAAAGCGTCAAAAAGCTCCACCGCGAAAAAGGCCTTGAGATCGACTGGGAAAAAACCGAATGCCTCGAGCGCCTGACCCAGCCGGAGGAGACGGAACTGCTGAGGCGGCTTGTCCAATTTGAGGACGTCGTGCTCGCGGCCGCCAAAACGCTCGAGCCTTACCGCCTCGTGCCGTACCTTCAGGAAGTGGCCGGCGCTTTTCACAAGTGTTACGCCGCCAACCGCGTGATTACCGAAGAGGCCTCGCTGACGCAGGCGCGGATGATGCTCTTGATTGGGACGCAGCAGGTGATACGCTCGGGTCTTGAGCTTCTGGGAGTTTCCGCGCCCGTCAAAATGTAAGTCCCTTTATGTTCGACACTCTGGAACTCTACATCGGGAAAGAAATTTCTCTGGAGACGCTGGCGCGGCAACTGGTCGCTTTCGGTTACCGGCGCCAGGAGCGGATAGGGGAGCGGGGAGAGTTCAGCGTCCGCGGCGGCGCCGTGGACATTTTTCCCGCCGATTTTTCGTTTCCCGTGCGCCTGGATTTCGACGACGAGACCCTGGGGACCCTCCACGCCTTCGACCCGGTGACCGGGCAAAAGCTTGAGCCCCACCGGATGGTGATCCTTCTGCCGGTCAAAGAAGGGCGCCGCCCCGACAGGCCGCGGGCCCCGCTTCTCGGGCGTGAGCTTCCGATGGACCCCTTCGTGGATATCGAGGCCGGGGATTTTGTGGTCCACGTGCTCCACGGGATCGCGCGCTACCGGGGGATGAAGCCGCTGAAGGCCAAATCCGGAGCCGCCGAGGAGGACCATCTCGTCCTCGAATTCGCGGACAAGAATATTTTGTACGTGCCGGTGCGGGAGGCGCGTCTTGTCCAGCGCTATGTGGCGTTCGGTAAACTCAGGCCGAAGCTTTCGCGGCTCGGCACCGGGGGCTGGCAGAGGCTGAAGGACAAGACCCGCAAAGGCATTTTGTCCTTCGCCGCGGAACTCCTGAGCATACAGGTCAAAAGAAAATCGCTCGAGGGTTTCCGGTTCCAGAAAGACGCCGACTGGCAGAAAAAACTGGAGGAGGAATTTCCCTACGAAGAGACCGAGGACCAGGTCCGGGCCATCGCCGAGGTCAAGCGCGACATGGAATCGCCTGTGCCGATGGACAGGCTGCTCTGCGGCGACGTCGGCTACGGCAAAACGGAGGTGGCCTTAAGGGCCGCGTTCAAGGCGGTGATGAGCGGCAAGCAGGTGGCGCTCTTGGTCCCGACGACCCTTCTGGCGGAGCAGCACTTTGAGACGTTTGCGGAGCGGATGAAAAACTTTCCGGTGACTCTCCGGATGCTCTCCCGGTTTCAGTCGGGCGCCGAACAGGACCGGACCGTCCGCGCCGCGGCCGACGGCAGCTGCGACATCGTGATCGGGACGCATCGTCTCTTGTCCGGCGACGTGCGCTTCCGGGACCTGGGGCTGGTCGTCATCGACGAGGAACAGCGCTTCGGGGTCCGGCATAAAGAGCATTTGAAGAAACTGAGGCTTCTCGTCGACGTCCTCACGCTCACCGCGACGCCGATCCCGCGAACGCTGTATCTGTCGCTTGTCGACGCCAGGGACATGTCCACGATACAGACACCCCCCAAAAACAGAAAGGCGGTGGAGACGAAGGTGGCGGAGTTCAGCGACGAGGTGGTCCGTCAGGCCGTGCGGAGGGAACTCGACCGCCGGGGGCAGGTGTTTTTCATCCACCACCGCGTGAAGGGGATCGAGGGGGTCGCCAACAAAATTTCGGAATGGGCGCCGGGGGCGAGAGTGGCGGTGGGCCACGGGCAGATGCCGTCAAGACAGCTTGAGGCGGTGATGAAAAAATTCATCCACGGCGAAGTCGACGTGCTGGTTTCCACGACGATCGTCGAATCCGGAATAGACATTCCAAACGCGAACACCTTGCTTGTCAACCGCGCGGATCTTTTTGGGCTCTCGGAGCTTTACCAGCTCCGCGGCCGCGTGGGCCGCTTTGACCGGAGCGCTTACGCCTATTTTCTGATCCCCAAGGGGATCGTTCTCACCGAAGAGACCAAAAAAAGACTCTCGGCGATAGAGCGGTATACCTTTTTGGGGTCCGGTTTCCATGTCGCGATGGAGGACCTTGAGATCCGCGGCGCCGGCAACATTCTCGGCTCGGAGCAGCACGGCTTCATTTCCGGCGTCGGTTTCGATCTCTATTGCCGGATCTTAAAAGAAGCGGTAGAATCCACCAAATCCCGCTCTCGGATTTCTTGACTTATTCCGGTCCCTCCGCCTTCCCCCAACCCCCTCTTCCGGATTCGAAGAAGCCTTTCTTCGCATGCCCGTGTCTGCGCTACGCGCTTGTCCTTTCGGTGCCAGGCGGGTCTGACCCCTCTGGCACCGGGTGCATGGATAGGGGTAAAGGGATAAAATAGGTGCCAGGCGGGTCTGACCCCTCTGGCACCGAAGGGATACGGGATGGGGCAAGGTCTGGGGGCGGGGGATGGCGGCCGGTTTATGGCAGGCTGTGGATTGCAGGAGGCCCGCTGTTATGGTAATATCCAGCAATGACTTGTAGAAAAATTTGCCGACGGCCGATGAGACCGGTGGAGGCTGTCGTTGCGGTTTTGCTTCTCGCGGCGGGCTGTTCCTCCGCCAAGACCACCGAATCCGTGATCGCCCGTTTTGACGGCGGCGTGATAACCGACAAGGAATTCGCGCTTAAAGTGGAGGGCGTTCCCGGCGAGCTGCGCGCTTCCGCGTTGCGGCAGCGGAGGGATTTTGTCGAGGACATGGCGTCCGAGCACTATCTTTGGAAGGAAGCCCGGCGCCGCGGGATAGAGCGGGACCCCGAGGTCCGGGATCTTCTCGAGGTCGCCAAGCGACGCATTGTGGTCGCCAAACTCGTCGAAGAGGAAATCGACAAGAAAATCGAAGTAACCTCCGAGGAAGCGCTCAAATACTACCAGACCCACCAAGACGAGTTTATGACCCCCTTGCTTTTGCGGGCGTCGCATATTCTCGTGAAGACCCAGGAAGAGGCCGCCAAGATCAAGGCCGAACTGGAATCGGGAGCGGACTTCGAAGAGACGGCGCGGGCCGCGTCGCTGGACATGACGGCCCGTCGCGGCGGTGATCTGGGATTTTTCCAGAAAGGCCGGCTTGTCCCCGAGTTTGAGGACCGGGTGTTCCAAATGAAAAAAGGCGAGATCAGCGACCCGGTCAGGACCCCGTTCGGCTATCACGTCATCAAACTGACCGACCGCGTGCCGCCGTCGCTTAGAGATTTCAAATCCGTGAAGCTTCAGATCCAGGACAGGCTCTTTGGCGAGAAGCGGAGCAAGGCGTTCAAGGCGCTGGTGAGTAAATTAAAGGGAAACTCCACGATCAAAATCGACGATCAGGCGGTCGACGCGCTGATCGAGTCCCACAAGGAGTGGTTTGGAGAGACAAAATGACCGTCCCCCGTTTTCTTCTTTGGCCCGCTTTTTTGTTTCTGATTTTCTGCGCGCGGACTTCGGCCGCCGCGGAAGTGCTCGAAAGGATACTGGCCGTGGTCAACGACGAGATCGTCACCGAGCAGGACCTGCAGATCCTCGTGGCGCCCGTGGCGTCCCAGTACCGGACGCTTTATACGGCGGATGAACTCGAGGGAAAGCTCAAGGAAACGCGCGAAGAATTTCTCAGAAAAGTCATCGAAGACAAGCTGGTTTTAAGCGAAGCCAAGCGGAAGCAGGTGATCGTCTCCGACGCGGAGGTGGACGAGATGATGACGGATGTCCGCAATAAATTTCCCTCGAGGGAAGTTTTTTTGGAGGCGATCGAGGAGCAGGGCCTGACGGAGAAGAAGCTCTGGAACCGTTTCCGGGACCAGCTGATGTCCCAGAAGCTCGTCGCCTATGAAGTCAAGTCGAAGGTCTCCGTGTCCCCCGGCGAGATCAACCAGTATTACAAGACCCACACGGAGGAATTCTCGCAGGGAGAGCGCGTGAGACTGCGGCAGATCCTGATTCGCGAAGGCTCCCGTCCGGAAGAGGACGCGAAGGCCTTCGCCGACTCCCTGGTCGCGCGGCTGGACGAGGGAAAACCTTTTGAGGACCTGGCCAAGACTTACTCCGAAGGGTCCGAGGCCAAGGAGGGCGGCCAGATGGGCTGGGTGGAAAAGGGCCAGCTTCTCGGCGAGATTGACCGCGTCGTGTTCTCGCTCAAAGAGGGCGAACACACCCTGCCGATCAAAAGCTCGCTCGGGTACCATCTTTTCCAGGTCGTCGAGAAACAATCCGCATCCCTCAAGCCGGTCTCCGATGTCCGCTTGGATATCCAGGAGAAGCTTTTCAAACAAAAGATGAAATGGCGCCTGGAGTCCTGGATTGAGTCTCTGAAAAAGAGTGCCTACCTCTCCATTCGTTAAGACCTCCAGACCGTTTTTAACGGCGATCACGTTGGGAGATCCTGCCGGCGTCGGGCCTGAGGTTGCGCTCAAAGCGTTGGCCGCGCCACGTAAGTCCGGCGGGCGTCGTCCTCTACTGCTGGGTCCCGCCGTTTTTTTCCAGGAACTGGCCGGGAAGCTGAAGACCCGGCAGACCTTCAGGGACATCTCCGACCCGTCGCAAATTCCTCCGGGTAATTTTATTCCCTGCTATTTTAAGTCCCCGTTTCCTTCCAGGATTGTCCGCGGCCGCTCCCAAAACGCGCAAACGACGCTCGCCGTACGCTCGATAGAGCTCGCCGTGGATCTGGCGATGCGGGGGCTGGTCGGCGCGATCGTGACTCCTCCGATCAACAAGGCCGGGCTGAAAGAAGCGGGTTTTGACATCCCGGGCCACACCGAGTATCTGGCGAGGCTTTCCGGCTGCCGGCGTTTTGAGATGATGCTTGTCGGGGGGAACTTGAGGGTCGTGCTGGTCACGCGCCATACCCCGGTCCGGCGGGCGCCCGCCGGAGTCACCAAAAAAAGAGTGGAAGAGACCATCCTGCTCACGGATTTCGAGTTGCGGCGCAGTTTTGGCATCCGGCGGCCGAGACTGGCTGTCTGCGGCCTGAATCCGCACGCGGGGGAGGGCGGGACCATCGGGGACGAGGAGATCCGCCACATTGTTCCGGCGGTGCGCGGCGCCGAAAAGAAAACCGGGTCGAAGATCACGGGGCCGCTCCCGCCGGATGTGCTCTTTTACCAGGCCTACGAGGGGCGTTACGACGCCGAGATCTGCATGTACCACGACCAGGGCCTGATCCCGCTCAAAATGATTTCGCGGGGCGCGGGAGTCAACATTACGCTCGGGCTCCCTTTTAT
>JACPAX010000009.1 GCA_016180585.1 Candidatus Omnitrophota bacterium | reverse complement strand
GTCCGCCTAAATCCGGTGACTTACAAGAATCCCATACCATAAGAGAGGACAAGACGAGCCGGACCCCGCGGGCAAACCGGATCACTGCCCGCCGTCAACAAATCCTCGGAAGCTGTTCGCCGTCAAGTCTGTCAATGACCCGGTGGGTCCCTATGGTGTTCTTCATCGTGACCAGGCCGGGCGTCCCTCCGCAGACCTCCCCGATCACCGTGGCGCCCGCGCCGGATTCGAAAAGTCCAAGACAGGACAGCGCCTCTCGGACATCCCCCGAAGAAACGAAGGCGATGAACCTCCCTTCATTCGCGACATAAAGCGGGTCAAGCCCCAGGATCTCGCAGGCCCCTCTCACGTTTTCATGGAGAGGGATGGCCTCTTCATGGATCCGTATTTCCACGCCGCGCGCCCCGGCGATTTCGTTTAAAGCGCTCGCCAGTCCCCCGCGCGTGAGATCGCGCAGGCAGTGGACGCCGATCTTCCGCTTCAAAAGCCCCTCCACCGGCTCCCACAACGGCGCCGAATCGCTTTCGATGACGCCGCCGAAGGACAGTCCTTCCCGCACCGCCATGATCGCGACGCCATGCCGTCCGAGGTCCCCGCTCAAAATGATTTTGTCTCCGGTCCGCACACCGGCGGGAGCGATGTCGAGACCGCGCTCCACGACGCCGACGCCGGCCGTGTTGATGAAGATCCCGTCGCCCTTGCCCCGGTCGACCACTTTCGTGTCCCCGGTGACCAGCTGCACCGAGGCCTTCTCGGCCGCCAGGCGCATGGATTCCGCCACTTGCTTCAGCGTCTCGACCGCGAGGCCTTCCTCGATGATGAATCCCGCGCTCAGGTAAAGCGGCCTGGCGCCGCACATCGCCAGATCATTGACCGTTCCATACACGGACAGGCTCCCGATGTCCCCGCCGGGGAAAAAAAGCGGATGCACCACGTAGGAATCCGTCGTAAACGCCAGCGTGGTTCCGTTCACGTCAAATACCGCGCCGTCATGCCTTTTTTCAAGCAGCGGATTGCTGAAAGCCGGGATGAAAATCTCCTCGATCAACTGCTGGGTGAGCTTGCCGCCGCCGCCGTGCGCCAGGAGAATTTCCGGATGGCGGCCCGGGACCACCGGACATTTCATCGGAAATTCCTCCGGTACCGGAAATACGCCGCGCAGGCGCCCTCCGACGACACCATCGTGGCGCCCAAGGGGCTCGACGGGTTGCAGCGGACGCCGAAGGCCCCGCACTCGTAGGGTTTTTTGATCCCACGCAGGACAAGCCCGCTTAGGCACTCCGCCGACTCCTCGGCCGTCACCGAGGCGACGTCAAACCGCTTCTCGGCGTCAAACGCCTCGTAGCCCTCCGCCAGACCCAGACCGCTCGAGGGAATCTCGCCCACTCCCCGCCATTTTCTCGGGATCACCCTGAACACCTCGCGGATGAGATCGATCGCCGGACGATTGCCGGGGCGGCGCACCACCCGCGCATACGGATTCTCGACCTCGGCGCGCCCCTCTTCCAGTTGCTTCACGCAAAGGAAAATTCCCTGAAGGATATCCACCGGCTCAAAACCCGTCACGACAATCGGCACGCGGTACTTGGAGGCAAGCGGTTCGTATTCGGTATACCCCATCACCGCGCAGACGTGCCCGGCCGCCAGGAACCCCTGCACGCGATTGTCCGGCGCCGACAGGATAGCCTCGAGGGCCGGAGGCACGAGGACATGCGAGACGAGCACCGAGAAATTTTGCACGCCGCGGCGGCGGGCCTCGCGCACCGCCATCGCGTTGGCGGGGGCCGTCGTCTCAAACCCCACCGCGAAAAATACGACTTCCCGCCCCGGATTCTCTTCGGCGATCTTCAGGGCGTCCATCGGCGAATACACGATGCGAACGTCGCCGCCGGCCGATCCGGCCTTCACGGCAAAAAGAGTCTTCCGGGACCCCGGGACGCGCAGCATGTCCCCGAAAGAACAAAAAATCACGCCCTCCCGCGACGCGATTTCCACGGCCTTGTCGACCAGCTCCACCGGCGTCACGCAAACGGGGCAGCCCGGCCCGTGCACGAGCTCCACCTCTTTGGGCAGAAGCTCGTCTATCCCGAATCTCACGATCGCGTGCGTCTGCCCCCCGCAGACCTCCATCAGCGTCCACGGCCGACGGACAAGGCGATGAATCAGGCGGGCGGTGCGCCGCGTCCTCGCCGCGTCCCGGTACTCATCCACGTATTTCACGGCCGCAAACCCTCCGACTCGCCGAGTTCATCCATTGCTTGCAAATAACCGAGCGTCTCCTCGGCCTCTTCCCTGTCAATCGTGGCGATCGCAAACCCGACGTGAACCAGCACATAATCCCCTTTTTTCGCCTCCGGCACGCAGGTGAGATTGACCTCCTTGAAAATACCCCCAAACCGCACCTGACCGACGCGGGAGAGCGCGTCTTCTTTGAGGATGTGGGTAATCTCCCCGGGGACGGCTAGACACATAAGTCCTCCCTCGTCGCGTCTTTTGCCCGGTCCAGCGCGCGCAACGCCGCGACGGCCTGCCCGAGCGCTATTCCGCCGTCGTTGGGCGGAATTCTCTGATGCCAATAAACGGAGAACCCCTCTTCCCTCAGACGCCGCACCGTCCGCTCGAGAAGGTATTGATTCTGAAAACACCCCCCGCTCAAAACCACTTTTTTCTCGCCGGACATCCCGGCGACCTGTGTCACGACTTCGGCAAGCGTGTTGTGAAATTTTGCGGCTATTCTCGAGCGGGAGAACCCGCGCCCCAGGTCGCCCAAGACCCCAAGCACCGTTTCTTCCCAGTCAAACTCGCAGCCGGGACCGCTCTTCAAAAAAGCGGTGGGGTAACGGTCCTCGGTCTCCCGGCCCCCTATCACGAACTCAAGCTCCATCGCGGCCTGCCCCTCAAAACGGTTGATCTGGCGCACCCCCACAAGAGAAGCGACCGCGTCGAAGAGGCGTCCGGCGCTCGACGTCAGCGGAGACCGGTATTTTTTCTTGAGCATCAAGCCGAGAAGCCTCAGCTCCTCCGGCGAAAAAAACGCGAGGACCCCCGTTTCCGCGTTTTCAAAAAGCGGATCCCCGAAAATCTCGTAGAGGACGCCGAGCGCGGACCGACGCGGCTCGGCGATCGCTCTTTCGTTTCCCGGCAGGCGGAATTTTCGGAAAGAGGCAAACCGCGTAAAGCCCTTTTGGCCGACCCGCAGAAATTCTCCGCCCCAGATCGTGCCGTCCCCGCCGTATCCGGTCCCGTCAAAGGCGACCCCCAGCGCCGGACCTTCGAGTTCATTGTCCGCCATGCAGGCGAGGACATGGGCATAATGGTGCTGGACATAAATCGGAGGGGGCCCAAGCCGCGCGGCAAATTGCGTCGAAAGATAATCCGGGTGCAGGTCGCAGGCGACGGCCTCCGGTTTGGTCTCATACAACGCCCCAAACGCCTCGGCGGTTTCCCTGAAAACCTTGAGAGTCTCCTCGTTGCCGAGATCCCCGATGTGCTGGCTCACAAAAACCTGCCCTCCCACGGACTGCGCGAGGGTGTTTTTCAGATGGCCGCCCACCGAGAGCACCGACGGCGCGTCCTGTCTCCCCGTCCTGAAAGGAAGCGGGGCGTATCCCCGGGACCGCCTCAGCACAAGCTCCCGCCCCATCACGACGCGCGCCACCGAGTCATCGACGGGCCTTGCGATACGCCGGTTGTGCGTCAAAAAGAAATCCGCGACGCCGCCGAGCCTCGAGAGCGCCTCGTCTTCGTCGACGCAGATGGGCTCCTCCGAGAGATTGCCGCTCGTGGCCACCACGGGGACGCCCAGCTCGCGCAGGAGAAGGTGATGGAGCGGCGTATAGGGAAGCATCGCGCCGAGATTCGGATTCCCGGGGGCGACCGAGAAAGCGACAAGGGGGTCGCTGTCTTTTCTTCGCGCGAGAATCACGATCGGCGCCTCGGCCGACTTCAGAAGGCGCTCCTCAAGTCCGGAGACTTCACAGCTTGAATAGACCGCCTCGAGAGACGGAAACATCACCGCCAGCGGTTTTTCGTCGCGCCGCTTCCTCCGCCTCAATTCGTAAATAGCCCCGCCGTTCGTCGCGTCCGCGATCAGGTGAAAACCGCCGAGCCCCTTCACCGCCAATAGCTTGCCCTGCCGTATCAGGCCCGCCGCCTCCGAGATCGCGCGCCAGTGCCCGAGCAGCGCGCGTCCGGCGGGGTCCCGCAGCTCCACGTGCGGGCCACAGTCGGGACAGGCGTTGATCTGGGCGTGATGGCGGCGGTTGGCCGGGTCTTCGTATTCGTCGCGGCAGAGATCGCACATCTGAAAAAAGCGCATGGTCGTGCCCGGGCGGTCATACGGCAGACTTTCGATCAGGCTGAATCTCGGCCCGCAATGGGAGCAGCTGGTAAAAGGATAATGATAGCGGCGGTTGGCCGGATCCAAGAAGTCCTTCACGCATTCCCCGCAGACCGCCACGTCCGGCGGCACGAGCGCCGATCGCCGGCCTTCCGCTTCGCTGGGGGCGATCTCAAACGTCAAAAATCCCCGGGGGTCAAGAAACACCGGCTCAAGGCTCTGGATGAAAGAACGCGGAGGTCTCTCCCCTTCCACCCGCAAAAGAAACGAGCGAAGCTTCTCAGGCGGCCCTTCCGCCTCGAGAAGGACCCCCTGCGGCGAGTTCGACACCCACCCGTTCAGACCCAGTTCCCGGGCGAGACGATAGACGTGCGGGCGAAACCCGACGCCCTGCACGGCGCCGCGAATGGTCAGACGCAGCCGCTGGGACACGGTTCACCTCCTTTGAAAACGCTTGAAAACAAGCCGTCGGCCCGCGACAACGACAAGCATCGCCAGGAAAAGGGCGCCGATCGCCGTCCAAACGGGGCTTCGAAGAAGCCTGTCCGGACAAAAGAACGGCACCGCGGATCCGCAATGGGCCCATGGAATCGGCATCATGTTTTCTCCCCCCGAAAAAGCAGCTCCGATAAAAGATTCCTCGCCGCCGTTTCCACCGGCGGGGACAACCCTTCCCCTTCCCCGAAATCTTTTCCTTCCACCCCAAAGATCAAGAGCCGCCCGGGAAGTCCCCTCAACGATCGCGACAACTCCACCGCCTCGGCGACGCCAAAGTCATGGGTCGAGCCGCGAAAAAAATTCCGGGCAAGCGGCTGTTTCGAGACCTCCACGCGATGCAGCGTGCCGGCCGGCGCGCCGGACCTCACCGCGTCAAACAAAAATACTTCCCCGCGGTCTTTCCACGCCTCCATGAGCCCCGCCCCTTCCCCGTCGGTCTCCAAGACCTCCGCGGTCCGGGGGCCCCGCCTTTTGATCTCGCGCGCCAGCCACAACCCCACCCCGTCGTCGCGGCGAAAACGGTTCCCCACGCCGATGAAAAGCGGAGAGCGCTTCACGCGTCATCCAGCTCCAGCTTCAAAAAGTGAGCCGAGCAGGAGATGCACGGGTCGTAATTGCGTATCGCCTGCTCGCAACGCCACTGGAGTTTTTCTTTCGACAATCCGAGGTTCTTCGGGATGAAACGCCACAGGTCGCCTTCGATGGCCTTCTGATTCACCGCCGTCGGCGAAACGATCTTGGCGTCCAGAATCGCGCCCCGGTCATCGATCGTGTAGCGGTGATAACAGATCCCGCGGGGCGCCTCGGTGCAGCCATAACCGGTGCCCGCCCGGGGCTTCACTTCCACGGCGGGCGGATCGGGGACTTCGTAATGCTCGATGATCCGGAGGGCCTCCTCAAACGCGAAAATCGTTTCCACTCCCCGGATCAGGATGCTTTTAAACGGATTCCGGCATATCGGGCCGAGCCGGGCGGCCCGGGCGGCCTCTTTGGCGACCGGGCTGAGCTGATTGAAATTAAGATTGTACCGGGCCATCGGACCCACAAAACAGACGCCGCGTCCCTTCACCGACGTCCGAAGCGCCGTCGAACGTTCCACGTGCTCCTCCGTCAGGTGATCGTCATACTCCCGGATCGGCGCGTCCATGCCCCTCGTGGAGACGAGCCTCCCCTCGATGATCGCGTACTCGTCCGGGTGGCGCATCGCCACGTACTCGCAGTCCTCCTCTTGCTCGAAATTGGGAAAAGACAGGCCGGACAGCGTCTTCATCGCGTCCCGCATCGCGTCCAGACCCCACTTCAATTCCTCTTTCAGCGGCTCAAGCTCCCTTTTGGCCGGCGCCTTATAAAACCCGCCCACGCGCAGGTTGATCGGGTGGATCTCCCTGCCGCCGAGCCGGGCCATGATGTCGTTGCCGATTTTTTTCATGCGCAGCGCGTTTTTCACCAGATCCGGGCGTTCCTTCGCCATTTGGATCGCGTCCTCATAACCCAGGAAATCCGGCGCGTGGAGCATGAACATATGCAGGACATGGCTTTCGATCCATTCCCCGTCGTAAATCAGACGGCGAAGTTTCCGGATCGGCTCGGTCACCTTCACGCCGCAGGCGTCCTCCATCGCGGTGGAGGCTCCCAGAAGATACGCGATCGGGCATATCCCGCAAATACGGGCCGTGATGTCCGGGGCCTCGCGAAAATCCCTCCCGCGCAGGAACGCCTCGAAGAACCGCGGCGGCTCGAAAATCTTCAGCTGAACGTCCTGCACCTTGTCGCCGCGGACCCTGACGTAAAGCGCCCCCTCGCCCTCGAGGCGCGCCAGCGTGTCGACTTTGATGGTCCTGATTCGGGACGGCTTACCTTTCATTGGCCTCGCTCTCCCTCCGGAACGCATCCGCGTAGGCGTTGAAACCGCGAAAGGCCCGGACACGCCCCTTTTTATCCACGCCGAGGACGCCCCAACGTTCGCTCAGAGAACCGGTATTCGGCGACTCTTTGGGCCCGAAACAGCCGTAACAGCCGCGGTCATAGGCCGGACAGATCGCCCCGCACCCCTCCTGCGTCACCGGCCCCAGGCACGGCGCGCCGCGCGCGACCATCACGCAGACCGCGCCGCGCGCCTTGCAGCCGACGCATACGCTCTGGTTCCCGATGTTGGGTTTGCGTCCGTTCAAAAGCGCGTTCACCAGCTCCAAAAGCTGGACCTTACTGACCGGACAGCCCCGAAGCTCGAAGTCGACGGCGATGTGGTCGGCGATCGGCGTCGACTTATTGAGCGTGTGGATGTACCCGGGCGAGGCGTAGACGATCGACACGAATTCTTTCACGTTTTTGAAATTCCGCAGAGCCTGGATGCCGCCCGAAGTGGCGCAGGCGCCGATGCTCACAAGAAACTTCGACTGGCGGCGGATCCGATGGATCCGCTCGGCGTCATGGGGCGTGGTGATGGACCCTTCCACGAGCGAAAGATCATACGGACCCTTCGCGACGGCCCGCGAGGCCTCGGGAAAATAGGCGATCTCCACCGCGCCCGCTACCGCCAAAAGCTCGTCCTCGCAGTCGAGGAGGCTGAGCTGACACCCGTCGCAGGAAGCGAATTTCCAAACCGCCAGCTTCGGTCTTTTTTTCGGCATTGAGTTTAGATCTCCCGTTTTCCAAAAAGCCATTCGACCGCGCTGAAACGAAACACCGGCCCGTCCTTGCAAATAAAATGAGGGCCGTACTGGCAATGGCCGCAGAATCCCACGGCGCATTTCATGTTGCGCTCCATCGAGAGGTAAATCCGCCCGCCGTCCACGCCGCGTTTTCGCAGGGCCTGGACGGCGAAGCGCATCATCACCTCCGGTCCGCACACCATCGCGACGGTATGGAGCGGGTCAAAGGACGCCTTTGGAACCAGGAGCGTGACCACGCCGACATGGCCTTTCCATTTTCGCGTCGCGCGGTCCACCGTCACGCGCACGTCGATATCCGCCCGCCCGGACCATCGCTCCAGTTCTTCGCGGTAGAGAACGTCCTCGGGCGCGCGGGCCCCGTACAGCAGGACGACCTTGCGGTACTTTTTTCTCCGCGCCAAAATCTCAACCAGCGCCGGCCGGAGCGGCGCCAGCCCTATCCCCCCCGCCATCACGACGACGTCCTTGCCCTCCGCCTCCTCAAGCGGCCACCGGTTTCCAAAGGGCCCGCGCACCCCGACGAGGTCCCCCCGCTTAAGACGCCGCATCGCGCGCGTCACGGTCCCGACCGCGCGCGTCGTGTGCGCCACCCGCCGCGTGTCGCGCGGATCGCCGCTGATCGAAACGGGGATCTCGCCCACCCCGAACACGTAAAGCATGTTGAACTGGCCGCCGTAAAACACGGCGCCCTTGCGCGCCGCACCGGCCGGCTCGAGTTCCAGCGTGAACGTCTCCTCGTTTTCCTTGATCATCCGTTCCACGCGGTAAAGGGCGGGGAGCATCGCATCGGACATTTCGGCTACCTCGTTTTTTTGGATTTCCCAGGCAGGCCGTACAGATCCAGGAGCTGGAGGCTGGCGGACTCGACCCGGGCCGTGATCACAATCAAAAAGCGTTTTTGGATCTCATAACCCAGTTCCTGGTCCCGGTCGCACAACGCGCGCAGGCGCCTGGCGTCAAACCCCACCGCGTGCGTCTGGGCGATCGCGCGGGCGTTGAAGCGCCACTGGTAGGGCGGCACCAGCCATGACCAGCCGAGCACGTCGCCGGCGGAGAGCGTTTGAATCAAAAGGTCCTGGTAGCCGGGGGAATAAAGCTCCACGACGATCCGCCCGTCCATTAAAAGGTAGAACCGGTCGGCGCGCTCGCCGTCCTCGAATATCGCCTCGCCGGCCCTGAAGGTGACCCGCGCCGCGTGCCGGGTGATTTCTTTTAGATGGCGCGCCCGCATTCCCCTGAAAAACGGGTATTTCCCGATTAGGCTCTCCAGCTTCTCCATGGCACTCACTCCTTTTTTCCGGAATCACCCTTGCGGATGGCCCGGACCTCTTCGGTGATATCGATCGCTGCGGGACACCAGGTGATGCACCGGCCGCACCCCACGCAGCCCGAGGTCCCAAACTGGTCAAACCACGCCGCCAGTTTATGCGTGATCCACTGCCGATAACGCGACTTGGGGGAGAAACGGACGCTCCCGCCGTGGAGGTACGAAAAATCGGCCGAAAAACACGAATCCCATGTCCGCCGCCGCTCGGCGCGCTCCCCCGTCAAATCGGTCGTGTCTTCGACCGTCGTGCAAAAACACGTGGGGCAGGCCATCGTGCAGTTCGCGCATAAAAGACAGCGCGCCGCGGTCTCTTCCCAGCGCGGATGCTCGGCGTTCCGGTAAAAGAGCCCGCGGAGGTCCGAGGTGTCCATCGTCCGGCCCATCTGCGACACCGCCTCCATCACGCGGGCCTCCGCCGCCTGCCTCTGGTGTTTTCCGGCCGGGACACAGGCGACTTCCCCGGCCACCTCCGCCCCGCGCGCCGTTCCGACCTCGAGGAGAAAATAATGCCGCCCGCTTTCCAGGACCTCCGTCAACGCCAGATCGAAACCGCCGTTGGACTTCGGCCCGGTCTTCATCGAAACGCAAAAACAGGTCCCGCCCGCCTGGCCGCATTGCACGGCCACTATAAAGAGGGAATCGCGCCGGCTCTTATAGATATCGTCTTTATATCCTCCGCCCATGAACACCTTGTCCTGAATCTCGATCGCGCGAAGCTCGCAGGGGCGCACCCCCAGAAACGCGACCCGGGGAGGCCTCTCCGTCTCCGGCGCCACGGCAAAACCCCCGCCTTCGCGCCGGGCGCGCCACAGGCGGACGGACGGAGGATTCAGCCATCGCTTCCAGGAATGAGGTCCGACGTTGTACCCGAAGAGCTTCCGGTCCGGGCGTGGTTTCAGGCGGTAACGCCCCGCCTCCTGCTCATCCGTCCACCCCTCCGGCAGGTCTTGATCGGATTGGATCTCCTCATACACGATGGCCGCATCGCGCACCGTCGGCCCGATCACCGCGTAGCCCCGCCCGGCGAGCGCTTCGAAGAGCCCGTTGAAATCTTTCCTTTCAAGGACCCAACGGCTGTCGATCGGGGGCCGCTTGGGATGGGTCATGGTCGGATGGACTCCTCTACCTCGATCGAATCGACTACAATCTCGTTGCCGCTCAAAAGATCCGCATCCGTCGACCCGCAGCGGGCGCAGATTAAAAAATGATGGTCCTCGACTCCCCCCTCGCGGCCGCAGCGGCGGCAACGGATCCGCGCGGGTTTCTCCTCAAGCTCCAGCCGGACCCCCTCCAGACGCGTCCCTCGGGTCAGGCGGTCATAATGCAGCGCGACGCTTGCCGGGGCCAGGTGCAGCATCTCCCCGACCAGCACCCTGACCTTCCTGGGCCGCGCGCCGGGAATCCGGTCCGCCGCCTCCAGAATGGCCTCGACAATCCGGTTCGTAAAATTCGCTTCATGCACGAGCGGTCCCCTCTCCAGTCCCGGTCCTTCCCGATGATACCACCGGGGATTTCATATAATAAATTTATTGTTTTTATCGTTTCTATAAACTATATTTATACCCCATGGACACCCAACGCCTTGAGCTTCTCCTGGAACTGGTGAAAACGGGAAACTTCAGCCTTACCGCGAAGAGGTATTTCCGCACCCAGCCGGCGGTCAGCATCGCGGTCAGAAAAATGGAGGAGGAGCTCGGGGTCCGGCTCGTCGAGCGCGGCGGGCGGCGCGTCAAACTCACCCCCGAAGGGGACCTTCTCAAAAAACAGATGGCGGATATCCTGCGTCTTGTCGGCGATTTGAAATTCCAGGCCTCCGTGCTGGGCCGCCGGCCCAAAGGGCGCGTGAAGATCGCGACCATCCACAGCGTCGGACTTTATGAGCTCGGCGACACGATCAAGCTCTTCATCAAAAAATACCGCGACATCCGCCTGGACCTGCGCTACGAGCAGTCCCGGGAAATCTACGACCTCGTCCACGAGAAGGAGGTGGACTTCGGCATCGTCGCCTACCCCGTGCAGACCGCCGCGATCGAGGTCCTCCCGATGCCGCCGGACGAAATGGTCCTGATCTCCTCCCACGGCCCGCGCTTCGAACATCGCGCCCAAATCGCGCTCGAAGAGCTCGACGGCGCGGACTTCGCGGCCTTTCCGGAAAACATCCCCACGCGGCGCGCCATCGACGGAATCCTCGAAAAAGCGGGCGTGCGCGTCGAGATCCGCTTCGAAAACGAAAATATCGAGACGCTGAAGAAGGCGGTCGAAGTGGGCTTGGGCGTGTCCATCGTCCCGCGCAAGGCGATCGAAAAAGACAGGGAGGGCCGGCTCTTTTCCGTGATGAAGATCAAAGGCCAGCCGCTGAGACGCCCCATCGGAATCGTGAAGTCCAGAAAAACCCCCCTAAGCAAGGCCGCGGATCTTTTCGTGAAAGAGCTTCGCCGCGTCTCCTAGAGTTTCTCCCCGCGTTTCTCCTCTTTTTCCTTTCCGGTCACCATGCTCAAATTCATCGGGTACTGCTCGGGGTCCCACATCGTGAAATAAAGGTGCCAGATGAGGATCGCCAGCGTCGCGAGGATGGCCTCGTAATAATGGACGGCGGTCGCGACATCGATCGCCCATTTCGGAAGATATTTCATCGCGACATTGCCAAAAGTCAGCATCGCTCCCGTCGCGGCCATGACAAGAGATCCCCAGATGAGCGCCCAGTATTCCGCCTTTTCCACGAAACCGTACGGCGCCGCCTCGCCCGGTTTTCGGGGAATTTTCTTCACCCCGGACTGGAAAGCGCCCAACGCGTCCAGGAGGTCCCCTTTCCGGAGTCCCATCGCTTTCCGTTGGGCGCGCCCGCGCGGCGTGAAGGCCACGTAACCGGCGTGAACTACGCCGAGGGCCACGAAGACAAGCGCCGCGGCGCGATGAATCACCCCTCTCCAGTCCACGCCCGTCCCCCAAACGGAGAAGGGGTACGCCCACCACGCCTCGGGGAACTTCAGGGCGAAACCCGTGTACGCCAACACCGTGAAAGAGAGAAAAAGAACCAGATGCTGCAGGCGTTCATTGACGGTAAACCTCAAGGTCCCTTCCGCGAACCGGCTCCTCCGGTAATGCGCCTTGAGCTTCCGGCAATAATCCAGAATCACGAACAGCGACATCCCGCCGATCACCAGCACGATGAGGATCCGGTAAAAAAGCGTCACGAGGTAAACGGCGCGGTCGCGGTCGCCGGACGGCGAGGTGTGCACAAATCCTTTGGCCAGCTGTTCGCCGACGCTCGGGTGGCAGCGGCCGCAGGTCTGCGGGAGGTTTTTCTTGTTGACCGAGGAGTTTGGGTCGCCGGACGGCAGGATGCCGTGGGCCCCGTGGCAGCTGGCGCAGTTGGCGACCGTCGTGACGCCGGATTTGCTGGCCAGACCATGGTAGCTTTCCAGATAGGTCTTGACCCGGTCGGCGGGCAGATGGTATTTGCTGACGATCCTTTCGGCCCCGTGGCAGTGCCCGCAGGTCTTTTCCGAGACCACGGTCGTATACACCGAGGAGGACGGGTCCAGATGCGACTTGATCGTATGTTCTCCGTGGCAGTCCGTGCACACCGGGGCCTCCCTTTTGCCGGCCACGGACGCCTTGCCATGCACGCTGCGCTCATAGGCCTTGAGCACGTTCTCATGGCATTTCCCGCAAGTCGCCGGCACGTGCGCGCGGTAAATCTTGGAGTCGGGATTCACCGGCGAATGAAGATCGTGCGACCCGTGGCAGTCCGTGCATATCGCGGCCTGGATATGCCCCTCGGCGAGGGCCTTTCCGTGCACGGTCTCCGAATACGACTTGAAGGCATGTTTTTCGAGGAGCCGGTATTTGACCCTCTTGGGCTCGTCCTCGTGACAGGTGGCGCAGGTCTTGGGCACGTTGAGCCGGTAGACGGGAGATGCGGGGTTGCGGGCGCTCAAAAGCTCATGGGGGCTTCCGTGGCAATTCAGGCATGAGGCGGCCGAGGCACCGGCCTTGACCGCCCGGCCATGGTCGGAGTTCGAATAGACCTCCGACTCGAGCCGATGGCAAGCGGCGCATTCCGCCGAAGGGAGTTTTTCCGGGTGAGGAATTTCGGCGATGCCTTTATGGCAGGAGGTGCAAAGGTTGGCGCCGTGCACCGACGAAGCGAATTTCGCTTCGCTGACCCGGTCGTGACAGGCCAGACAATCCTCATTCGGAATGGCCTCCGAGGCAAAGGCCGGCGCCGGCCACCACAGGAAAACAACTGCCAGAAACGCTAGCCGCGGCATTTAACCTCCCCGTCCCCCTCGGGGCGTGAGCATTCCTCCCCTTACGAAGGGGAGGTGGTCGCCTTCGGCGACCGGAGGGGTATTGAAAAACAGGAGAGAAAGCTTAATGCGCGGGTTCATAAGCACAGCAGGGGTCTTCGGCCAGATAGTCGCCGGTGAGCGCGTACGCGCGGGACCGTGAGCCGCCGCAGAGGTCTTTAAATTCGCAAATCCCGCACTTTCCTTTAAGCAAGGAAAGGTCCCTCAGCGCCTTAAAAAGCGACGCGTTCCGGTAAATGTCCCCCAGATTTCCGGTCCGGACATTCCCCGCCGCGATCGGCAGAAACCCGCTCGGCATGACCTCGCCCCGGCAGGACACGAAGACAAATCCCTTCCCGGAGTTTACCCCCTGCGGCGCCAGACCGATGCTTCCGCCGGGCCCGGACTCCCGGGCAAGACTTCCTCCTTTTTGGCGGCAAAACCGGCGGTAATGAGGCGCCTCGGTGACCTTGATGACAAAACGGCAGCGAAGACTCAGGTCGTATATTTTTTCAAACACTTCTTCGAATTTCCCGGCGGTAAGCACCGGGACCTCTTTCCCCCTGCCGGTCGGGACGAGGAAAAACACTTCCCAGAAAACGATCCCGAGGCCCTCGATGAGCCGAATGAGCGGGTCAAGATTTTCCGTGTTGTGGACGTTGAGGAGGGAGTTGATTTGGACATGGAGACCCAGCTCGTTCGCCTCCCGCACCGAATCGAGCGTGCGCGCAAACACCCCGGGCGTGCGGCGAAACGCGTCATGCGCCTCGGCCGTCGCCGCGTCGAGACTGAACGCGATCTGGTCGAGGCCCGAGGCCTTGAGTCCGCGGATCGCCTCCCGGGTGAGAAGCGGCGTCGCCGCCGGGATGGCCCCCGTCCGCAGGCCCAGAGACTTCGCGACCCGGATCAAATCCGGCAGGTCTTTTCTCTTCAGAGGATCCCCGCCGCTGAAGACAAGGATGGGCGTTCCCATCTCCTTCACCTGGCGGATCAACCGAAAGCCTTCTTCGGTGGAAAGCTCGGCGGGGTCCGGCTCGGGGACGGCCTCGGCCCGGCAATGCACGCAGGCCAGATCGCAGGCGTGCGTCGTTTCCCAAATCGCCAGAAACGGCGTCACATTAAAATCAAAACGCAAGAGCCCTAAGTCCCCCCGGTATGGCAGTCGTTACAGCTCATCTCTTTCCATTCTTCACCCCCGTCCGGATGGCGAAATTCAAGTCCGTCGATGTTTTTCTCGGTCGCCCCGGCCGGCCCCTGCTCGACAATCACGTGGCATGATTTGCAGTCCCTTGAAATCACCCGGTCCGATCCGGCGGCGCGATGTTCGCCGTCGTGACAGCGGAAACAGCCCGGCGAGACCAGATGCCCGATGTTGTCGGGGTGGGTGTCCCAGCGCACTTTCATTTCGGGAAACAGGTTGTGCCTGTGCATGTCGACGATCTGCCCGGCCGCCTTGTCTATTTTGTCCCGGTGCGAGGCGTAAAAGTCGGGGACCTTCGTCCGGTAAAACTCGGAGAGGGCCTCCGGGATCTTCCTGGAGGCCTCCTCGCCGGACGCGTAATCCGCCGACAGGGCCTCTAGGGAGCGCTCCTTGATGAAGGGAATCGCCGGATCGATCGTCCCCCTCTGCATCGCGTCGTTCACGAGCCGATAAGGCGCGAGGAACTGGTGCGTCGGCCGGTTATGGCAATCGATGCAGTCCATCTTGCGGATGAGGTCCGCCGGCGGAGGCGCGTCCTTGTATTTCGAATCGGGAGACGTGAAGACTTTCTCGGCGCCGTCCTTGCCGACGGATTTCACCCAGGAAATCTTCTGCCGCCTCCCGTCGTCGGCCACATAATAGATGTCATGGTCCAGATTCATGTGCGCGTGGACGCCGTAGCCGCGGTTCTCCCCGGAGCCCACGTTGAGAAGCATCCGCATCTCCCAGCGCGGGTTGTCCTCGGCGGAGAGAAAATACGAGCGCCGGAAATCCAGCGTGCTGAAAAATTTCCCCGGAGAATGGCACTGCTTGCAGGTCTCCTCCGCGGGGCGGAGATTATGCACGGGCGTATGGATGGGTTTCTCGTAGTTCCGCGCGAGGGTCTTCACCACCTGCCGCGCGCCGGACATCTTCGAGCGCACGTACCAATCCGCCCCCTCTCCGATGTGGCACTCGACGCATTTGACGCGGCCGTGCGGCGACTGCGTGTAAGCGGTGTACTCGGGATGCATCACGTCGTGGCAGAGGACCCCGCAAAACTGGACGGATTCGGTGTAATGAAACGCCTTGTACGATCCGATCACCGACATCAGCACCAGGACCGAGGTCCCCACGATAAACACCAAGATCGCGTTGCGGTGCTGCGGGATGGCCAAGTCCACGCGGAACCGCCTGAGCTCGATGTTCGGCAGGCCGCGGTCGATGCGTCTTTTTTTCCAGAGAACGCCGAGCGGGATGAGGAGGAGCCCCAGGACCAGAACGCCCGGCAGGATGAGATACGTGATGAGCCCGAGGTAGAGGTTCCGGCCTTTGTCGAAGAAATCCAGCGCGAAGAGAAACGCCTCCAGCGTGGCGACCAGAATGCTGAGCATGACCCCGGCATAGGTCACGGCGTTGTAAAACAATTTGGAGAACTTGTGTTCTTTCCCGGTCTTCATTTTCCGGCTTCCCGCGACTCGGAAACCGGATGGGGGATCCCATAGATGTCAAACTCGTAAGTCTTTCCCAGGAACCGGTGCCGGGTCTCCGAGAAATGAGCGAGCACCCCGAAAATAAGCAAAGAAAGAATCACGAGGACCCCTATCGTCATCGACAAAGGCCTCCTCAGCGGATGCCGCTCCTTCCCGCGATCGAGAAACGGCCAGATCACCAAAAAAAGCGGGGCCAGCGACACGACGAAGATGCCGAGGAGTTTCGGAAAATATTTCAGCACCTGATACATCGGCAGGAAATACCATTCCGGCTTGATCGCGTGCGGGGTCTTGAGCGGGTCGGCCTTCTCCCCCAGGTCAAAGGGCGCCAGCACGGACAGCGTGATCAAGACGCCCAATAAAACGAAGAAAACGATTCCCTCTTTCAGCACGTGATCCGGAAAGAAAGGGATCCCTTCTTTGGCCGTCACCTTTTTTTCGGATCCCACCGGGTCCATCGTGGCGATTCCCTGGTACCGGACCATGAAAATATGGATGAGGATGATGAAAAAAAGCGCCCAGGGAAGGATGATCACGTGCACGACAAAAAATCGCGAGATCGTCTCGCCGCCCACCGCCACCCCGCCCCGCAAAAGAATCTTGATCGGCTCGCCCACGACGGGCACCGCGCCCGCCACCTCGGTGCCGACCGTCGTCGCCCAGTAGGCCAGCTGGTTCCAGGGCAGGAGATACCCCGTGAACCCGAAGACAAGCGTGATAAAAAAGAGAAGCACGCCGAACACCCAGGTCAGCTCCCTGGGTTTTTTATAGGAGCCCGTGATGAACGTCCGCAGCATGTGAAGAAAGACGACGATGATCATGAGGTTCGCGCCCCAGGCGTGGATCTGCCGGTACAGCCAGCCCATGGTGGCCGTCGTCATGATGTATTTCACGCTCTCGAACGCGTCATGCACGGTGGGGCGGTAATAAATGAGGAGCAGGATCCCCGTCAAGACCTGGCTGACAAAGAAAAAAAGCGACATGCTGCCGAGCGTATGAAACCAGCTGATGTGGCCGGGAAGCGGTTTTTTCAGCTGCTTCTGTATCGGCTGATTCAGCGCGTCCAGATCGAATCGTTCGGCAAACCAGCGTTTGATCGGAGATTTCATAGTTTCACGAAGATCTTGCCGTCGGCGATCCTGACCGGATAGGCCGGCAGCGGCCGGGGGGGAGGCCCCGAGACCTGACGTCCCTCGATGTCAAAAATACCCGCATGGCAGGGGCAGACGATCTCGCGCTTGGTGTCGTCCCAATCGACGAGACACCCCAGATGCGTGCAAATGGCCGAGTACGCCTTCACTTCCTTCGGCGTGCGGATGAGAAGCATCGCGCTTCCGGCCACGATCACTTTTTTCGATCCGCCGACGGGGATGTCGTCGACGCGTCCCACTTCCTCCATCCCGGTGGCCCCCCCGCGGCCCATCACCGGCCAGAGGTACTCGAGCGCCGGCAGGACCATCCCGGCCAGCGTCGCCGCGATGCCCCCGCGGATGATCCAGTCCACGAAATCCCGGCGGGACATTTTTTTGTCCGGCGACGAATCTTCCCGGGGCCTGTTGTTTTCGGCGGAGTCGCTCATGAGTGTCTATGCTTTGTCAAGCGATTGTACTTGGTCCACAGCGCGCCGACCATCACCGCGATGAATATCCAGATGAGCGCCAGCGCCGCTTTTCGCCGGCGCAGGCTTTCGCGTTTGGACCCGACGCTTTGCCGGACCCCTTCGGAGATCTTCGCCACTTTGCCGTGCAGCGCTTCAAGCTTGTCTATCGAGAGCGTATGCTGAATCGGCGCCATCTCGAGCACGTTGGTCTTCAACTCTTCCAATTGGGCCATCTCGGGCTCGACGAAAAATCCCTCGATCGAGGCCTGCCGGACGAGGGCCCCCGTCTCCTCGAGCTTGGCGTCGGCGTCCCGGATCGCAGCGGCTATCTTCTGGCCTTGTTGGAAAGCCGGAGTGCCGGAGGCATGGCACCGGATGCACGCCTCCTGGTACAACGCCGGGGTCGGATGCTCGACGCCGTGATTGCCGTGGCAGGAAATGCACTCGGAGAATTTTCCCTCCTCCTGGGCCCGGGCGTGCACGCTCTCCAGAAAATACTTCTTCTCGTTGACGTGGCATTTTCCGCAGGTGGTCGCGACGTCCTTCACCCCCGGAGGCACGGCGCCGTGGCTGCCGTGACAGCTCGCGCAGTTGGCGACCGATAGGTCCTTCTTTTCAAACAGGGCCTTGCCGTGGACGCTTGATTTGTAGATTTCCAAAATATCCGAGGGGAGATGGGCGGCGTCCATCAGCTTGGGCTTCCCGTGGCAGGCGTTGCAGGTCTCGGGAACATTGAGCGGGTAGACGGGGCTGGAAGGGTCCGAGACTTTGACGACGTCATGATAGCCGTGACAGTCCGAACAGACGGCCACGCGCTCGTCGCCCTGAGAGAGTTTTTTCCCGTGATGGCTTGTCCGATAACGGGCGAGCTGGTCGGTGCGCGTGCCGTAGAAATTCATCGCCTCGACATCGGCATGGCAGCCGCCGCATTTTTCGGCGATCCGCCCTTTGTCGGGGATTCCGAGGTAGCCGGTCCCCGGCGCCTTGGCCAGGACCTTGTCCGTCTGGGTCGGGTCGCCGCCGTGGCAGCTGTTGCAAAGGACGCCCTGCCGGCCGTGGACGCTGGTTTGCACGTCTTCCCGGGTCTCTTCGTGGCAATCGACGCAGGAATTGCCGGAGGAGGTCTGGGCCCCCGACGGGGTTGAAAGAAAACAGAGGGCCGTTGCGAAAAAAAGCAGTCGTTTACGCATACTGGTGAAGCGTCGACAACCAGAAATTGACGCCATAGTAAGTGAAGAGCACCAGCCCAAAAGCCAGGACGACGACCGCCGCCGCCGCGCGGGGATGAACGGCCTTGTCATATTTCAAATGCAGGTAGGCCGTATAGATCATCCACGTCGCGAATGCCCAGGTCTCTTTGGGATCCCAGTTCCAATACCTTCCCCATGACAATTGCGCCCAGATGGATCCGGTCGCGATGCCCAGGGTCAACAGGGGATATCCGAAGAGGATGATCCGGTGGGTCATCCCTTCCATTTTTTTTAAAAGATTTGCACGGGCCCCGTCCCGCCGGCCGACCCCGTCGACCCACAGGTAGGCCAACGCCGTCCCCGCCGCCAGCGCGAAGCTGGAATAAGCGATAAAACAGGCCGTCACGTGGAACAAAAGCCAGTTGCTCTTTAAAACCGGCAAAAGCGGCTCGATCTCGGGCGAGGCGATGGCGCTCGAGGCCATTAAAAGAGCGGAGGTCAGACCGGCGAAGCCGCCGATCAGATCTATCGGCCACTTGAACCTGGCCAGAAAAAAGAGGAGAGTGACCAGAAACGCCAGAAGATGCAGCGTCTCATACATGTTGGTGAGCGGCGGACGCCAGGCTTCAAGCGATCGCCGGACAAGAAAAAAAAGATGAAGGGCCAGGGTCCCGCAGCCGAGGACCACGGCCGATCGCCGCACGATCTTTTTTTCGCCGGAGAACGCCAGGAAAAAAAGAATCCCGGTCCCCAAATACAAAAATTGGAAGATTCCGGCGTTCATCGGGCGGCCTCCGCCTTTTTCCCCACCAGCGCCGCAAGGCGGGCGATCTCCTCCTCCAGGCCGATAGGGTCGCGCCGAGAAAGCCCGCGGATCTCAAGCCGGGACCCGCCGTCCGCTCCGAAGGCGGCGACCGAAAGCACGCGGGGAATGGCGAAGCTTGAGAGGAACGCCGAGAAAATCAAAACGACATACCCCGCGGCGGCCAAAGGCGCGCCGGGATCACGGGAAACCCGGACACCGGACGAGTAAGTCTTGTATATTTTCGCGACGCGGAAATCCCATTCCCCGCCGGGACGCTCGTGCCCGGACAGCCGGTCCCCAAACGCCCACTGTTCGCGCTCACCCGCTTCGGGCCGCGCAGGGTCGCGCCAGAGGATCTTCGCCGCGGGGTTTCGAAAAATAAATCCCGCGGAGAAAACCTTTCCCTCGGGAGAAATCCTGAAATCCGGCAGGACTTCCTTGAACCTGACTTCCAAAGAACCGGAGGGGATGGCCGACGTCTTCCCCTGCTCGAGCCGCACGCTCGAAAAAGGCCTGCCCTCTTTAAATGCCTCAAGCTCAAGACCCTGCACCTCCAGGCGATAGCGCATTTGAAAAATTTTAGTCGCGCCCAAAAGCAGCGGATGATTGACGCGAAGCTCTCTGGGCCCCCTCCGCCCCTTGTCGTCCTTTATCGTAAAACGGCTCACGTACTGCTGGGCTTGGTCCTTGCCGGGATAAGGAAGAATCGAGAATTTGTCCAAACGCATCGTGATCCCTTCCCTCGGCAAGGGCAGGCTCTCCCCTTCGCGAATCTCGACTTCCCGGACGTCCGCCCACAGGTAGGTCATAAGCCCGGCCAGCAAAACCACCAGAACCCCCAGATGCACGCCCAGAGGCCCCCACACTCCGAATCTGTTTTTAACGACGATGCCGGCGCGGGCCGGTTTGAAACGAAGCTCCGAGAGGGCCAAAGACACGCAGCCCCGGATCCGGGCATCGGAAAGTCCGAACCGGAGAACCGCCGACGGGGCCTGGTCCCGGACTTGGTCTTCGGCCGTCCGCCATGCCGACCCCTGCCGCAGGCTGATCCCGACGAGAAAAACCGCCAAGAGGCCCAATAGCCCGAGGAAACACGGGCTTCCGTAAAGCGCGCGGCCGCCGGTGAAACGGGTCAGAGCAATCAACCCGTTGGCCAGAGAAGCGCCCCGGGTGTCCGCCGACACGGGGACGGTCGGAAAAGTGCCCAAAAGAGAGAAAAGGGCGACGGCAAAAATCAGAAAAATAGCGACGCGCATCACGTTTATCCGCGTCACCGCCGGGGGAAGGAAACCTTTTCTTATAGCCACTTGGCGGCGTACGAGCAGATCACGCCATGGCCGTCATAGTCGTCAAAACCGGGCACGATGTCATTTTTATCGTTAAAATCAAAGTGCAGGTAATCGACTTTCAACTCGGCATCCTTGCCGAAGCGGCGGGAAAACCCGACGCGAAATTCATAGAGATCATTTTTCTGGACGTCGCTGGTGGTGCCGAACGACGAGGTCTGCTGGAAACGGCAGTTCAGACGGGTATCCGCCTCAAGCGCCCAACTGCCGCTGATCGTATAGATGAAATAATCGCCCGAGAAATCGTACGGGGCCGGGCCGGCCATCCACGTGCTGTTGGGAACCGCATCCGTCGGCGTATCCAGGAAATATTTTTCCAAAGCGGCCGATCCGAAGCAAGTGAATCTCGGCCACGGGTTTCCGGTCAAGGTCATCGTCAGCCGATGACGGTCGGAGTCCTGGACGTCATCCCCTCCGATTTGCGTATGGATGTTGTCGCCGATGTACTGGTATTTCAAAGCCGACGACCAGCTCTTGCGCCACCAGATGTCGAACCCCGCCGTCGCCTCGTTCACCTGCCGGAGGGTGTCTCCCAGGCGTCCCGGATAAAAACCCTCGCTGGAATCGGTATTCACATCATAGTCGTGGTCCAGGTATCTGATCCGGTACTGACCGGTCGCTTTGAGATGCGGATTAAAGCGGTGCGAAGCGCGCGCCGTCGTTTTAAGATCGTTGTAGTAGAGATCGGCATTGTAGGACATGCGCCGCGCCGCATTTCCGAAATCCACGAAAATTTCCATGGACCCGGAGTCGAAATACTCATCGTAATCCAAATGCCTCTGGTCGAGGTCGACGCCCAATTCCAAGCTGGTGTCCTTGAAACCCTTGTACGTCAAATCCAACGATTCCGAGAACCAATATTCCCCGATATCGGAGCGCAGCTCCTTGTGGCCGAAGTTTCCGCGCGTCGCCGATCCCGAGGTACCGTACCCGCGGGAGTTCGTGTCGGCCCCCTCCGCGCGGGCGGAGGCGCCGAGGCGCAGACCCTTGATCCCCAGAAAATCCAGAAGCACCGTGCCGAGATTTCCCGTGTGGCTGATCCGCGAGTTGTCCACGGCCGGATCGGTCCAGGTGGAGGCCCCCGTCGGACGGACTTCGGAGCGGACGCTCCCGTTCCTCAGATAATGAAAGAGATAACCCGAATAAAGATACGCGCGCTCGCTCCAGAAACCGTCGACGCCGGCCTGGAGGCTTAGATCCTGGAATTGGGGCGAGTCCTGAAACGTCCGGTCCTGATTCAGGAGGCCGTCGTTGTACCGGTAGAACTGGATGTCCTGGGAATCGTTGTAAACCTCGTAGGAGGGACGGATATGGACCGTGTATTTGTCCGAGAGGATGCGCTGGTAATCCGCATAGAAGGTGTGACTCAGGCCGTCCAAATAGGACCGGGCGGGGATGGAGCGCGTATTGTAAAATCCCGTCCTCGCCGATTGCTCGCCGCGCAAAAGCCTTTCCCGCCCAAAACGGCCCCACAATTCATAGCCCCAGGCGACCTTCGCCTCCTCGCTGAGTTTCCTGCCGTACTCAATCGTTTGGGACAAACGGTCCGCGTAAAGGTCTTCATCCTCCCAGTCGGCGAATTCAGCCGGTAACAGCCACGTCGCGGGATCCCACGGCTCTCCGGATCCGTCATAGTACTGCCTGAAAACCTTTCCGTTGATTTTAAGGTAGTCTTCCTTCGGCAGGGACACGAAAATGTCGTGGCCGTAGTCATTTTCGGAAATCGCGTGGCCCCGCATCTTCACTTTGCCGTCGGCGGTGCCGGCTTCAAAGCGCTCCACGCCGCCCGAAAGGTCGTCGGTGACCCGCCAGTCCTGCCGGAACCGCCCTTCGTCGCCGTCCACTCCGTACCACTGAACCAGGGGCTGGACAACCACCTCCTTAAAAGCAGGGCCCGCCCCGTTCTTGGCCTCGGCGCCAATCCCGTCGGCAGCCGCCCCCAAGAAAATCCAAACGACCGCCGCCGCCCCCACGAGAGCCCGTTTGATGCGGTTTCGCCCCTTCATGCCCACCCCCCTTTTAGCTGCTGAAAAACCTATGAGTCGAACAGTCTGATCAAAAAGCCCAAGATGCGAGGCGCGAGGAAGCGCCCGCCTCGCGCTTCGCGAGGACGGGTCCGTCCTGCCGCGAAGCAGCAGGCGGAAGCGACCGGGCAACGAAGCATCCGCCAAACAGCGCGCCGGATCCGTCCACAAAGCGCTGTTTGTGACGGATCCGCCGGCGCTCTGTGGCGGAGATTGGGCTTTTTCATCAGACTGTTAGCGGTTAAATGTTCTCCACATATTTGAGCCATGCACCGCCCGGTGATGGTCGACGCATTCCTCGCCTTCGCCGATATCGTAATCGCCGCCGGTGCCCCCCTTCACGCCGTGGGCCACGCCGCCGATGTTTCCCGCCGCGGTGTTGGAGGCCTGCTCCCAATGGCATCGCAGGCAGAGCGAGCTTTGATCCGCGACAAGAAGCTTATCGTACACGCCGCCGTGGGGCTCATGGCAGACCTGGCAGCCCTCCCGCATGGGATCGTGCTCGAAGACATACGGCCCTTTGAATTCCTTATGGCATTTGAAACACTTCTCGTTGGTTCTTTCAAGCGCCGTATTGGGGTGGGAGGCGCTCAGGCCGTGGACGTCGTGGCAGTCCAGACAGCTCATGCGACCTTCGACGACGGGATGATGAAATTGAAGCTCGAACTGGGCCCGCTTGTCCACGTGGCAGCTGAAGCAGGTCTCCGTCGAATAGCGCGTGATGAGCTTGGGATTTCCGTCTTCCGCGTGAAGACCGCCGGGGCCGTGGCAGGCCTCGCAGGATTCCCCTTCCACCGCTTTGCCGGTGCCGGAGATCGTCCCGTAATGCGTGGAGAGTTTTTGTTTCTTGACGATGTCTTCGTGGCAGGCGGCGCAGGTCTCGGCGCCCACATAATCGGCGCTTCTTTGCTCTTCTTTAATCCAAGTCTCCGCCGGCGGGGCGTTCTTCCCGACGGCGTTTTGATCCTCTTGCGGCCCGGCTGCCGCTTGGCCTGTCAGCAGGACGAAACAAACAAAGCCTCCCGCGAACCCCGCCACGAGGCCCGCGTTCACGCGATACAGCCGTCCCCCCATATCCCCTCCGCTGATTTTGACCTCCCTGGATGGCCTTCACCCGGAGTCATTCTTTCCCGACTTTGCGGTACGCCTCCGCGTCGGGAGTCTCTCCGGTTTTCGCCTGAAGAACCTTCTTGCCGTATTCGTTCAGCTCGTGCTGTCCGTCCTCCTTCTTGGGTTTCTCATCCGCATGGCAGTGGGCACACTTGGGCTTCTCGTCCGGAAAGGCCTCTTTGTAAATCTTGACCTGCTTCACATTGGCCCAGGCCGCCGGAGAACCCGTGAACGAAAACACCGCCGCGACCGCGAAAATAGCCGCCGCCGCAAAAAAAACCAATCGCCCGCTCTTCATGGATCCACTCCCTTATCGATTAGACTGAAATCCCAGACACCCTGCATCCTAACAAAAAACAAAAGAGGCGGTCTGTGACCAGTGTCACACCTAGCCTATTCAAAAAAAGATTATAAGTAAATACTAATTTTTTTATAAATCTGATAAGAACTGCTTATCGGCCGGGCCGTTACTCCGTGGCCTCGCCTTTGCCCACTTTGCTCAAGACCTCCCCGTCCACTTTTTCTTTTTTAAGTTCGTTCTTGGCCGCGAAAACTTTCTTGCCATACTCGTTGAACTCGTGCCGGCCCTCTTCTTTTTTGGGGCTCTTATCGACGTGGCAGTGGGTGCATTTGGGTTTCTCGCCGGGGAAGGTCTCCTTGTAAGCCTTGACGATCCCGATATTGGCCATGCCGTTCACGGCGAAAAACAAAGAGGCGACGCCGGCCGCCAGACACCCGAACCATTTGTAAGACACCTTTTCAGTCCTCATCGCGGTTCTTCCTCCCCTAGAGTGAATGAATTACTTAACTCCACCTTGTAGTCACGTTCAGCCACAGGATATGGGCGTCGTACCCGCCCGCTTCTACGTCCTCATTCGGATGGTAACGGTAAAAGCGGTACTTGGGCTCAAAGCTCATCTCTTTGCAAAGCCCGAAAAATTTCACGCCAAGCGTCACGCCGTACTCCTCATAGTCCGCCCCGAGAGGCAGGCTGATCGTGCTGAAATCATTATAGTTTTTTACCGTACCAAAACATCAATTATAAGTAAACTTGGATTTTGTGATGAATTAATAAGAATTACTTATCGTGAGCGTTTTGACTGTATAATAGTGATTTTCGTCACAGACTCAAAGGGGGATTCTTGATAACTTTGCCCCTAACAACCAAAAGGAGCGCGATGTCCATTATTCGGATTGTGGGTTCTCTTTATTTCGCCGTTTTTCTCATCGCGACGCTGGCGGTCGTGCTGACGATCTCCACGACGCTCGAGTCGTTTTACGGCACGCCGTTCGCGCAGAAATATTTTTACCAGTCGGCCTGGTTCGACGTATTTTTGGCGATGGTCGGCGTCAACCTCTTTTGTTCGACGCTCCTGCGCCTTCCATTTAAAAGGCAGCACACGGGCTTCGTCGTCACCCACATCGGAATCCTCATGGTGCTGGCCGGGTCCCTCCTGTCGCGGCTTTTGGGCATCGACGGCAACATGCTGCTCGTCGAGGGCCAGACCAAGAACGAAATCGTCCTGGCCGGCGACCGCCTGACCGTGCATCACGGCGGCCGCGCCGCCTGGCTCGACCTTGGCGCCGCCTCCCCCGCGAGATTGCGGCGCGGCTTCGATCTCTCGGACACCGAAAGGCTTTCTATCGATAAAATATGGACGGACGCCGTGGTCGTGACCGACATCCTTCCCGGCGCCGGGGACTCGCCCGCCAATCCCGCCATTGAGCTGGCGCTCTCGAGCGAGGCGATGGCCTTCAAAAACACCTTTTGGCTTATTGAAAAAAATCCGCTCGAGCCTTCCTCCGACAGGATTTCTCTCGGGCCGGCCGTCGTGCAGTTGAAAAAAAAGAAGGCGGGCGCCAAAGACCGGGACGCGGTCCCCACGCTGCGCGTGAAAGAAACCGGCTCGTCGGAAGAGTTGGCGATCGACCTCACGCGCATTCCTCCGGGGGACATCCCGCTCGGCAAAACCGGGATAGTGATTTCCAATCTGCTTTACTACCCCGACGCGAGGGTTTCCGACAACCGGCTGGTGAGCATTTCCGAGAAACCCCTGAATCCGGCGGTGTCGTTCGACGCGGTGGACCCCAAAGGCCGGCGCGAGAACCACAAAAAATTCGCGCTCTTCCCCGAATTTGAATCGCTTCACGGGAAGAATTCCGCCCTGGGTCTGACCGTGGAGCTTTCCGCCCCCGCCGGAGAAAGCGGGACCCGGCAGGCCTCGCTCAATTTTTTCCCGCCGGACGGCGGCCGGACATGGTCCTATGAATCCCTGTCTTCGCGGGGGAAAACCGGCGGGGGGATTGAGGCGGGAAAAACTTACCCCGCGGGTTGGGTGGATTTTTCCTTCCGGGTCGAGAAGCTTCTGGAGCGGGCGGTCGTCACCCAGCGCGTGGCCCACGCCAAAGAAACGGAAAAGGGCCGTACCGCCGTCGAGGTCTCGCTCGTGAAAAAAGGATCCGCCCCGGCGGCCGACTGGGTGTTTGAGGAAAACCCCGTAAGCCTTCACACGGAAAACGGCCATGCCGTCGTGGAAATCACGCCCCGGACCGCGCCGGTGCCGTTCAAACTGAACCTCAAAGACTTCCGTAAGGTGGATTACCCCGGCACCCGGTCCGCCGCCTCCTATGAGAGCGACGTGGCCCTCTTTGACCCGGCGGAGAAAATCACGATAGAAAAGACCATCCGGATGAACCAGCCCCTCGACTACAAGGGGTACCGGATCTTTCAGTCTTCCTTTATCCAGGACCCCGACGGGGGGGAGGCCTCGGTGTTCACGGTCGCCAAAAACCCCGGCATCACGCTGATCTACGTCGGGTCCTGCGTTTTATTCCTCGGCGTCCTCCTGGTTTTCTACGTCAGGCCGCTGTCGTCCAAGTGATTAATCTCTTTTTCCTCAAGACGTTCGTCGACACGGCCAAGACCGGGTCGTTTCATTCCGCGGCGCAAAAAAACTACGTGACCCAGCCGGCGGTCACTCAGCACGTCAAGATCCTCGAGGACAAGTTCGGGTGCAAATTTTTCGAGCGGCAAAACAAAAAAATCGTGCTCACCCCCTGCGGGAAGACGTTTCTTCCCTACGCCGAAAACATCCTCAAGCAATACGAAGAGTCCAAAATGCGGCTCAAAGAAATGAAGCAGCAGTTTACCGGCATGATACGCCTGGCCACCATCTACAGCATCGGGTTATACGAGCTCCAGCCGGTCGTGAAACACTATCTCAAAAAATTCCCCAAGATCGACATCCGGCTGGAGTATCATCCGTTCGAGAAAATCTACGAGATGACCGCCAACCGGGGCGTCGACTTCGGATTCGTCGCTTATCCGAAGAAAAAATACGGCATCATCCACGAGGTCTTCGACGAGGAGAAGCTGGTCCTGGCGCAGTCCTCCCACCACCCGGTCATCCGGCATAAAAAAATCCGGCTCGCCGACCTCAACAAGGCGAATTTCGTCGCGTTCGCCGCCCATACGCCGACACGCGACGCGGTGGACGAATTCCTGATGGAAAAAGGGATCCGGCCGAATCTGGTGAGCGAATACGACAACATCGAGACCTTAAAAAGCGCTATCCAACTCGGAATCGGCTGCTCACTGGTCCCGCGGATCGCGCTCGCGCACGAGCTCAAAGACCGCTCGCTCGAGATCATCGACGTCCGCGGCCTTCACCTCCGAAGGCCCTTGGGCATCCTGTATGCCAAGGAAAAGATCTTCACGGAGTCCACCCAGGCCTTCTACAACCTTATGATGGGGAGGATTTAGACTTTTCTTTTTGGAGGGAACGGTCGACGGCCTCGATCGCTTCGAAGACGAGTCCGAGGTACCGGTCCAGGCCGCAGTCGAGCGACTCGCGGATGGGGCATTTCTCGCCGGGCATGGAATTGACGCATTGGGAGCAGACGTGAGACCGGACCGCCCGGATATACGGCCCAAGCCTGAGCTCGTGAAGATTGAGGGCGACCTCGACGAGCCCCAGCAGGTTTCTGAATATCCCGCAGCCCTGAGGGTCTTTGGTGCGGCAAAAACCGTCCTCGCCCAAATCCACGCATTTGGCGCAGACATGCCGACGGATCGCCTCTTCGTAAAGAGACCGGTATTTCAAAAAATGCTGCCTGTGCTTTTTCCCCATACACCCCCCTCTACCTCAACTCTGCCCGAAAGGCCGGCCTTCTTCAGTGACCTCGGTCACTGGGATTTTAGGGGTTTTCCCGTACATGGATGCGGCGCGCAAGCTCCTCGTCGACCGAGAAACGGGCGCTGCCGATCTCAAAGACGATGCCGGGGAATTTCTGGACCAGTAAAATCTTCGTCTCCGGCAGGACCCCCATCGCGATGATTTTCCGGAGCGCGTCCCGGTCATCCGTCTCGATCCGGCTGACCTGGGCCTGGCGGCCGGGCGGCAGGTCCGCAAGCGAACAAGGCGGGGCGAACAGGCGACGGAACCACGCCGGCTCAAGCACGGTCTCGTAGAAGCAGTTGGGACAGCGCACGAGATCGCATTTTTTCCACAGCGGGCAGGCGGCCTCGCAGGCGGCCTCCGCCTTTTTCAAGTCGTATTCCAATCCGCACATCGGGCATCTCATAGGCTCACCCCCAGACCGGTCAATCCCGCGTTCACCAGCACCGCGGTCCCAAACGCGAAACAGAGGATGAAAAGCGAGATCGCGATCCCCGTCTTCCACCCTCTTTCCTTGATATTGATGAGAAACTGCGCCACGCACGGCAAAAAAAGCGTCAGCGCGACGCAGGCGACGACAAGCTGCCTTCCGTCCAGCGCCCCGGCCTTCTCCAAATCATAAAGCCCCGCCGCGCCGTAATCGCGCCTGAAAAAACCAAAAAGAAAAACCTTGGCCGCTTCAGAGGGAAGCCCGATCCATGCCACCGGCGCGCGCAGCGCGCCGATCACGCGGTCAAAGAGTCCCGTCAGCTGGCCGGCCCAGATGAGAACGCTCACCAGAAGAAAAAGCGGCAGCACTTCCAGAAAATACCAACGGACCCTTGAATAAGTCTTGATCAGAACATTGCCCAACTGCGGAAGGCGCAGCGGGGGGAGCTCCATGTAGAACGAAGGTTTCTGACCGGGCAAAATCCGGGCCGCCAGAGATCCGACGGCCAGAAAAACAAACCCGACCACTCCCGCCCAGACCATCATCGCCTTCGGCCGGCCGGCCAGAATCGCCAGAATCACGCCCAGCTGCGCCGAACACGGCACCGCCAGGGACAAAAGAAGCGTCGCGATAAGCCTCTCTCTCCGGGTCGGAAGCGTTCTCGTCACCAGGGTCGCCATCGTCGCGCAGCCGAAACCGAGCACCATCGGGATCACCGCGCGCCCGCTCAAGCCGATTCTTTTGAAAATCCGGTCCAAAAGCATCGCAAGCCTCGGCAGATAGCCGGTGTCCTCGATCACCGAGAAGACGAGGAAAAAAAACGTGACGATGGGAAGGATCAGCGACACCGCGTAACGGAGTCCGAGCGTCAGCACCCCGTACTCTCCCGTGAAAAGATCGCGAAGCGGCGCCCAGGGGACGGTCTTCGCGAAAAACCCGACCATCCGGGGATTGAGGATTTTCCCGAAAACCGTGTCTTCGAGGAAATCGACGGCCACGCCGGCGCCGAGGACCCCCACAAACTGGTAAATCCCAAAATAAAGAATCAGCGCAAGGACAAGCCCCCCGCTCAAGGGATTCATCAGGATGAAATCAAAACGGTGCCCGAAGTTCTCGTCCACCCTGTTGGGAAGGACCGCGCCCGCCGCGATCCGGGCGGCCTGCCCGCGGCGCCGAATGGCCTGCTGGTATTCCACGGGCCCCTCCGAGTGGTTTTTGAGTTCCCGGATGATTTTTTCTATCTCCGCGAGGTTTCCCGGCTCTTGCCGCCGGACGAGATCGGTGATCTCCGGATCCTCCTGAATCAGGAGCGACGCGATAAAACGCCTCGGCGCGCCGTATTCCCCCTTCAGCAGCCCCTCGGCCGACCCGAGCGCCGAATCAAAGCGCATTTTCCGCTATCCTTTTTTTCAAAAAACCCACTCCACGGCCTTTGGTCCCGACGGTGCCGACCACCGGCACTCCCAAATTTTTCTCCAAATGCCCCAGGTCCAGACGAACCCCGGCCTTTTGGGCCTCGTCCATCATGTTGAGAACCAGAAGCGTGGGAAGCGAGCTTTCGATAAGCTGGATCGTGAGCGGCAGCATCTTCTCAAAGTTCCTCGCCTCCGCGACATGCACGACAAGCGACGGTTTCTCATACAGCAGGATCCGCCGCGCGACTCTCTCCTCTTCGCTTACCGGCAGCAGCGTATAGAGACCGGGGGTGTCGATCACCTCAAAGGCCCTGTCTTCGATCAGGGCATGGCCGCGGGATACCTCCACCGTCGTGCCGGGGTAGTTGGACACGGTGACATAGCGGCCGGTCAGCTGATTGAAAAGAACGCTTTTACCCACGTTCGGCCAGCCGGTGATCACCACCCGCGGCGACCCCGGGCCCTCTTTTTTCCCGTCCCCGTTGTGGCAGCAGCGCATCGCGTCGGTCACCTCTCCGGCAAGACCCGCAGGATCTGGGCCGCCGTCTCTTCAATGGCCCGGTCCGTGATGTCTATCCGCCTCCACTCGTAGCGGCGGTAAATCTCGCCGGCCCATTTGATTTCCTTGTAAATCTCCTCAAGATCGGTATAGCCGGCGGGCTGCGTGCCGAGCTCCGCCGCCCGTTTTTCCCGGACCTCGCGCAATTTCTCCGGCCGGATGATAAAACCGACCACCCGCGGGTCCTTTCGCAGCGCGGCGAGCGGCTGGCTGATTCCGAGGCCGCGGATCAGCGGGACGTTGGCCACGCGCCAGCCCTTGATCGCCAGATAAACGCTCGTCGGCGTCTTGGAACATCGCGACGGACCGACAAGAATGATCTCCGCCCGGTCGAGACCGGCCGGCCCCATCCCGTCGTCATGGGCCATCGTGAATTCAATCGCGTCGATGCGCTGGTGGTAATCCTGGTTGATCCGGTGGACCGCCGTCACGTCCCAGACGGGCCTCGACCTCAAATGTTTCACCATAAAATCCGTCGGCGGGCCGGTGAGGTCAAAGGCGTGTATCCCGCGGGCGCGGCTTATCGCGCCGATGGCCTGTTTGAGCCTTTTGGACAGCACCGTATGAAATAAAATGCTGTCTTGGGGCGACAGGCCGGAGATGATTTTGGAAATTTTTTTGGTCGAGTCGACGAAGTTGAACCGCTCGATCGCGATGCGGGCCTTCGGAAATTGGCTTGCGAGCGCGTTGGTGAAGCGCGCGCCGAGCTCCCCCGTCGAGTCCGAAATCAGATAAATTCTTTTAGGATTTTCTTTCAAGGGCGATGACCTTATAAAAAAGCCTTGTCTCGGCGATCAGGCAGGCCGCGCCGGCCAAGGTCAGAAAAAGCCCCGCCAGGAAAACGACGATAATGGTTTGGTAGAGCTGGAAGGCGGCGTAGACATTCAGAAAAATCAGGACGGAGGTCACCGAAAAACAGATGATCGCCTCATACGCCATGAGGATCGCGTTTTTCACGTGCCGGGCGCGCGCCATCAGGTGGTCGATCTGCCGCTCCAGGCTCAGCAGACGCTCTTTTTCCGTCTCGTCTTTTTGGGCCTTGCGAATCAGAGACCGTTTTTCGTGATTAAGCGCGCGGAAGCGGCTGGCGAGATTCGAAAATTTGTTCTGATACCCCAGGAGAAGCAGCGCCGAGCTTGAGACCATGACCGCCGGGGCCAGGACGTATTGAATCTCCTGCACGATCTTGGTGATTTCCATGGTCTGTCCCCTGAGTTTTGCGCTTCAACGGTTTTTTTAGCAAAACGCCCGCTTCAGTTTTTCCTCGCCCGCCAGCACCCGCCAATGAATGGGGCGCTCCCTTTCGTCCCGCTCCGCCAGAGGGCCCTCCTGCAGGACCTGGACCTGGTCCTCGTACGTCGGGGTCGACGTGTCTTCGTAAATCACGCCGATCGGGATCTTCTCCCCCCACTCGAGCGCCTTGGCGAACGCCCACTTCCGGTCCTGGGGCCGGTAATCCGCGGACTTGGTGACATCATACACCCTTTCCTTGTACCATTTAAAGGAGTTGATCTTGTTGAAGGTCACGCAGGGTTGAAGCACGTCGATGACGGAATACCCTCTGTGCTTCATCGCCCGGACCAGCGTCTCCACCATGTGTCGGACGTCCCCCGAAAAAGTCCTGGAGACGAAAGTCGCGCCTCCCGCCACGCCGAGCACCATCGGGTTGAGCGCCGCCTCCAGCGACCCATCCGGGGAAGTGCTCGTGACAAAACCCTTGGGGCTGGTCGGCGAGAACTGCCCTTTGGTCAGGCCGTAGATCTGGTTGTTTTCGATGATGTGCGTGATGTCCGGATTCCTTCTCATCGCGTGCAAAAAATGGTTCCCCCCGATTCCCATGCTGTCGCCGTCGCCGGAGACCACGATCACCTTCAGCGCGTGGTTGGCCAGCTTGATGCCCTGGGCGACCGGCAGGGCCCGGCCGTGAAGGGAATCGTAGCCGTTGGAGCGCAAATAATAGGGGACCTTGGACCCGCAGCCGATCCCCGAGACCACCATCACTTCATGCGGCGCCAGCCCCTGCGTCACCAGCGCCTCCTTAAGACACTTGAGGATCGTGTAATCCCCGCAGCCCGGGCACCAGGTCGGCGACTCGGGACTTAAAAAATCGTCCA
Source organism: Candidatus Omnitrophota bacterium (assembly GCA_016180585.1). Classification (GTDB taxonomy): domain Bacteria; phylum Omnitrophota; class Gorgyraeia; order 2-02-FULL-51-18; family 2-02-FULL-51-18; genus JACPAX01. The sequence goes on along the minus strand of JACPAX010000009.1, from coordinate 10,266 downwards.
GATTAGACATGGATCCTGGCCTCCTCTCTCAAATTGGCGATCACTTCCTCGGGTGAAAACGGACGCCCGCTGTATTTTAAGATCTTCGTGTCCATCTCGACGCACGCGCACCGGCTGATGAGATGGGCGAGCTGTCCCGTGTAATTATTCTCGACCACCACCAGATGCCTGGCCCTCTCGAGAAACGGCCTCGCCTTTTCGATTGGAAACGGCCAGAGATCGGCGAAACGCAGGACATTGGCCTTCACGCCCCGCTTGCCCAAAAGATCCACTGATTCCCGCACGGAGCCGTACACCGACCCCCAGCAGAGAAACGTATAATCGGCGTCCGGGTCGCCATAAAGAAGGGGCGGTCTCATGTCCTCTCTGGCGGCCGTCTCGAGCTTGCGCATTCTTTTTTCCATCATTTTATTGCGCGTCTCGGCGTCCTCAACGGCATAGCCGTACTCGTTATGCTCGTCGCTGGTGGTGACGTAAACCGAGCGCGGGTGTCCCGGGATCGCCCGGGGTGAAACGCCGCTGTCGGTCACCAGGTGCCTCTTGTAGTCCCTTAGCTTTTCAAGATCCCCTCTCGTCAGAAGCTCCCCGCGATCTATCTTCACCTTCGAAAAATCAAGGCGGTTTTTATCGATCGACTGAAGATGCGAAGACAGATGGAGATCGCTTAAAATAATCACGGGACACTGATACTTCTCGGCCAGATTAAACGCCCTCCAGCCGGCCTCAAAACACTCCTCGACGGTCGCCGGGGCGATCACAATACGGGGTGACTCCCCGTGGGAGGCGTGGATCGCGAACTCCAGGTCCGATTGCTCGGTGCGCGTCGGAAAACCCGTCGAGGGGCCGACCCGCTGCACCTCGGCGACCACGACAGGAGTCTCGCTCATACTCGCCAGGCCCAGCGCCTCCACCATCAGGCAAAATCCGCCGCCCGAGGTGCAGGTCATCGCGCGCAGGCCGGCATGGCCGGCACCTATCGCGAAAAGCAGGGCCGCGATCTCATCCTCCGTCTGTTTGGAGACAATCCCGTACTCCGAGGCATGGGCCGTGATGAACTCAAAAATCGAGGTCGCCGGCGTCATCGGGTAGGCCGCGATGAATTTACACCCCGCGGCCATCGCGCCCATCGCCAGCGCCTGATTGCCGTTGAGGATCATGCGGTCTTCGGTCTTTCGGCCGCCGATCGCCTGCAGCCTGTATTTGAAGCCGGCGGAGTATTTTTCCTTGGCGTACCGGTAACCGGCCTGCGCCACCGCGATGTTTCCCGCGGCCACTTTTTCGCTTTTCTTTTTGAAATTTTCCTCAAGCACTTCCCGGATCCGTTCGAAATCGTAGCCGGTGATTCCCGCGGCGGCGGCGATCGCGCAGGTATTGGCCATGATCGGGTCCCCGCCAGTTTCCACGGCAATCTTCGAAAACGGCACCGGGCAGGCCAGCACCCCCCGTCCGGGCATGGATTCCGGGTCGACGCCGAGCGCCTCGTCGTACAGAATGGCGCCGGCGGCGGCGACCTCGTGCCGGTGCCTCTCGATGCAGTCCTTCGTGAACGCGATCAGAAGGTGCACCTCTTCGGCGAACGTGAAAACCTCGGAGACGCCGGCCCTCAGCTGAAAAAAGTTGTGTCCCCCCCGGATCCTCGACATAAAGTCCGAGAAACCGAAAACGTGCAGCCCCCCCCGCGCGAGCGCCCGGGTCAGCCCGGCGCCGCCGGACTCCACCCCCATGCCGGCCTCGCCGCCGATTTTGATCGTCATGTCGTTGGTAATCATTCGAGTCCCCCTTCAGGAATATTGATAGTCCCGGATTCGCCGGGCCAGCTCCGCTTTCTCGTCGGCGTTCAAATCCCGGTTCGCCGATTTGTAAATGCTCTCATCCTCCACTTTCGCGTGATTGCGTAAAAGATAAATCAGATAGGTCGCCGTGCCACGGAGCCTCTCCAATTCCCTGCCGGCATTGAGGTCGGGCCGTCCCCTGGAGAACCGTTTAAGAGAGGACGCCACCGCTTCGTGATTTTTCCTCAGGCTCTCGTGCTCCGATTTAAAAAAAGAGATCATGGGCTCGAAGCGGGGCACGTACTTCTCCATGAAAGGAAAAAAGACCTGCTCCTCCAACGCCACGTGCCGGGAAAGCCTCAAATAGAAAAGCTCCATCGCCTGGCGCAGCTGGCGGATGTGCCTCGGCAGGGTCCCGCCGCCGGAATACCGAAGCTCCCGCAGGGACTCTTCAAATTTGGCGATCTCCCCGTCGATTTGGGCGTGGTGTTCTTTAAGAAAGTCCACCGGGCCCGGCTTCCGCGACTGAATCAAGAGACACTCCCCCCCTGGTCCAAGCATACTTTCTCCGGCCCGGCCGCGTCTGTGACTGGTGTCACTTCCCCGCCCGCGCCGATCTCAAGCATGAGCGCCGTATCGAGGCCTTTTTCTTGGCCGGCGACGGCGACCACCCGGCTTCCGCGGCCGATGCGACCGGCCCGAAGCGCGTGCTTGGCGATCTCCACGCAGGTCACGCCCGCCTCGCCCCATTGCCGCCGGACGCGGCGGTTTAAAATCCGCGAGATCCCGCACAGAAACCGCGTCGGGAGAAGAAAAGGGGGGTCGTGCTTCAATACCGCATGTCCTCCCGCCTCAAGCCGGCGCAGGATCTCCGGGTCGAACCATCCGGACGGGCCGCCGTACGTGACGACGACAAGACGCCCCTTTCCCGGCGGAAGCAAATCCAGCGCTCTCTTCGCGGAATCGCCGGTGGTTGAAGCGAGAATGAGCGGAGTCCCCAAGGCCAGGGACTTCTCCAAAGCCGATCTCAGCAGGCCTTCGGTCCGTCGGATCCGCGTTTGATACTCTTCGCAAAAAACCGTATGCATTTTTTACCAGGCGACCACGCAGGGCAGCGTGATTTTTTCAAGCTCCTGCCTCAAGATAAACACATGCTGCAAAAAATCGTTTCTGGACTGCTCGGACTCCTCGAGGATCTGGTCGGCGAGTCTCCGGTAGTAGTCAACCGCCTCCGTGAGATTTTTTTTGAACTCGGCGAAATACTCCGCCTCTTTCCGGGTCAGCCGGGAGGAAGACTTGAGGATCGCCTCCTTGAGGAACCGGACATAAAGCCTCATTTCGTTGATCAACACGTGCGGGCGCGAGACCGTGCCGCCGATGACACGCGCCCTGCCGTAAATATGCCCCACCATTTCCTCGAGCGAGACGATCCTGGAGAAGTACGCCAGATTCGGCCCCGGGCAAACCGCGGGATTGAGCCTCTTTTTGTCCTTCTCGAGCCCGTGCTTGGCGAGCGCGCCGTCGCCGAGATGGCGGCAGATGCAGGATTTCTCGACGATTCTTTCGTATTCCTTCTCAAACTCGGGGTCGGGGAGGTTTTTTTCGCGGAGCAGCTTGATTTTTTTTGCCTGGTACTGGTAGGAGGCCGTGCAGAGCGGTTCGTCGAACTCGACGTTGAGCGCCAGGTACTTGTTGAAGCAGGGGCTTCCCGGCTTCCCCTCTTCGATTTTTTCGCGGCGCGACTCTTCGCTGGCGGAGTCCTTCAGGTTGTAAAACGGGATCCCCAGCGGCGAAGAATCGCTCAAGTAAATGTCGTCTTCGCCGGCCTTCACGAGCTTGGCGAGCATCTCGCTGTCGACGCTTGTCGCCTCAGGCACCAGAAGAAACGGCGTCCCCCACCCGACCGAATCCAGATCATAGTAGCGCAGCAGAAACCGGTGTTCGGCGGCGGTCCCGACTCCCCCCTGGGCCGTGAGGCGCATCGCGGGGGGATGGGAGGGCCCGGAACCCTTTTTCTCCTTTACCGCCCGGCCGTAAATCTCAAAAAGCGAGCGGACGAGCTCCTCTTTTTTTTCTTTGAATTCCTCAAGCACCGGACCCAAGAGGCGGCCCTCGGTGGGAAACGCGTGGCCTCCGCAGTTGAGACCCGACTCCACCCGGCACTCCGATACCCAGATGCCTTTCTTGGCGAGCACCCTGGCCTGGACGGAAGCGGACCTCAAATCGCTGACCTTGAGAATCACCCTTTTCTTGAGCCGGCCCTCCGCGTCGGGATAAAAATCCTCAAATTCCCCCAGGTAACCGTAGAGCGGAAGATTGAGCCCCGCCGAAAAAACCACCGAGGCGTCGAGCTCGCTCTTGGCGAATCCGCGGAGCGCGGCCATCGCGTCGGAATATTCGCGGGAGAGTTTGTGGCCATTCTTGAATCCTCCGCGGTCCACCTTGGTCATGATATTCACGTCGATGGCGCCGGCCACGACCCGTTCCCGCAGGCGCGTCTGCAAAAGCGCTTTGTCCGGACCGCCGGAGGCGGCCAGCATTTGCCGGTATTCGCGCTTGAGCGGAGAATGGTCGTCGAGAAGCTCAAAGTACCTCGAGATCTCGCTGCCCGGCTCAAAAGGCGATTGCCTGAGTTCCTCGACCTGCCGCCCGACGACGCGATGGATAAAATTCAGATACTCGGTGATCCGGCGGGCCCGGGAGTCCTCTTCCCCGGAGAGAATGGGGACATAGGTCTCCCAATAAAGACGGCTGTAATGCTCGCGCATCTTTTCGATGAGCTGGTCGTCCACAAGGGAAATCACCGACGAGATCCCGTACGGGGCCACCTTCAGCGGCGTATCTATCGTAAAACCCGTGCCCATCACGGGAATATGAAAGGAATGGACCTGTTCCATTAGAGGAAAGTTATCACGACTTGAAGAGAAACACTGTGACCATCGTCACAGTGAAGAAAAAGAGGGAGGATATTAGGAAAGCAAAAACTTAGATAGGGCGGGCGGATCGCCATCCTCGATCTCACGGAGCCGGAAAATCCGCTCCTCGGAAAGATCTTCAAGTCCTACCTTTATTTCTGCGTGGGGATTTACGGGACGCTGCTCTTCGGAAAAAATTACCCGGTCGCCTATCTTCCGGATTCGGCCGGCCGCTTTTTCAGGGCGGGCCAGTTCACCCGGGCCCGGTCTTTTTTCCTCGGGGCGGTGACCCTCTACACCGCGACGAAAGGCTAATTCTTAAGACCGACTGACAGGACTTCCTGGATTTTCTTGGACTGGAACTGAATCGAACAGTAGCCGTGGGGGTTTTTCTTGAGATACTGCTGGTGGGTGTCTTCGGCGGGGTAAAATTCCGTCGCCGGGGCGATCTGAGTCACCAGTTTGGATTTAAAAATCCCTGAGCCGTCGAGAAGCGCTTTGGCCTTTGACGCGGCGGCCATCTGCCCGGAAGAATGGGCAAAAATAGCGGAGCGGTACTGCGTCCCGATATCCGGACCCTGACGGTTCAGGGTCGTGGGGTCGTGGACACTGAAAAAAATTTCAAGAAGCTCCGGGTAGCCTGTCTTTGACGGGTCATAGGTGATCTCAATGGCCTCGGCGTGGCCCGTCAGACCCGTGCAGACTTCCCGGTAGGTCGGGTCTTTCTTGGTCCCGCCCGTGTAGCCGACCCGTGTCGAGAGGACTCCCGGGACCTCCGAAAAGACCTTCTCCACGCCCCAGAAACAACCCCCAGCGAACGTCGCTTTTTCCTCAGAAGATTTCATGGCCCCGGCCTCCGAAATACCCCCGTAGACGACTGAACACGCGATGACCCACGCGACCGCTGCAAATCTTCTCATGTCGGCTCCCCGGCGCCATTCTATCACAGGCCCCGAAAAAAAATCCCCGGCCTCCTTGTGAGAGACCGGGGACTTTTTGTGAACGGACGTCTTATGAAGACTTGACGACGTTTGCAGCTTGGTCACCCTTCGGGCCCGGCACGATATCAAACTCCACCGTTTCGCCCTCGGCCAACGATTTAAATCCCTCGCCCTGCAGCGCGGAAAAATGAACGAACACGTCCTTTTTCCCACCCTCGGGGGTGATGAATCCGTAGCCTTTTTGGTCACTAAACCACTTCACGGTTCCCTTTGTTGCCATTGTGTTTTGCTTCCTTTTTACTTGGTTAACGAATGTCTTTGGCCCCACCAAAACAAAAAAACCGCGAAGCAAGTAAGGTTCGCGGCTTCCAAATCTTATTTCGTGTAAGCTTCAAAAACAACCTTTACTGAACTACGGAAGGGAGTATACCCGCTCCTGCTCTCAAATGTCAAGTTTTTATTTGGTTCGCATTAACCTCCCCGTTCCCCTCCTTCGTAATGAGGGGCGTGCCCATTCCACTCCTTCGTAAAGAGGGGTGTGACCATTCCTCCCCTTACGAAGGGGAGGTGGTCGCCTTAGGCGACCGGAGGGGTCGCGCACAAGGTTTTTATTTTAGGCCGGGCTTAGGCTGTTTAAACTTGGAGTCGGGAAGCGGTTTGAGGACGTCCTTGACGAATTTCGTCAACGTCTTTTGGTCCGCCGGATTCGTGAAGTTGTCGTGGGCTTCCTTGATGTTGTACCAGAGGATGTCGCCGAGGTCCGCGTCGATCACGGCGGTCTCCACGAGAAGCCCGTATTGAGGCTGGCCGGGGCCGCCGATGGCCACGCCGGTCAAAAGGGCCGTCGCGATGCTGAGCGTCGCCGACGCCACCTTCGCCCCGGTCATGCCCGAGCTCAGGCGGGACCCGACCTCGCGCACGTAGAGGATGGCGTTCGCGCCGTGTTTTTCGGCGAAATAGTTGCCGGAAGCGCCGACATCATAGGTGAAGCTCTTTTTCTTGCCGGCCTGCATGTCCTTGATTGCCTGATCGTAAAGTGTCTTGAGCTCAAAAAACGCGTCCTTGAGCCCAGGGTTTGAGTCCAGGTCTTTCTGGCTTAAGGAAAGCGGCGTCAGCTCATACCCTTTCTCCTCGACGACGGTCTTCACCGTCTCCGCTGAGAGCTTCTCCATCGAGGCCGTAAGCTCGTCGAGCGGTTTACTACCGGCGTTGAAGGTGATCTCATAGGCCCGGACATCCGGCGGGAGAAGCACCAGATTCTTCATTCTCGGGTGACGTTCGTTGAACTCCGGGTGGATCTTGACCGACGCGCATCCGCTTAAAAAAACGGAGACGCTCAACACCACGACCGCTGTTTTAAACAAGCTTTCCGAACGCGCCGATTTACGCACTAGGGGTCCCCTTTTCTTTGTCGGGTTTGTTCTTTTCCTTCTCGATGATTCCTTTGAGCCTTTCGATCTTTGCCTGCACGTACCGTCGGTCTCGGGCTTCGGGCGCGAGTTCCAGGTATTTTTGGAAAAGTCCGATCGCCTTGTCGTTTTCTTTCAGCCCCTCGCGCAGAAGCGCCTCCCCCTGGTACGGATCCGGAAAAGCCGGGTCGAGCTTGATGGCCTCCCCAAAAAAAGACGCCGACTGCTCAATCCAGCGGTCGCGCTGGGCTTTTTCTTTCTCCTTCTTGATCTTGTTCCATTCCTTGCGGGAGAGCTCGTCTTCCAAAATTTTCCGGTCCCCGGCAAGCTTGGCGTGGGCCTCGCCCAGGGCGTTTAAAACGCGCGCGTCGGCTGGAAAAAGCTCTTTCAAACGTTCGAGGTCGTCCAGCGCGTGCCGGACGCGGCCCATGCGGATATTGAGGCGCGCGTTGAGGATCCGCAGATTCCGGGTCAGTTCATGATACCGCTGGTCCCTGGGCGCCTCCGCCGGAGAGCCGGGAGCGCCTTGCCTTTGGATAAATTTATCGACGCGCGCCATCCGCTGTTTGGCCGTCTCGTGCGTGGCAAAAAGATGCGTCTGAAAGATCCCTTTGCCGTATTTCTGGCGTTCTTCTTCGAATTTTTCGAAAACCTTTTTGACCTCGTGGACGTCCTGCCGGTTGTTGAGAAGGAGATTCATCGCGTACTCATCGCATTCGTTCTCATCCCCGCGGCTGTAGCCGAAAATCGAGAGCTGATAGGCGATGTTGATCGCGTAGCTTGACGCCGTATAGACGTTGGCGATGGTGCTGGCGGTCTGGGAATCGCTTTCGCTGATCGCGAACGCGACGGCCGGCGCCGCCAGGAGATTGAAGACCTTGAGAAACCCGGTCTCGTTCTTGTACTTTCTGAACTCGTAGACGATGTCCTGATCGATGGCGTGATGCGCCTCGTGCGCCATCACGGCGCGGAGCTGATCGAAGCTGTCGAGCGTCGCCAAAAGTCCCGAGTTGACGTAGATCGATCCCGACGGGGTCGTCATCGCGTTGACATCGGGGTCTTTCAAAAGATACACCCTGAAATAAAAACCCCGCGACTTCTCCCCCATCCGGTCCGGCGGGATGAGGTCGTGGATGGCCTGCTCAAGCTCCGGGTCCCGGTAAACGGCCCCGCTCTTGTGAAGAATGTCCTCGAGGGTCTGCGAGCCCTGGATGAGCTCGTCTTTGTCCTTCCGGAGATCCTGGCTGAGTTTGGATTCGGTGACTTCGATGCGGATAGGCGGGTAGTGAAGTTCCTTGACCGGCTGTTCGACGGCAGGCTTGACTGCCGGCAAGACAGGCTTCGTCTCGGCGAAGACCCCACCGACCGAGAACAAACAGAGCCCGATTAAAAGAACGGCGGCAGACCATCGGGAGTATTGGAGAAAAGCGTCTGAAGGTTGCCTGGGGTGCTCTTGGTAGGGAAATTTCATTCAGCTCACCTCTTCAAGGAAAGAAACACCCAAATTATACCCTATACCATCGTATATAACAAATTGCCTTTGGCCCCCGAAAAACACCTGCCTATCGGGTTTGGGATCACACTGCGGCCTCTCTCCCCGAGAGAGGCCGCAGTGTGCGTGGGGGTTTAGTTTCCAAGAAGCTCAGGGATTTTCTTGTCGAAAGGGGGTCAGTCTGACCCCTTTTGAAGCGATCCGCTTTTCGATTTCTTTTAAGGTTTCGTTGACCAGATGCGCCCTCGCCCAAGCTTTTTGCTTGTCATCAAGCGTTTCTCCCAGGCCCTGCAAAATGTTTCGAGCCGTGTAAGTTTTTCGGATAAAGGGAATCAAACCGCGCAAATAGTCCCCAAGCGTCTTGCCGGTTCTTTCCGACACAAGCCTTTCGTTAACGGGAAACCCCGCTTTCAGAAAATGCCAGCTGTCGTAAAGATCGCGGGCAACCGCCGTCTTCCGATCGGTCAAAGCCACGAGTTTATTCGTGAGAATCGTCGTTTCATCGGGAATAAAAAGCGCCGCTCCCAAAAACCACGAGGGTTTATAAGCGTTATTCTTCCAAACTCGTTTATTGAGCTCGATTTTGATGTTGGGATGGCCCCTCCCATAATCGAAAAGGCCGAAAAGAGTATGTTGGAGCTTCTCAGGAAACTCCTTTATGATATCCACTAGAAGCAGAGATAAATACCGCTCGTGCGCCGTCCGGTCGAATGCCATGCTCATAAAAGCGTCTTCGCTTTTTTCTGGACGGTAAGAGGGTAATACCGGCTTAAATTTTGAAGGTGCGTTTTATTGAGTTTTGCGGAATCATCCACGTCCGGCAGATACCCAAAGTAAAAACTATCGAGCACCGCGCGCTCCGGATCCGCCAGTGAGACGCCGTCGCGAATGACAAGGCCTTCGCGGTTGAAGAAAAGCTCTTCTTTCATCGCACAGTAACTGTAGAGCGTGTCTCCGATCTTTCGCCGGGAAACGCGTCTGGCGACAGACCCAATCTCGCCTCGCGCTTGGAAGTTGACGCCGGCAAAAAAAAGCGCGGCGTGGAATGACACGTAGGAGGGGTTAAGCAAACGATTGGCAAGTTCATACCGGTTGTAGCGCTCGTTTAAGGCGTAATACCCTTCGGCCAGGCGAAGGAGAAGCTCCTTTTTGGTCATACGAACGGCGGCAATCTTGGCGTTCAAGGCATTCGCCCCCCAAAACATACGCAAATCCAGCGGCGTAAATACCGTCCGCCCCGAATCCATCAGCTGCTTCAATCTCTGTGAATTGCTTGATTTTAACATATAAGTATACATTTCTGTATACTAGAATGATAAGTTAAAGGACATCATTTGTCAAGCCTGTTGTTTATATTTAAGGACCCCTTTTACTTCTTGTCATTGCGAGCGACCCCCTCGACCTCGCTCGGGGTAAACTCCGGGAGCGTGGCAATCTCTGTTTGGGCAACATAGATTGCTTCGTCGCTAATGCTCCTCGCAATGACACCTTATCTACTGCGTTTGCCTAAGGGGTCATGCCTAAGGGGTCATGTGCCTAAGGGGTCACCTAAGGGGTCAAATCTCTTTTTGACTGCATGTACGATAAAGCCGCTCGTATCGCTTTCTTAAGTCCTGTTCTTTGGCGATCCGGAGTTTGCCTAAGGGGTCAAATCTCTTTTTGACTGCATGTATGATAAAGCCGCTCGTATCGCTTTCTTAAGTCCTGTTCTTTGGCGAGCCGGAGTTTGAGCCGGTA
>JACPAX010000057.1 GCA_016180585.1 Candidatus Omnitrophota bacterium | reverse complement strand
CGGAGAACCTCACGGGCTCGGCGCCACCCGGCAAGCTTTGTCCTCAACCGGCGGCTATCGAGTCCGATTTTCCTCGGCGGGGAAAATCGGACGTCCGGGTGAGGATAAAGCTTGCCGGGTTGCGCGGGAGGGGGTGGGGACAATGAAAGCAAAAATCCCGGAAATCAAAGAACCTGATTTCCGGGATTTTTAGGTTGTTGGCGTTTATTTTTTATTTTATGGTTAAGAGACCTTGTGGACGTTGGCGGCTTGTTCGCCTTTGGGGCCCTGGGTGACCTCAAATTCGACCGTTTGGCCTTCATCCAGCGTTTTATACCCATCACCTTGAATCGCGCTGTGATGGACAAACACATCCTTGCCGCCGCCGTCGGGGGTAATAAAACCATAACCCTTTTGATTGCTGAACCACTTGACGATACCTTTTGCCATGCGAGTATTTCTCCTTTATTTCGCTCTTTCTTTAATGAATGAACACAACCACGCGCCAACAACAATGGCTGACGAACAAAAAATCCGTTGAAAATTCCGTTTCGATGAGCAATCGGATAAACTAGAGATTTTCAAAAGAAGGGAAACTCCATCTGGCCATCGCGAAAAAATACTATCATAGAAAAAGCGGGCTGTCAATAAACAGACTCGTCTTTTTCCTTGCAGGTAAAGCAGGGACGATAGCCGGCCGCCTTGGCCTCGACTCGGGAACGAAATTTAACCAGATGCGCCTCGGGAATCCCTTCAAGTTCGGGAGAAGTGGGAAAATAGTAGATCTTGGTGCTTTTTTCCCCGAGATATTCGCTTTGGATGAAGGGGTTTTCCGGTTCTTCCTTCCACAAGCCCTTCTTCCCGCGACGGGCGGCAAGCTCCGCTTTTCGGAATTCCGCCATGTATTTGCGGTTGGGCGGCTGGATCCTGGCCTTCGCGTGGCCGGCCCTGAGAATCTCGAGATTCACGAACGCGCCGTCCTCCAGAAAAACATAGGCCAGCCAATGGCCCCGTTCATTCCGGATTTGAGAATCCCACTCCAGACGGACGGACTTTCTTTCCACCAGAGAACGGTTAAAAGTCCTGGCGTCGTCGCCGTATTGGCGGACCAAAGGCAGAACGCTTTGAAGCGGCGGCGACTCAAGGCCTGCATAGTCCAGGACCTGTCCGCCTTTCAGGCGCACGCTGCTTCCGGAAAGCGCCTCCTCCACGACAGCCGTCTGCCCGTTGTTGCCGGCAAAAGCAGGCCCTGAAAACAAGACAAAAAACAGAAAGAGAAAGCTGGCGGTCCGCTGAAAAAACCTCAGATGCGAGGGGTTAAGTTTCTTCCAGGATCTCAAGGGTTTGCTCGGCATCTTTGGTCTTGACGACCAGACACCCGAAATCCTGGTTTTTTGCGGCGGTGCAGTAAGCGTATTCGATGTTGATGTCGGCGCGAAACAGTTTTTTGGCGATCATGGAAATAATGCCCGGCTTATTTTCGATCTCCAGGACCACGACGTCCTGCGAGATCGTGTACACCCCTTCCTCCTCGAGAATCAGGAGGGCCTTGTCGGGATTGTCGACGAGGAGCCTGACGATGGCATGGTCAACGGTATCGTGGACCGACATCGCGAAGATGTTGATATCGGCCTCGGCCAGCGTATTGCAGATGTGGGACAGCCGTCCGGGCTTATTTTCCATGAATACGGAAAGCTGTTTTTCAATCGGCATCCCGGGGCCCCTATCCCAGCAGATTCTCGCCCTTCGCCCAGTTTTCCCTCTCTACTTCATCAAAAACCAGGTAGGTGGAATCCTTCGGTTTGCCGGCGACTTTTTCGAGCGTTTCGGCAAACTCTCTGGCGATCGCCACTTTCTGCCGCCGGGAAAGCCTGCCGGCCACTCTTAAGCTGATGTAAGGCATGGTTGCAGTCTACTCCTCTCTCCCCCGTTCTTCAAGGTTTTGGTCGTAAGAAATTTAAGGTGATCGTCTCCAGTTCCCGGTGAATAAACCCGTTTGAGGCCAGGACATCCCCGTTTTTCAAGAACCCGTCCCCTCCCCATAAATCCGATACGCGTCCTCCGGCCTCCCGGATCAGAAGCGCGCCGGCAGCCATGTCCCACGCGGCCAGATTGATTTCCCAAAAACCATCAAACCGTCCGGAGGCCACGTAGGCCAAATCGAGCGCCGCCGATCCTCCCCGCCTCATGCCCGCGCTGCGCCTTGAAATCTTCTCAAAGGAAGCCATGTATTCATGAAAACGGCCTCTGGCCCTGAAAGGGATGCCGGTGGCCATCATCGCATCCGCCAGCCTCTTCACCCCGGAAACCCGTATCCTTTTCTTATTTAAAAACGCCCCCTTGCCGCGCTCAGCGGTGAAGACCTCGCCGTGAACAGGATCGACTACCGTCCCAACCGTTAGTTTCCCGTTCAGGACAAGCGCGATGGAGACGGAAAACATCGGAAATTGGTGGATGTAATTTGCGGTCCCGTCAAGCGGGTCGATCACCCAGAGCGCGTCGCTTGAGGCGCCGCCGCAACCGCTTTCCTCGGCCTGAAAGGCGTGTCCCGGGAAACGTTTTCTGATCGCGGAGATGATAAGCTCCTCCGATTTTTTGTCGATCTCGGTGACAAAATCGTTTTTCGTCTTGACCTTGATCTGGGAATTCTTCAGCTTTCCGTAGGATTCAAGAATGAGCCGCCCCGCCGCCACACCGGCCCGGACGGCCGTCCGCAAATATTCTTTATTCAAAGAATGTCCAGTCTTTTCATCGTCTTAAGAAGATCCGTATGATTGCGCCGATACGTAAACACGTGAAATCCGAGGTCTTGGGCCGCTTCGGTCATTTCCCGGCGGTCATCGATATAAAAAATCTCGTCGGACCTGGCCTGACAAGCGGCCGCGGCATCCCGGTAAATCCGCTCGTCGGGCTTCCGGACGCCTTTTTTAAAAGAAAGGATATGACGGTCGAACCGCTTCATCAATGGCCGGCGCATTTTCATCAGATGGTCGAAATGCATCGCGTTGGTGTTGGATTAGTCCATGGTCAAGCCAAGAAGCTTTTTCGTCTCCGTAAAAAATTTCCTCGAGGAAATTTTTCCTCCGTCGTACAACACCTCGAGACCGGAAGCCGCAAAACGCCTTTCGATGGACAGCCGATCAAGGCCGCAGTTTCTTTGCATCCGGTCAAACGCGTTCTTAAAACTGAAATAAAAAACGACATTCCCCAGGTCGAACAGGACAGCCCGGATGGGTCTGGTTTCTTTTTTCGACATGCGGTTTATTATAACATAGCCGTTGTTTTGAAGCGGCGCATCATTTAAGATACAAGCATGCCGGAAGCGATTGAAATCAACGGTCTTACAAAATATTATGGGGCGCTTTGCGCGGTGAATGACGTGAGTCTCGTCGTTCACGAGGGCGACTTTATCGCCTTTCTCGGGCCCAACGGCGCCGGCAAGACGACGACCATTCACTCCATTACCGGCCTCTGCAATTTCCAGAAAGGATCGATCCGCGTTTTCGGCTCGGATGTCATCGGGGACTACCGGAAGACAAGGCGTCTCATAGGTCTTTGCCCCCAAGAGTTCAATTTTGACCCGTTTCTCAGCATCGAAGGGCTTCTGGTTTATCAGGGGGGCTATTTCGGCGTGCCCAAGGCCGAGGCCCTGAAAAGAGCGCGGGAGCTTCTGGCGCGCTTCAAGTTGCTCGACAAAAAAGACGGCGACTTCCGAAAACTCTCCGGGGGCATGAAACGGCGGCTGCTCCTCTGCCGTGCCTTGATGCACGATCCGAAGATCTTGATTCTCGACGAGCCGACGGCGGGCGCCGACCTTGAGCTCAAACACCACCTCTGGGATTTTCTGAGAGAGCTGAATCGGGCCGGAAAAACCATTTTTCTGACCACCCACTACATGGAAGAGGCCGAACTTTTGAGCAAGACCGTCGCGATTATCGACAAGGGAAAGATCATTCATTGCGGAGACAAGGAAACGCTGTTAAAAAACGAGAACCTTGAAAAAAGGTACCTGGAGCTGATTCGTGAGAACGATTGAAAACAAAGTCGGCTTCACGACGTTGGTCAAAAGGGAAATCCTGAGGTTTTTTGTCGTCTTCAGCCAGACGATCCTTCCGCCGCTGATCTCCTCGTCGCTCTATCTTTTTGTGTTCGGCCTGTCGATCGGAAGAAACATCGATCTAACCGCGTACCAAGGGCTCAGCTACATTCAATTCATCGTGCCGGGCCTTGTGATGATGCACCTCATTGAGGGCTCCTACACCAACACCTCTTCCTCCCTCTTTATTTCCCGCTGGCACAATATCGTGCAGGAGATCCTCCTCTCCCCCCTTTCTTATTTTGAGATGGTGCTTGGGCTTCTGATCGGGGGGATCGCCAGGGGCATGATCACGGGCGCGGGCGTCTACCTGGTTTCCCTGTTTTTTACCCATTTTCCGATACCGCACCCGTGGCTCGTGCTTTACTTTTTCATCACGGTCACGACAATATTCTCGTGTCTGGGGCTTCTGGTGGGACTGTGGGCGGATGGGTTCGAGAAACTATCGGTATGGGGCACGTTTGTGTTGACGCCTCTGATTTATTTCGGCGGGGTCTTTCACAGCATCCACATGGTCCCCTCTCCTCTTCAGTGGGCGACGAGGCTAAACCCCATCTTTTATCTTGTCAACGGCCTGCGTTATGGAATGCTCGGCGTCGCCGATGCCAGCGTGCCGGCAAGTCTAGCGATCGCGGCGTTCCTGGCGGTCGCTCTTTTCTGCCTTGTAGAGAGGTTGTTCAGAGCCGGATACAAACTGAGGAGTTGACCGCCTAGAGGGCGGCGTGTTTCAGAATCCGGTCAAGGGGGACGCGCCTTGACCGGGACCGGCCGGGGCCCAACGTCTCCAGAAGGACTTCCGCGGGGGTCAGCCCCCTGTCCAGGACAAGCTCCTTGAGGGGCTGCAGATACCGGGCCTCGTGCTTCCGAAGACCGGTTTCCGCAAGCCGTACCAGTTTTTGGGCCGTTTCCAGCAGTGTCTTGCCCCCAAAGGGCGTTCCCAGGCCCTTGAGAGGCCCTGCGCGACGTAGCCGCTCCCTCTCCCCGGCCTTCATCCGGATGACCAAATTCAGCGCCCGGCGGCGGCTCAGATCGTCGTAAAAGATCCCCTTGAGGAGAGCCACGGCCGCCAGTCCCATCTCCGCCTTCTGGCAATCGATGCAGCGGATCTCAAGGTATTTTTTGAGCCTTGCCTCCGTAAAAATAGTGGTCAGGTGCAGCTCCCAGTCCGCGGGTGTCGCGCGAAGCCCCCGGTAACCCCGCTTTAAGAACTGCCCAAAAGTCAGGTCTTTGACGGCCGTCCATTTTTTATTCCTGACGATAAAGAGCAGCGGGACATTCAGCGCGTACTTTGTGTACGCCGCGAAATCGAAGCGGGGATCAAAAACGGAATGGATAATCCCCGCGCGCTCGGGCGCGGTGTGCCGCCAGATATAAGAGCGCCGTGAAAGATAGCCGCCGAACTTTGCCTCTTTGAGCGGAGAATTGGCGAAGATCGCGGACAAGACCGGCGAAAGCCCCATCGCCAAACGAAGCTTGTCGATGGCATCAGACTGGCTGGTGTAGTCCAGAGAGACCTGCACGGAGGCCGTCTCTTTCATCATGGAGTGGGTCAGCTTGCCCCGATGCCTGAGACTTTCGCGCATAATCTGATAACGCCGCTTGGGGACCCATTCGATATCGGCGTCTGTGCTGATCGGCTGGGCGCCAAGGCCCAACCAGACGATCCCCAGAGGTTCCGAGACTTCCCGGACCTCCGCAAGATGCGAGCGCAGCTCGTCCGCGTTCTCTTTCAGCGTTTTCGCCCTCCGTCCGCTGAGCTCGATCTGCCCCCCGGGCTCCAGCGTCACCGAAGAAGCCGTTTTCTTGAGCGCGATCACCTGCGAGCCTGAAAAAACGGGTCTCCAGCCAAATCTCCGGCACAACGCTTTAAAAATAGCCTCTACCCCGCGCGGGCCGGAGTAACGGATGGCCTTTCCGTTTTCTTTATAAACACCTATCTTTTCCCATTCCACCCCCACCCCAAGGTCGGATTTTTCTTTGCAGCCTTCAAAAAAATAGCGTTCCAGATCTCCCTGACCCAAGCCTTTCAAGCTCCCTCCCGATACGACCGGTATGTTATAATCAAGCGTTTCTTCGGGGATTCCAATGAGACTCGCATTTTTACTCTATCCGACCGCCGCGGTAAAAGTCAATGAGGACAGCTCTTTTTGGATCATGCGCGAGCTCTCCCGCCGCGGGCATCGTGTCTTCCACTTTGAGAGCCAAGACCTTTTTGCCGCGGGCGGATCCCCCCACGCCTTTCTTACCCCCTCGCGCCTGGACACGCGAAAGGGTTTTTTGCCTTCCGAGGCGTCGAAGACCCCGATCGACCTTTCGCGCCTCGACTGTGTCTTTATCCGAAAAGAGCCGCCGTTTGACAACGGATACCTCTACGCGCTGCAGCTCCTCGATCTGGCGCGCGGGAAAATTTTTATCCTGAACGACCCGAGAGGCATCGCCTGCTGCAACGAAAAAATATTCGGACTGAACCTTCAAAGGTTCTCTCCCGAATCGCTGGTCACTGAAAATACCGCCCTCGCAAAAAAATTCGTCAAAAATCTCTCGACCCGGGTGGTGGTGAAGCCTCTCAACAACAAGGCCGGCGCGGGCATCTTCGCCACTTTCTGGGGAGACAAGAACCTTTCCTCGCTTTTGGAGATCGCCACGCGGGGCGGGCGAAAAAAAGTGCTGATCCAGCGTTTTTTAACCCCCGTCGGAGGAGGCGACAAGCGTATCCTGATCCTTGACGGAAAAGCGATCGGGACATTTTTGCGCAAACCGCCCCGCCTGGACTTTAGGGCCAACCTAAGCGTCGGGGGATCCATGCACCGCGCCTCGCTTTCCAAACGGGACAGGCAGCTTGTGGAAGCGCTGGCCCCCCTGCTCCTGGCCAACGGCTTGTATTTTGTCGGGATCGACGTGATCGACGGCTATCTCTCCGAGATCAACGTGACGAGCCCCTCGGGGATTCCGGAGATCAACGCGCTCACCGGTGTCCGCCTGGAACGCCAGGTGGCGGATTTTATCGAAAGCCGGTCAGGCTGACGGGGTTGTTAGATCTCTCAGGGTCTTCTGGTTGCAAACGCTTCGAAGCGTGAGCCGGGGAGAATCCTGAATCGCCGCGTCATGCGGCAGCATCACGATGGTGTCCCAGGGGCAGTTTTTGGCGCAGAGCGCGCAGCCGATGCAACGCGATAAATCCACCTCCACCACCTGCTGGACCTGCGTATGCTCGATGCCCGGAACAATTTCAATGCAGTCCACCGGGCAGAACACAATGCAGGCCTCACACCCGGTGCACCCGCTCTGGTGGATGACAGCCAGCTTGGGCGGCGTTTTCTTTCGCGGGGGTTTCTTCGCCCGCTCGGCGGAGATCGCCTCCGCCTTGGCCAAAGATTCCTTATTCATTTTCGCTCACTCCGTCAAACCGGATCCAACGATGGCTGTCAAAAACCGGCAGACGGTCCAAATCCACGGGCTCAAGATCGACGATATCGCCGATTTTGAAGTCCAGGGTCTCCAACCCGTAAACACCCAAGACGTCTTTTTTGTTCAAAACAAACACGTGCTCCACCCGGCGCCCCCCCTTTAGAACCGCCGTCACCAAATGGCCGTTCCGCAAAGTCTCGGGGGTCCGCTTGAGCTTTGCCTGAAGCGCGGGGACCAATTGACGTTCGGCCTCCGCAACCGCGAGGCTCCGGTAAGGCGCCCGCGCTTTTTCGGATGCGGCCTTCTCGCGCGCGATCCTCGCGTCTTCGTAAGCCTTGTCCACTTTCTGATACATCGCGATGATGAGCGGGACAAGAAAAATCATCCAGGTTCCGAACACCGCCGCCACCCAAATAAGAGGCGTCCCCGGTTTATCCATGCCGCCCACATGGCGGGCGATGATTCTCGTCCAGAAAAAGCAGGGGATGAAAAACGCGAAAATAGTCAGCGCGATCCACCCGCTCCACCAAAACACCGCCGCCGGACCGGAGTCTTGCCTCATCGGGAACTCTCCGCGGCCAACCGTCCGGCGTCTCGAATGAGTTTTTGAACGGCCTTGGGATCTTCCGAATCATAGTAACCCCTGATGCCGCCCGTGGGGTCCACAAGGACCAAGCGAAGGCTGTGCGCGCTCAACTCACCCAGGCTTCCCAGATGCATGCTGTTTGAAACTTCCTCTATTGTTTTTCTGTCTCCGGTGAGAAAAAACCAGCGGCCGGAAACGGCCGAATATCCTTCGGCATATTTTTTAAGGGTCGCCGGATCGTCCTTTTCGGGATCGACGGAAAACGACACCAGACGAACCGAATTCAACGACCCCTGAAGCCCCTTCATGGTCCAGCCCATCGCCGGACAAGCGCCGGCGCAGCGGGTAAACATGAAATTGGCCACCCAGGGTCTGCCGGCCAGCGTCTTGGGCGTAATCACGGTTTGGTCCTGATCGAGCAGTGAAAAATCGCTCACCCGGCCGTGGACGGGCATCGGGGGGCTGCCGGACCGTTTGGCCTGCTGAAAATTCGTGACGCAAAGAACGGCCAACGCGAAGGCGTTGATCACGAGCACGCTGACTAAAAAACCTTTTCTCATCGGCTGCTTTCTTTAAATTTTGTCGGCCATCATCACGCCGATGACGGTCAGAAGGTAAAGGATGGACGCCGACACGAACTGCCTGGCGCGGACCAGTTTTTGCACAGCCAGGTATACGGCCAGCCACAAGAAAATAAGATTGGACATAAAAATCACCGAGAAATAGACGCCGCCCGAGAGCCCGACGAGCGAAGGCAAGAGACTCGCCGCCCAGAGAAGCAGGCAGTAAAAAACGATCTGCCGGCCCAGCCAACCCCCTCCTTCATCCAGAAGGCAGACCATGCGCAAACCGCTTTTCAGATAATCTTCCCGGTAAACCCAGGAAATCGCCAGGAAGTGAGGGAGCTGCCACAGAAAGAGGATGGAAAAAAGAATGGCGGCCCTCCCGTCGAGACCCTGCCCCGCCCCGGCCCAACCGATGACCACCGGCAGGGCCCCCGCGACGGCCCCGACAAAGGTATTGAGCGCCGTTTTACGCTTGAGCGGCGTATAGATGAACACATAAATCGCCACGGTTAAAAAAGCCAAAAAAGCCGTGAGCGGGTTGGCGAAAAATAATAAATAGCCCACCCCTGCCAAAGACGCGGCCGCTCCAAAAATAAGCGCGCTTTTTTCATCGAGCCTCCCGCTGGGAAGCGGCCGGCCTTCCGTCCTTTTCATCTTCGCGTCGACGTCCTTCTCCATGAACTGGTTGAGGGCGTTCGCCCCGCCGCCGACAAGCGCCGAACCGAAAAGAACGTGGGCTAAAATCTCAAAAACCGCCGGTCCGGGCGCCGCCATCATAAAACCCAGGGCGGTGGTCGCCAACGCCATCAGCGTCAGGCGCGGCTTGGTCAGCCGGATCAATTGCCAGAAACCGGACCCTTTGCTTTCGGCGGCAGACGGCTCGAGATGCCGAAAAAAACGGAGCGTCAAAAGCAAGGACAGGCAGAGGACAAGCGCCCCCATGACCTGATGCGCCGTCCCGGTCAAGGCCCCCCGCGCCAGAAGCGCCGTCACACCCAAAGACACCTGAAGAAAAATCAAGATAGCCAGGCCTGCGACATGCCGAAAAAAACGGCCCCTTGCCTTTTCTTCGCGCGCGGTCGCCGCCCAGATGAGCAGGGCCTGCAAAAAAATGATAAGCGCCGTCAGGATATGCGCGGCGACGAGGAGCGGGTGCCGCTGTCCGTGGCGGATCAGGGCGCCCATGGCCAACTGGACAAAAATAGACGCGGTCATCGCCACCGAAAGAAAACGGAGAAGATCACCCCGCTTGGCCTCGGTGCGCCGGCCTTTTTTCCAGCTCTTTGACGTAAAAAGGGCTATCGCGGCAATCCATGAGAAAAAACTCTGAGCCAGACAGGCGTGCGCCACCGACACCGGGAGCGG
Source organism: Candidatus Omnitrophota bacterium (assembly GCA_016180585.1). GTDB lineage: Bacteria > Omnitrophota > Gorgyraeia > 2-02-FULL-51-18 > 2-02-FULL-51-18 > JACPAX01. Next base: position 3,946 of record JACPAX010000057.1, on the reverse strand, counting down.
AAGAAAAAAAAGGACCGTGATCCCGCCCAGGATCGCCTGGATCAACACCGCCGCAAAGGCCCCCGCCCCAAACCATCGCAGCCACCGCCTTTTCTCCCTTGCCCAAATCGCCAGCGCTAGAAAAAACGTCAGGATGCCGACCGCCCCCGCGATCATCCGGTGGGTGTGCTCAAAACGGATTCCCCCGACCATCGGCGGGAAAAACTGCCCGTAGGAGAGGGGCCAGTCGGGCACGGAGAGCCCCGAGCCGGTGCCGGTCACCAGGCCTCCGGCGGCGACGAGAAGGAGCGTGGCGCAGGCGACTCCGACAGAAAAACGATGGACCCAGCGGTTGTCCGCCATAGACTAAGCCTTGAATTTAAACTCCACCGCCTGGTCCTCCCCGGCGACCGTCACGGCCTGGGTCTGGGCGCCGTATTTTTCGTGCCAGGCCTCCAACACGTAGTTGCCGGGGGGCAGGTCCTTGATTTGAAAACTCCCGTCTTCGCCGCTGACGCCGAAATAAGGGTGGTCCAAAACCCCCGCGTAGGCCGCCATCCAGGGGTGCACTTCGCATTTGATCTTGATCATGACCTCCGGCTTGTCGAAGGTCTTCTTCAGTTTCATTCCCTTGATGGGCATGCCGAGATTGAACTCTTTGCTGTTCTTCGGCAGGGCATGGACATTGTGGAGCGTGTCATCGCTATTGAGGATTTCCAGCGGCTGGTTCACGCGTATCCCGAAAACTTTCGGATGATACTGGCAGCCTTTTTGGTCAAACGCGACCGGTTCTTTCGGGGCCTCAAAGGTCTTCCCCTCCAGCCCCTCCTTGACGTAGATAAACGCATTCTGAAGCGTTCCGTCGGAGTTGACGAGGACTTGGTCCGCCGTCAGCCCATCCGGATGCATCATTTTGCAGTTTGGATCCGCGTCCAGCTTGATCGCCTCGGAAACCGGGGGCTGGCCCTCCAAAGACACCTTCCCGGTGATCCCCGCCGCGGAGGCGATGGTTTGGATAAAAAAAGCGGTTATAAGAACGGCCAGGGGTTTTTTCATGGTATTTTCTCTCCTTATTTTCTGATTTAGGGTAAGTCGTTTTTCTCGTAGCGGTACAAGTAATCCCGGATGGCCTCAATCTGCCGCTCCGCGTCTCCGTCCAAAATATCCCCGACCGGAGACTGCCCATCGGGGAAAAAAGTGGGCATCATCGTGCCGGGCTGCACCGATTGAGGATCGCGCAGCCAGACGGACGTCCAATCCGGCTTTAACCGTGTTTTGGACAGCGCCAGATCAGGCGCGAGGAATGAGGCTCCCAACGCCGCCGAATCCGAGCCGACCTGATGGCACTTCACGCACTGGAGCTTCCCGAAAAGGACCCTGCCGGATTCCAGCTTTTCGGGCGTCGTCTCGGGAATGCCGGCGCCTTGGTAGGAGATCTCCTGATCGGCCAGAAAAACAAAATACTGAACGAGCGTCGAAAGCTCCTCCTCGTTCAGACCGAAGGTCGGCATGCGCGCGATGAGCCACGGCCTGACGGTCTCCGGACGCCGAAGAAACTCGTGCAGCCATTTTTCGTGGACCTTGGCCCCTTCGCCGTCAAGGACCGGCGGCGCGGCGCCCGGGTCCTCGGCCAGCTCTCTCAGCGCGCCGGTCTTTCCGTCGACCGTGTGACAACCCGCGCAGTTGAGCTTTGACACGAGACGGCGGCCCTTCTCAATCTGCTTTTCTTTCAGGTCCGGCCGCCGCTGCATCTGGAGGGGGATGTGCTCATCCGTCAGGCTGAGCACAAAAGTCGTCAGGGCCTCCCGCTCCTCCCCGCTCAATTCAAATTGCGGCATCCGCAGCCTTTCATCATACGCCTTCATTTTCCCGCGGTCAAAAATTCTCGGATCTTCCAGCTTTTGGGACACCCACGCCTCCCGCGTCCGCTCGATCGGGACAAAACCGAAATCAAACTGGTGTATTCCCTTGCGCCCCTCCGCGCTCAGATCGGCGCCGATGGGCTTGGCCTCCTCGAAACCGCGTATCGCATGACACGAAAAACACCCCTGGTGGGCAATGGATTTCTTGCCGAGAAACTGCATTTTTTCATCGGCCGTCATCCGCCCGAGCGCCGCGGCGGCCTCGGCTTGCCGCATCGTCCCCTGCAGGGAGGTCCGCACCATTTGGTCCACCGTTTCCGGTTTGGCCTCCGGCAGCGGCGAATTTTCAAAAGCCTCGTTCCGCCGAGAAAGCAGAAAGGCGGTGATGTCCGCCGCCTCTCCGTCCGAAAGACGCAGGTTGGGCATTCGGGTCTTGGGGGAGACGTGCTTCGGGTCTTTAAGCCACGCATAAAGCCACTCCCCTTTCACTTTGCTGCCCAGTCCCGAAAGCTCGGGTCCGAAATGCTTCTCTCCGGCGCCGTCGAGCCCGTGACAGCCCAGACAGCCCACGGTCTTGACAAGCTTCTCCCCCCGTCCCGCGTCACCGCCCGCCGGAGGCTTGGCCAGTTTCACGGCATCCGAGTTTTTCACGAGGTAGGAGACAATGGCCGCGATAGCGGCGTCGTCTTTTTCCCGGTCATCCGCCGAAGCGGCGTTGGAAAGATGGAAGACCCGGGGCATTTTAGTGGAGGGACGAAACCGCCTGGGGTCATTCAGCCAGCGCGCAATCCACTTGTCGTCAAGCTTGCTTTGGACCTGCTCGAGCGAGGGCCCCACCTTCCAGGCATTTTCAAATCCGGAGATTTTGTGGCAACTCGCGCATCCCAACGTGGCGGCGAGACGGCGTCCTCGGTTCAGCTTGTCCGCCCCGGGCACCTCCAGAGTCCCCTGGTGGCATTTGGCGCAGGCCGCCTGGACGTGGGTCAAAGGGAGCATTTTTGACTCCCACTTCTCCAGCTCGTGCCAGCGGTATTTCCTCTCCCATTCCTTCTTTTCTTCTTCGCGCTTCGGCGTATGCGCGCTGTCCACGAAACTCACCGAATGGCCGTTGCCCCCGTGGCAGACCGTGCATCCAAATTTTTCGACCGGATGAGGCGAGGCGGAGCCGAGGTAAAGCTCGGGTTTGGGATGAGTCGTAAAAGGCTGGGGCGCCTTTTCGAAGCCTTTTTGGTCGATCCCGAGGTGACAGGTCACGCAACGATCCACTTTCTGGACTTTCGCGAAATGATAATCATCGACCAAATCATCCAGGACGACCTGGCGCACTTGCAGCGTCGGCGCCAGAAAGTCCACCATCGGCGCGTTGAGCGCCTCTTTTACAAAGCTGGGTTTTAGGTTTTGGGCTTGTTTTTCAAGGTTGTTTTTCTCCCCCAGGGTTTTATTCAACTCCTTTTCAAGCGTCTTCTTCTTGGCGAGAAATTCATTTAATTTGCCTTCCAGGCCTTCTTTTTTGGCCTCAAGCGCCTCCAAGTCGGCCTTGGCGCTCCTGATCTTCGGTTCAAGAGTTTCCAGCCTGGCTTCGTAATCGGCCGCCTGCTTATTTTCCCCGTGAAGACGCGCTTCCTCGAAATAATATCTGTAAGAATCCTGATATTGCTTGAGGTCCTGATAACCCGTCCTGGCCTTGACCGTCTGCGCGTCAAGCGATTCCGCCTCTTTCCTCAGGGCGGCCATCTCCGTCTGATGGGCCCCAAACTCCTCCTCGGCTCTCTTAAGCTGCTCGTTGAGCGCGGCCAGCTTTTTCTGATCAATTTTTTGCTCGCTCGCCTTGAGCTCTGACGCGGTTTTCTCAAGCTTCAGCGCGATGAATTTTTTCTGCCAGACCTTCCAGTCGTTTTCCTTCCAGTCGAAGAAATAAACCATTGACGCTGTTATGTTTGCGCTGTTTGGAAACACCGGATAAGCGGTCGTGATTGGAGTGCTATCCACCAAAATATTTTCCGCAACTTTCTGGAAGATTGTTCCTCCTGTGTGGTTTGTCAAATTCAATTGAATATATGGTTCAAATTTCGCCGACAGGAAATCGGATTTGAGATTTATTGAAG
>JACPAX010000056.1 GCA_016180585.1 Candidatus Omnitrophota bacterium | reverse complement strand
CAGGCGTTCGAAAACGCGGGCGATATCCAGGATGACTCGCGTCAGCGGATGGAGGGTCCCCGGGGCATGAAAGGTCCCCGGCATCGTGACGTCTATTTTTTGCTCGGGGACACGCGGACCGCCGGAGACCAGCGCCTTTTCCTTTTCGGAAAAAATCGCCTCGAGCGCGGTCTTGACGCGGTTCATTTCCTGCCCCGCCGGGCGGCGCGCGTCGGGCGGCACCTCGGCGATGCGGGAAGACAGGGCCGCAAAAAGCCCTCTGCGCCCCAGGTATTTCACGCGCAGGCCCTCCAACGCTTTCGGGTCCGAAAGCGACAAGGTTTCCTGCCGCGCGTCCTCCTCGAGCTTTTTAAGCGCTTCTATCATCGGAAACTGTCATTGCGAGGAGCGGAAGCGACGAAGCAATCTATGTAACGCAAAGATTGCTTCGCTGCGCTCGCAATGACAATACGCAGAGATTGCTTCCCGCCACAAAGAAGGCGGGCAGGCGCTTCGCTCGCAATGACAGAGCTAACCTTTCGCAATCTTCACCAGTTCCGAAAACACCCGCTTCTCGCTGTGCGCCAGATCGGCGAGGATCTTGCGGTCGATTTCCACTTTGGCCTTCTTCAGCCCGCCGATCAAGCGGCTGTAGGTGATCCCGTTCTCCACGGCGCCCGCCGAAATCCGCGTGATCCAGAGCTTGCGGATCACGGACTTGGAATCGCGCCGGTCGCGAGTCGCAAACGCCAGCGCGCGCTGCACCGTCTCGCGCGCCGTGCGGTATAGTTTTCTCCGGCCGCCGACAAAACCCTTCGCGCGCTTCAAAAATTTGCGGCGACGGGCCAGTCCGGCCGGGACAGTCTTTGCTCTAGGCATAGGGCAACAGCCTCCTGATTTGTTTTTCCATCGAACCGCTCACGAGGTCGCTTTTCCTCAAGTGGCGCTTGCGCTTGGACGATTTTCCCTGCAAAAGATGCCGCTTTCCGCCACGCATCTTTCTGAACTTCCCGCCCTTGGTGGGGCGGAACCTCTTCTGCACCGATTTATTCGTCTTTAGTTTGGGCATGTAACCTCTTTCCTATTTAAATCCAAAATTCGAATATCGAAATTCGAAACAAATCCAAATGTTCAAAATTCAAATAACCGAAACGATCTTTTTGAACTTTTTGCCTGTTTCGTGCTTCGTGCTTCGGATTTCGTGCTTATTATTTTGGCATGATGATCATGGTGATCATCCGCCCTTCCATATAGGGGGCCTTTTCCACTTCCCCCAGGGGCGCGATGTCCTGCGCGAGGCGCTCGAGCACTTTTCTCCCGGTGGAGATGTAGTTCATCTCGCGTCCGCGAAAAACCATCGTGATCTTGGCCTTGTCTCCCTGTTTTAAAAACCGCTCCAAATTGTGGAGCTTGACCTTGTAGTCGTTCTCCTCGATGAACGGATGGTACTTGATTTCCTTGAGATGAATGACCTTTTGCTTTTTACGGGCCTCTTTTTCCTTCTTGGCCTGGTCGTACTTGAACTTGCTGAAATCCATGATCCGGCAGACCGGGGGGCTGGCCTGCCCCGCGACCTCGACCAGATCAAGTTCCGCTTCCTTGGCCATCCGCAGGGCCTGGTCGACGGCCACGACGCCGGCTTGGTTGCCGTCCTGGTCCACCAGCCTTACCTGCGGGACACGGATGTACTCATTGATTCGCGTGGTATTTTTTGAAATCGAAACACCTCCCTTGTTTTAGGTTTACCCTTTGGCGGCCATTTCCCCGTTCAGCCGATGCAAAAATTCTTCGAACCCCGTCTGCCCCAGGTCTCCCCCCGTACGCGCCCGCACCGCGACTTTCTTCGCCTGCGTTTCCTTGTCGCCGACGACCACCATATACGGAATCTTTTCATTCTGGGCGGATCGGATGCGGGCCCCGAGCGTCTCCGAGGGCGCCTTCACCTCGGCGCGGAAACCCGCCTCCCGCAGGCGCCCGCAGACCGCTTGGGCGTAGGCCTCATGGCTCTGCGCGACGGGAATCAGGCTCACCTGCGTCGGCGACAGCCACAGCGGCAACGCCCCCGCGTAATGCTCAAGAAGCGTGCCCATAAAACGCTCCACGCTCCCCAGGATCGCGCGGTGGAGCATCACCGGCCGGTGCCTCCGCCCGTCGGCGCCGGTGTACTCGAGGTCAAAGCGCTCCGGCAGCGCGAAATCGCACTGGATCGTGCTGCACTGCCACGCCCGCCCCAGCGCGTCCTTGATTTTAATGTCAATCTTCGGCCCGTAAAAAGCGCCCTCGCCCTCGCAAATTTGATAAGCGATCCCTTTCGATTTCAACGCGCCCTCGAGCGCGCTTTGCGCCCGCTCCCAGTCTTCGGACGTGCCGATGGAATCCTTGGGCCGTGTGCTGATCTCGATCTCCCGGTCTTTGAAACCAAACGTATCCAGCACGAAGAACACAAACTCCACGACCGAGGCGATCTCCTTCTCGAGCTCGGCCGGCACGCAGAAAATATGCGCGTCGTCCTGCGTGAAGTTGCGCACGCGCAGGAGCCCGTGCAAGACGCCCGATTTCTCGTTGCGGCAGACGTTCCCCATCTCGAAAAAGCGGAGCGGCAGGTCGCGGTAACTGCGCAGCTTCGTCCGGTAGATCAGCATGTGCCCCGGGCAGTTCATCGGCTTCACCGCGTATTCCTTCCCCTCCGCCTTGAAGACGAACATGTTTTCTTTGTAGTAGGAAAAATGCCCCGAGCGCACCCAGATGTCGCTTTTTAAAATCTGCGGGCCGATCACAAACTGATACCCGCGCTTCAGGTGCTCCTCCTTCACGAACTGCTCGATGAGATGCCTCAGGAGCGCGCCCTTCGGGTGATAAAAAATGAGCCCCGGCCCGCCGTCCTCCTGGATCGAGAAAAAATCAAGCTCCTTGCCGATTTTCCGGTGGTCGCGCTTCTTGGCTTCCTCGCGCACGCGGAGAAACTCGTCGAGGTCCTTCTTCGAGAAAAACGCCGTCCCGTAAACCCGCTGCATCACGGGATTTCCCTCGATGCCCTTCCAGTAGGCGCCCGCGATGCTCGTGAGTTTAAATGCCTTGATGGTCCCCGTCGAGCGCGCGTGCGGGTATTTGCAGAGGTCGGTAAAGTCCCCGTCCACCACGATCGAAAGGTCTTCACTGCCGGCAAGCTGGTCGATCGTCTCGAGCTTGAACGTCTCGTTCTTCTCGCGGAAAATTTTCCGGGCCTCGTCGGCCGAGACCGTTTTTTTCTCGAACGGGTAATCGGCCTTCACCACTTTCTCCATCTCGGCCTCAATAGACTCCAGGTCCTCGTCATTCAACGGCTCCGGCAGGTGGATATCGTAGTAGAACCCCCCTTCGACCGGCGGCCCAAACCCCAGCCTCGCCTGCGGGTACTTGCGCTTCACCGCCTGCGCCAACACGTGGGCACAGCTGTGCCGCAGTTTGTCGAGTTCCGAATACTGTTGGGCGACTTTTGCCATGATGGTTTAGAGAACCGCCAAATCCCTCTTGAGTTCAGCCGGGATATTCCGTAATTCAGGCCGTTTGTAAATTCTAGCCAGCTCGATAAAGATGTTCTTCAGGCCATGCTTCGCCTGTTTAACCCCCACAAACTCAATCCCGACCAGCTTGCCCCCTTTATCTAAATCGAGGTTGATAAAATCGGTGTGCTCCACCGTTTCCGCTATTTTTTCGTTGTTAAACTGGAGATAAAGACACCCCCGACAGGGTCTATGCTGATCTGTTGGACCACTTGATCCTTTACTCGAATAACCCCTTTACGAATGGTCATGCCTCACCTCCCGTAATCACCAAAACCTGTTTCTTGCTCTCTAGGATCGTCAGAAACGCCTTCTTTCCTTTTATTTTATATAACCTGCCGAACTACTCAAATATCAAAATGGTGGGTACGGCAGGACTCGAACCTGCGACCTTTTCCATGTCAAGGAAACGCTCTAACCAACTGAGCTACGCACCCGAATCTTTATCTTCTTTAAAACCCATGCCGAGGGTGGGATTCGAACCCACATGGGCTAAAGCCCAACAGATTTTAAGTCTGTCGTGTAAACCGTTCCACCACCTCGGCCAAACTCTCCCTATCACCTCAACCTTCGATTTCGATCAAAAGGGTCCAGATGCCAGGAGCGCGTGTGGCGCCCGCGGAGGCGTCCGCTACTGATCTTTGGCGGACGCACTGCTCGGCCATCGCGCCATAATATCAATTCCTGGACTTGCTCAAAACTCTCAACACTTCCAGATTTTTTTGGATCAAAGCCAACTTCTTGGCGCGGCTCCAGCCTTTTATCTGTTTTTCTCTTTTTCTGGCTTCGGCTGAATCTAACAATTCTTCCGAATAGACCAATTCCTTCGGCTTATTTCCGCCCGTATAATCTCCACCTCTACCATAGAGGTGGTCTTGATATCTTCTACTCAAATGGGTCGTAATTCCTGTATAAAAATCACCCCTTCGGGCTCATTTGCTCAGGATGGTTCGCCGCTGCCTAATTTATGGTGAGCAAGCGAGTTTATGAGCGCGTCGAACCACTGCTCGGCCATCGCGCCAAAATTTTAACTCCGTCACGCCCTTTGTTCTCGCTTGGCCGCGGCCAGCGCTTCCGCTTCCCGGATGAGAATTCCGGCCAGTTTTTTCTTGGCCACCGCCGGGAAACGCCGCTTCACGCCGCTTTTATCCAGCAAAAACGCTTCCAGCGTCACGTCGCCGAAAGGTTTTTTCCCCGCGCTGACTTTCTGCAGCAACAAAAAATCCAAATGCTTCTTCCGAAGCTTCTCAAGCCCGTTCTGAACGGCGTTTTCGGACTCGAGCGCGAAGCCCACAAACACCTGCGCCGGTTTTTTCTTCCGTCCGAGTCCCGCCAGCACATCGGGGTTTTTCTCGAGTCTCAAAGACACAAGCCGGTCTTTTTTGATCTTCCGCCGTGAAAACGCGGCAGGTCTCACGTCGCACACCGCCGCGGCCATGAAAAGCACGTTCGCCCGCCGGATCCGGCCCTTCAGCGCTTTCGTGAGCTCGCGCGCGGTCTCGGCGTCTTCCGGACAGCGCACCCACTCCACCGCATGCCCGCGTTTTGTCGCGTGATCAACGAGAAACCGTCCCATCGTCCCCGTCGAATAATTGGAAAGATAGCGCACGGGGTCTACCGGCTCCCGTGTCGGTCCCGAGACGACCAGAAACCGCAGCTTACTTCCCGGCAAACGCAGCCTCAACCACTTTCAAAATCGACGCGTTCTCCGCCAGGTGCCCCATCCCCTCGTCACTGCAGACCAAATGCCCGCGGATTGGGTCGACGAATTTTGCGCCGTGGCCGCGAAGCCGTTTCACATTTTCCTGCGTGAAGCGGTTTTCCCACATCTTCTCGTTCATCGCGGGAGCGATCACGAGCGGCGCCGTGCCGGCCAGCGCCGCGCAGGTTAGCACATCGTCGGCAAGGCCATGCGCGAGCTTGGCGATGATGTCGGCCGACGCCGGCGCGACCAAAATTAAATCCGAATTTTTGGCGAGCTCAATGTGCACGGGCCTGGTCCGCCCCGGCAGCGAGAAAAAGTCCTCGACCACGGGCGTCCCGGCGAAACTCTGTAGCGCCAGCGGGGTGATGAAGTGGCGCGCGTCGCGGGTCATCACCACCGTGACCGTGTGCCCCCGCTCGCGAAGCTCCGTGATAAGGTCGCAGGCGCGGTACGCCGCGATCGATGCCGTCACGCCGAGCAAAATATTTTTACCCGTCTTACCGGCCATCACGCCCCCGTTCCGCCTCAAGGATCGCCTTGAGCGCCTGATAGCAGGTGCCGATATCGCGATTGACGATGCGGTAATCGCAAAGCTTGAGGTCGTTTAATTCCTGCAACTCCTTGGTCGCCACCCGATAGCGGCGGTTGATTTCTTCCCGGGATTCGGTCCCGCGTTTTTCGAGCCGGCGCTTGAGCTCCTCTTTGGACGGCGGCGCCAAAAAAATAAATACCGCGTCGGGCCGCGTTTTCTTCACCTGCTTGGCGCCCTGCACGTCGATCACGAGGAGCACGTCCTTGCCCTGCCGCAGGAGGCTCTCCACTTTTTGCTTCGGCGTGCCATAATAGCGGCCAAACACGTTGGCCCACTCGAGAAATTCCCTCTTTTTCTTTTTTTCCAGAAACTCGTTTTTCGAAATGAAATAATAATGCTCCCCTTCCGTCTCCCCCGCCCGCGGCGGACGCGTCGTGCACGACACGGACCGGACCAGACGCGAGTCCTCTTTCAAAAGCTCATTGGCGAGCGTCGTCTTCCCCGTTCCCGACGACGCGGAAATCACAAAGAGCCTGCCCGCCGAAGCCCTGGTGGCGGGCCGGCCCCCCCTACTCAATCCGCCAAAGGACGCGGCGGATTTCGTAAACGCCGCGCGTTTACTCAACATTTTGGGCCTGCTCCCTGATTTTTTCAATCGTGCCTTTGATTTGGATCACGCGGCCCGAGATCGCCGCGTCCCCGGATTTGGCGCCCATCGTGTTGGCCTCCCGGCTCATCTCCTGCGCGATAAAATCAATCTTTCTCCCCGTCTCCCCGTCTTCCGAGAGCGTTTTTTCCATCGCCTGAAAATGACTTTTCAGGCGCGTGACTTCCTCGGAGATGTCGGAATTCTTGAGATACTGCGCGACCTCGACGGTGAGTCTTCCGCGGTCCACTTCCCCGTTTTTTAAAAATTCTTTCAGCCGGCCCTCGAGACTTTTCTTGTACGCCCTGGCAAGCGACGGAAGCCGTTTCTCAATCCCGCGCAGGTCTTTTTTGATCTCGGCCAGCCGGTTTCGCAGGTCTTTTTCCAGCGATTTTCCCTCGAGAAGACGCGATTGCTTGAGACTCTCCAGCGCCAGCGTGACCGCGCGGAGAAGCTCCTTCGAGAAAAGCCGGCGCCTTCCGGAGGAGGCGTCCTTCACGAATAAATCCGGGGTCCTCAAGACCTCGCGCAAGATCAAGCTGTCGTCCTTCACGGAGAGCTTGAGCAGCGTTTTCAACCGGCTGATCTTCTGCGCGACTTCCCTGGCCAGATTTTCGTTGAGCAGCAACCGGCTTGAGAACACCGCCGGGTCCGGGCTCGAGATGAAAAGGTTGACCTTCCCCCGCGTGATTTCCCTGCCGACAGATTTGCGGATCAGGTCCTCGAATTCGGCCAGATGACCGGGGATCCTCGGAGAGATCTCCAGGAATTTGTGGTTGACGGTCTTGATTTCGACGCGGATGTGCCCCTCGGCGGACTTGAGCTCCGAGCGCCCAAACCCGGTCATGCTTTTAATCACTTCAGCGCAGGGTTTAAACCCATACCCTCTTCTTTTGGTTGACGATTGAAATTTCCTGGGTGGGATACAGCGTCTCCGACGCGATCTCGTCGGGCTCGAACCACAGCTTGATTTCGCGCGCCGCGTCCGATCCGTTGCCGGAGGCATGGATCACGTTTTCGTAGATTCCCTTGGTCGTGATTCTTCCGAAGGAGCCGCGGATGGTGCCCGGCTCGGCCTCCTCGGGATTGGTGGCGCCGCAGACCTTGCGCACTTTCTGGATCGCGTCGTCTCCGTAGTAGATCATCGCCAACACGCGGTTGGTGTGATACTGGCCCATGAGGTATTTGATGATCTCTTCAAAAAAAGGCTTGCCCTTCAGGTGGCGATAATGCTCCTCGGCCAGCGCTCTCGAGACCGATTTGATTTTCGCGCCGATAATGACGAGCTTGGTCTCCGACAGGCGCGTCAGCACGTTGCCGGTGATCGACTTCTGCAATCCGTCAGGTTTGACAATAACAAGCGTCGGTTCGGACATCCGGATCCTTTTAAAATCACGGGATAAAATTCCCGGGGAATTTCCATTTAAACGTGTAGTCTAAAAAATATTTAATTGGTTGTCAACACTAAACTTATCAAACTTTGAGAATGGCAAGCAAGCGGTCAAGATCTTCGGGCGAATAGTACTCGATTTCAATGCGCCCTCTTTTCTTACCCGGATGAATGCGAACCTTGGTCCCCAAAAGATGCTGGAGACGTTCCTCCAGGTCTTGGGTCGTGGCGTCTTTGGGCAGGTTCATTTTGGCGGAACGTGGCCGCCGGGCGTGCTGCACCAAAAGCTCGCATTGTCGCACCGACAGTCCCTTTTTGACGATCTGGTCGCAAAAAGTCATTTGCCGCTTGGGGTCGATGAGGGATAAAATGGTTTTGGCATGCCCCAAGGTGATCGAGTTTTGAGAGAGGAAATCGAGGACTTTCTCAGGTAAGTTTAGCACTCTCAATAGGTTGGAGACCGATGTCTTGTCCTTCCCCACCCGCTGGGCGATCGCTTCTTGCGTCAGTCCAAATTCCTGCGAGAGGCGCCGGTAGGCCTGCGCCTCTTCCACCGGATTGAGCTCTTCCCTTTGAATGTTCTCAATGAGGGCCGTCTCGAGCGCATCCGCGTCCGAGAGGCGCCGCACAATCGCCGGGATCTCCTCGAGACCCAGGAACTTCACGGCCTTGAAGCGCCGCTCCCCGGCGATGAGCTCATACTGCCCATCCACAAGACTGCGGACCAACACCGGCTGGATCACGCCTTTTTCTTTGATGGAGTTGGCCAGCTCCTCCAGTTTTCCCTGAGAAAAATAAACGCGCGGCTGAAACCGGCTGGGCTTGATCTCGGAAACCTTGAGATGCTGCACCCGCTCTCTGGAGGCCAGCTCCGTATCCTGCGGAATAATGGCCTCAAGCCCTCGTCCCAACACTTTTCTCTGCATGGCTAAGCCCCCTCTCTTTTCGGACAACCTCTCGGACAACCTCAGGGGCAACCGAGCCCTCTTCTGCCGGCCGCCCTTCGGACCCGTAGTAGCGCAGGTTTAAACCTGCGCTACGCCACCGAGTGATTCCTATCCTTCGTAGGATGATACCGGGCGACGGGTCCGTCCGCGTTCCGCGGCGGAGGCGTCGCCCATCTCTAGGTTAAATATTTAGAAATACTTACGTCTTCCTCGCTGGCTTCTTTTAAGGAGACGATATCTTGATTTCTGCTCAAAAATTCGGCGGTAAGTTCCTTGTATTTTTTGGCGCCCTCGGAATCCTTGTCGTACAAAAAGATTGGCTTTCCAAACCCAGGCGCTTCGCTGAGACGGATGTTTCTGGGAATCACCGTCCGGTAGACTTTGTCTCCAAAATGCTTCTTGACCTCGTTAATGACCTCTTGAGTCAGGTTGGTCCGGAAATCCGCCATGGTCATGACAATCCCCTCGATTTGAAGATTCTCGTTGAGATTGTCTTGCACCAGACGCAGAGTCTTCGTAAGCTGGCCCAGACCCTCCAGCGCGTAATATTCGCATTGGATGGGAATGATGACCGAATGAGACGCCGTGAGCGCATTGATGGTGAGAAGCCCAAACGATGGTGGGCAGTCTATGAATATAAACTCGTATGAATTCATAACTTGAGACAAAGCTTTTTTTAACTTGGACTCCCTCCCCAGCACCGAGACAAGCTCCACTTCAAGACCGGATAAATGCTCATTGGAAGGGACGGCGGAGAGCTTGGCGACACAGCTTGGGAGCGTAATCTCTTCCAGTTTGGCGTCTTCGATCAGCGCGTGATAGATGGATTGCGAGGCTGTTTTTTTGTCGATCCCGACGCCGGTGGTAGCGTTGCCCTGAGGATCCAAGTCCACGAGGAGTGTCGGGTGGCCTTCGAGCGCCAGAGCAGAAGACAGAGAAACGGCGGTGCTCGTCTTCCCTACTCCGCCCTTCTGATTGCAGACGGAAATGATTCTGGCGGTTTGAGCCATGATGCCCATCCTAAAAAAAATCATCGCGGAAGTCAACACCTATTTTATATCGCGAGTTGTCAGGCGAGTTGTCACGCTAATTCACTCGAAAAGTTTCCACGTGGAAACTTTGGCAACGCACCTTCTACGCCCCCGTACACTCTCGCACGCACTTGTAGCGCAGGTTTTCCGCCGAAGGACGGATCCGCCTTCGGCGGAAAACCTGCGCTACCAGCTAGGGGTCAGACCCCTCTGGCACCGGAGGGATAATCCGGACTGTCTGGGTCTTCTTTTATGGGATTCTTGTAAGCCACCTGATGACTTAGGCGGACTAAAGTCCGCCCTACAGTCCGCCCTACAGTCCGCCCTACCCTCCGTCGTTGGTTTGTCAGCGGGAATAAACAGATCTGACGGATAGTTAATAAACACTAAAATGTAGCGCACACGAGGTTCTGGCTTCGCCCATCATGAGCATACGGTTCGGCCTAATTAATTGATCTTGGCTTGGGAACGCTTAAGTTTCTCGATAGAAACGGCGAGTAGCGAGATGTCGCAAGGGGTCACGCCTGAGATTCGCGCGGCTTGGCCCAGAGACATGGGCTTGACCTTTTCGAGTTTTTCCGTGGCTTCCCGGCCGAGGCCTTTGACTTCCCGGTAAACCAGCTGCGCGGGAATTTTTTTATCTTCATATTGCTTAAGTCTATTGACCATAGAGAATTCCCGCTCGATATACCCGGAATACTTCATCTCTATTTCTACCTGGTCCGCCACCGCTTTGTCTTCAATCCGCTCGTTTAAAATCCCGAGCACATCCTCAATCTTGACTTCTGACCGCCGCAGATACTGATCGAGCGGAATCTGCCGATGCCTAGTTTTTTTCAAGCGACCGACCCATTCACGGATCTCTTCCTGCTTTCGTGAAAATTTTATAAACTGATCCTTGGAAATGAGCCCAAACTCATACCCATAGCTCATAAGTCTTTTATCTGCATTGTCTTGGCGCAAGAGCAGGCGATGTTCGGCCCTGGAGGTAAACATCCGGTAGGGTTCGTCCGTGCCGTTGGTGACCAGGTCATCAATAAGCACCCCCGTGTACGCCTCAAATCTGGCGAGCACGAACGGCGGTTTTTTCTTCCTCTTGAGCGCCGCGTTGATTCCCGCCATGAGCCCCTGACAGGCCGCTTCTTCGTAGCCGGAGGTGCCGTTAATTTGCCCGGCCAGATACAAATTCTCTATTCTCTTGGTTTCCAGGGTGCTTTTGACTTGAGTGGGGGGGAAGAAATCGTATTCAATAGCGTATCCAAATCTCATAAGCTCAGCATTTTCAAGACCTTTTATACTTCTAACAAGTTTTATTTGAACATCTTGTGGAAAACTTGTTGATAAACCCTGCACATACACTTCCTGCGTGTAACGCCCTTCGGGCTCGAGAAAAAGCTGGTGTCTTTCCTTGTCCGCGAAACGGACCACCTTGTCTTCGATGGACGGGCAGTAGCGGGGACCGCGGCTTTGGATTTTTCCGGAATAGAGCGGGGACTTCTGAATATTTTCGCGGATGATCTCGTGCGTTTTCTTCGTCGTGGCCGTGATGTGGCAGGGGATTTGGGTCTGCGTGATTTTTTCGGTCTGGTAACTGAACGGCGCGGGCTCCGCGTCTCCGTGCTGCGCCTCCAGTCCGGAGTAATCGATCGAGCGTGCGTGGAGGCGGGGAGGGGTGCCCGTTTTCAGGCGCTTGATTTCAAAACCGAGTTTTTCAAGCGACCCCGAGAGGCCCACGGACGCCTTGTCGCCCGCGCGCCCGCCGCCAAAAGTCACGTCCCCGATATGGATGAGACCGTTGAGAAAAGTCCCCGTGGTGACGATCACGGCGCGCGCCCGATACACGGTCCGGATGGCGGTCACGACCCCCTCGACGGCGGCTCCGCTCGTGAGGATTTCCCGCACCTCGCCCTGTTTCAAGTCCAGATTTTCCTGGTTCTCGAGCGCCTGCCTCATCGTGAGCTGATAAATTTTTTTGTCGCACTGCGCGCGCGGCGCCCACACGGCGGGCCCCTTCGAGGTGTTGAGCATGCGAAACTGGATGCCGGTGCGGTCCGTGACGCGGGCCATCTGGCCGCCCAGCGCGTCGATCTCGCGCACGATATGCCCCTTGGCGATTCCGCCGATCGCGGGATTGCAGGACATCTGCGCGACCGAGTCGAGATTCATCGTGAGCATCAGTGTCTTGGCGCCCATGCGCGCCGAGGCCAGCGCCGCCTCGCAACCCGCGTGCCCGGCGCCAATGACGATAACGTCGTATGGCTTATCGGAGGGAATCAACGTTGTCTAGCCCCTGGTCATTTCCTTTGTCATTGCGAGGAGGCGCGATAGCGACGACGAAGCAGTCTATGTGACGCAAAGATTGCCACGCTCCCTTCGGTCGCTCGCAATGACATGTCACGGGATTTGTCGCGTTTGCTATAGTTAGGCCAGGGTCAGTTTCTTGAGATGCGCTTGATAAAGCGCCATAAGGACCGTGTTCGTGAGCCAGTAGAGCACCAGCCCCGAGGGCATCCCGTAGAAAATAAAGCCGAACATGATCGGCATCACCACCGCCATCATTTTTTGCTGGGACTCCATCGCCGGGTCCTGTCCCTCGATCTTGATCTGCGTAAATTTCTGCTGGATCACCATCGCGGCCACCATGATGAGCGGCAGGACGTGGAGCTGGCTGCCGACGAAGGGGAGGGCAAAGGGCAGGGGCACCGCGTCCGGCGAGGAGAGATCGCGCGCCCACAAAAACCTCGAGTCGACCAGCGCCACCGACTTCGACAGCGCGACATACAGCGCCATAAATACCGGCATCTGCAGCACCATCGGCAGACACCCGCCGAACGGATTGACCTTGTGCTTGCGGTAGAGCTCCATCATTTCCTTGTTGAGCTTCTCGGGGTTCTTTTTGTGCTGGTCCTTGATCTTGTTCATGTGCGGCTGGATGAGCTGCATCCGTTTCATGGACATATAGCTCACCCGCGTGAGAGGGAAGAGGAGCACGTTGATGAGAAACGTCAGCGCGATGATCGCCAGGCCGTAATTCCCGCACGCCTTTTGCAGGAGCTCAAGCGCGCCGACCAGAAGCTTGCCGATCGCGTCGAGCTTCCCGAAATTGACGAGAGGATCAAGACCCAGCGGGAGAAGCCGGTCGATGTCGTTGGGACCGATATAGAGGAGAAAATCGTGCGCGAGCGACCCCCCCGGCGGGACCAGAAGCTCCGGAGACTCCAGAGACACGCGGAAACGGTGGGACCCCAGACCCTCCACGAGCCCTTTGAACGCGACGTCCGACTGCGGCTTGAGAATCACCGAAAAATGCCTGTCCTTTGTCGCGGCCCACTCGATTGTTCCCTGGCCCTCGACGGTTTTCCCGGACTTGGACTCGTTTAGGTGCCTCAGGACTTTTTTGCCGTTTTCTTCCGAATAAAAATTGGCCTCGATATACTGCCCGTCGATCGCGTGCCGCGGCGGGATGCTGGGCCCGACAAGAAGGCGGTACCGGAACTTGAGCGGCCGGCCCGAGGCGTTCTTAAAAACGAGGCCCAACCGGCCGTCGTAGCCGCCGTTTTCAAAAGAATACTTTTTAACCACCTCCAGGCCGTCCGGCAACGCCGCCGAGGCCGCCACCTCCTCGCCCCAAGAGGTGATGTGGTAGGTCGTCATGGCCCGGCCGCCGGCCGGACCCGTCTGAAGCGCCGTCGGGGCGTCGTCCATCCGATCGAGCGCAAAGATTTCAAGCGGCGAGCCCGCTTTTTCGCCGGGGAAACGGGGAAGGCGGATCTGTCGGATCGCGCCGCCTTCGGCATTAAACCAAAGCTCAAGCGATCCGGTCTTCAGTGCCGTGTCCCTCGCGGGATCGGCGGCGGACACCTCCTCGGGAGATACGACGGCCGGCGCGCCGGCCGTCGGGGCGGGAGCCGGGCGCGCCGCCTTCTGCCCGGCCGATGAAAGGGCCGCTTTTTGCTTGTAGTAGTCCGGGTAAAAATGCTCCAGGGCAAGCGGGTAGAGGGCCAGGAAAAGGAGCGAAAGCCCCAGCGCGATAAAACCTCTTTTTTCCATAGGGTCAGAACGTCCTCGGCAACGGGTCCCAACCGCCCGCGCAAAAAGGATGGCAGCGCAGGAGCCTCTTGCCGGTCAGGAAACACGCCTTCCAAAACCCATGCCTTTCAAAAGCTTCCACGGCGTAGGCGGAGCAGGTCGGCGTGAACCGGCAAAGCCTTAACCCCATGAAGAAAAATAGCTTAGAGAAAAAATAGACTGCGATTATCGTCAGCTTGTTGGCGGGGGAGATCATGGGTTTTGGGAAAGCAGCTCTTTTCTGACGTCTTCTAAATTGGGCCGCGCGGGTTTTTTCCGCACCGAAAAATAAAAAACTTTGCCGCCGGTCCCAAACCCGGGATCCAGCCGCACCGCCTCCCGGATCAAGCGCTTGATCCGGTTCCGCTCGGTCGCCAGACGCACGACCTTGCGCGGAACGGAAATAAAAAACCGAGGCCCTCCGCCTGCCTTTGCGTCGCCAGTGGCGGAGATTCGAAGCGAAAGCCAGGGCATTACGGAGTCAGACGGTGGCGCCCTTTTTGACGCCGCCTCCGGATCACGTTGCGGCCGTCCCGGGTGCTCATCCGCTTGCGAAATCCGTGGGTCGTCTTTCTTTTAATATTGGATTTATTCGTCAGCGTTTTTTTCATAGAAGAGTAGAATTATAACACAAGAGTTTATCGAGTCAAGCACAACCCCCCGGAAAATGAAAATACTTATTGCAATACCTCCTCCCGCTTGTTATAATTTCGCCTGTCGACCCCTAAAAAAATAGCCTGTGGATAACTTGTTGATAAATAACCTTTTGGCGGGTTGAAAAACATTCCAGGTTTGATTTTTTTTAAGTTGTTTTAAATAAATAACTTATATAAATTTATTCTCCTAAAAAATTGTCGCCTTGATGAAATCCTGTGGATAATTTTATTTCCGAAACCGCCGAAGGCCTCTGGTCCAAAACGCTTCATTCGCTGGCCAAAGAGCTGAGCCCCCACGTCTACGACCGGTGGCTCAAGCCCATCCAGCCGATCCGCCTGTCCGAAGAAGCGCTCGTCCTCGGCGTCCCCGACGAATTTTTTAAAAGCTGGATTCTCGACCATTACGGGAGTCTGCTCCTTCTGGCCCTCCGGGAGACCTGCGGCCGCCAGGATATTAAAATGGACTTTGAGGTCTCAAGCGCCGAGCCGGTCCCGCCGGAGAGCTCTCCCGCGGCGGTCTACAAAGCGCCGTCCGTCCAGCCGGCGGCGCCTCCCGCAGCCCCGCTCGAAACCCCTCTCAACGACCGCTACACTTTCGAAAGCTTTGTGGTCGGCCCTTCCAACCGTTTCGCGCATGCCGCATCGTTGGCGGTCGCCGAGACGCCCGCCAAGGCGTACAATCCGCTTTTCATCTACGGGCCGGTGGGGCTGGGGAAGACGCATCTCATGCAAGCGATCGGGCACGAGGTCTTAAAAAGGGCCTCGGCGACCAAGGTGCTCTACATCACCAGCGAAAAGTTCACCAACCAGCTCATCAACGCGATCAAGACCGGCACGACCATCAAATTCCGGGAGAAATACCGGAGCGTTGATTGCCTCCTCATCGACGACATCCACTTCATCGCGGGCAAAGAAGCCACGATGGAGGAATTTTTTCATACCTTCAACACACTTTACGATTCCCACAAGCAGATCGTCGTCTCAAGCGACAAGCCGCCCAAAGACATCTCCAATCTCGAGGAGCGGCTCGTCTCCCGATTTGAGTGGGGCTTGGTCACCGACATCCAATCCGGGAGCTTGAGGGCGCGCTGATCCGCGTCGTGGCCTACTCGAAGCTCGTCGGCAAGGAGGTGGACGAAACGGTCGCCTACGAGGTCCTAAAAGACCTGATTGTGGAGACGGAGAGAAAAATCACCGTGGACCTCATCCAGCGCAAGGTCGCCGAGTATTTTGAGGTGCGCCCGTCGGACATGACCGCCAAGCGCCGGTCGCGCAACGTGGTTTACCCCCGGCACGTGGCCATGTTTCTCTCAAGGGAGATGACCGGGCTCTCGTTTCCGGAGATCGGCGAGCAGTTTGGCGGACGGGATCACACCACCGTCCTTCATGCCTACGAAAAAATAAAGAAGGATTTAAAGAAGGACCAAAAATCCAAATCGCTTGTGGATAAGTTGGTGATAACTATCAAGAAATGACCGTGGTTGATTTGGGTTGTGAATAACCGCGGGGTTATACACAGGTTGTGGTTGTTTTAACTTATTTTAAAATAGGGGGTTAACGCCCAATTCACCAAACCCCAGCGCCTACTACTAAGACTGTTTTTCTTTTAGATAAAGATAAATAATAAAAGCGGAGCGACTTTAATGAAATTAAACCTACTCAAAGATGATTTGATAAAGGGAATTCAGGCGGTTCAAAACGCGGTCAGCACAAAAAACACACTTCCTATCCTTTCCCATATTTTAGTCGAAGCTAAAAAACAAGAGATAAGGCTTGTCGCGACGGATTTGGAGATAGGGGTATTGGTTAAAGTGAATGGAGAAGTGGAAGAGGAGGGGTCAATCACGGTTCCCGCCAGGAAGTTCAGCGAAATTGTGAAGGAGCTCGGGAACCAGCAACCAATCCGGATCTCGGTTAAAAAAGGACAGTCCATCCATATTGAGTCGGGTAAAAGTTTTTTCCGTTTAGCGGGGCTGCTTAAGGAGGATTTTCCGCAGATCCCGGAATTTCCACCCCAAAGTAAAAGCGCGGACCTTGTTAAATTTCCACAAAAAGTATTAAAAGAAATGATTCAGCTCACCGCCTTCGCGATGAGTCATGATGAGACGCGCTACGTGCTCAACGGGATCCTTTTTAGCTTTAAAGACAAGGGGTTGCGGCTTGTCGCGACGGACGGGCGGCGGCTTGCGTTGGTCGAGAAGTCCATTCCCGAGCTGGGCAACGCCCATAAGGATGTGATTGTGCCGATGAAGACGATCCAGGAGCTGGGTCGCAACCTCGGAGAAGAGGGGGAGGTAATTTTTTATTTCAAAGAAAACCAGCTCCAAATCAATCTCTCCGCCGTCACCGTGATTTCCAGGCTGATTGAGGGGGAGTATCCCAATTACGAGCAGGTCATTCCTAAAAAAATAAAAGAGGAATTTCACATCAACACCCAGGAATTTTTGCAGGCCACCCGCCGCGTGAGCATTTTAACGAGCCAGGATTCTCAATCGGTTAAAATCAATATTTTAAAAGATAAAATGGTCATTACCAAAAATACCCCCGAGCTCGGCGAGGCGCGCGAGGAGGTGGAGGTGGATTATAAAGGGGGGGAGATTGCGATTGGTTTTAATCCGGGGTTTTTAATTGATATGTTGAGGAATATTTCGGATGAGGACGTAAAATTCGGCTTTATCGACCCGGAAAAGCCGGCCGTGATTAAAAGTGGGGAGGACTATACCTACATCGTG